>CAIYET010001133.1 GCA_903925285.1 Candidatus Hydrogenedentota bacterium | reverse complement strand
TTTCCAATCATGCCGAATTGTGGCTTCTGAGTGCCCGCCATCGATGAAGTACAAATCCATCCCGGCCCGGATGTATTGGTTGAGCGTTTTATGCGTGTCGCCGGGATAAAGGTGGACACCTCCGCAGCCCGTTGCATTGATGCGCCGCAATACGATTTCGATAGGCCAGCCCGGTTTAGAGAATTCGCGCCGCAATTGCTCTCCAGTCTGGTCCTCGAACAGGTCAAATCCGTAATACTCAACTTCTTTATCTATTGAAAACAGCGCCCCCGCGGCTTGTATCATTTGAACCGCCCGCGCGCCGTTCCATGTACCAATCTCGCAAATCGTCTGTACTTTGCGCTCTTGAATGATATTAATCAATTGAGCGTAACGCGCCGCTCCGTTTTCCCATTCGGGAACATCCTCAAGTAATCGCCCAAAGGCGGAGGCGTGTTCACTTATGTATTGCTGCCAACTCAATGCCTTCGCGAGTAGGACATTATCAACCATGCTCTTGTAGCGGGCGGTGAGTTTTTGTATCAATTCATCGTCCGTTGCGTACTTGTCAGCGAATGGCAGAAAATCCGCACCGTAACCGAAATCGGGTGAAAGCACATCCACACCGGAAGCGAATGCCTCCAGGATGGGCAGCGGTCCGCCTTCGGTGTAGCCGGTCACGAGTAGCAGGTCAAGCGCAGGATAAAGCGATTCCAAATCTTCCTTGCTCAAAGGTGGCTCGATCACTACGGAAGCGCCGGCGTTTTTCATTTCCTCGCCGATCTGCTCCATGCCGCCACCGACTAGGACAAAGTTAATCGCCGAAAGCGTGTTCTTGTCCAGCTTCCAAACCAGGTCCAATAGCAGGTGCAGGCGCTTGCGGGCATTGGGCTGCTCGAAGCCGATTACGCCAATGTTCTTCCGTACCATCTGCCCATCTGCCCCGGCGTAGATAACCCACAACTTGGCGGGGTCTACGCCCATGTTTACCAAGTCTTTTCGTCCGGAAAAGCTCATGCAGATAATCAAATCGGCCCGCTCGCAGGCATCCATCAGGGCGCTTTCCGCTCCGGGATTGCAATGCGTGTACAGCATGGCGTGTTTGGAGTTGCCTTTATCTAGGCCGGCCAGCGTGTGCCAGGGTACGTGATAATTCAAGTCTGCTTCCAGGTTGGGTTGGGTGCCGGTGGTTATCTCGAATATCCCAGACAGGTTGGATAGCGGATCTGTCATCTTGTGCATGGCAATAGATTCGTAGGGGGTAACGATATGCAGTTTACGCATTCTCGCCTCCGGTCAGGGCCGCTACACCATCTTGGATTTCTTTTTCTTCTTTCACTCGATTGGTTTCCAGATGCGCCTCAAGTTCTGTTATTGATTCGGCGGGTTGGCTGGTGTAATCGGAGGGCATAAGCGGATAATTCAGGACATGCCCGCACTGTACTCCGCTATCGCCCATCAACTGATACCCGGCCAGCTTTGCGAAGAACGGGAAGCGAATATCCGAACCAACCACATCCTTCTTAGCTCGAAGGGGTCGCAATTCTTCTTTGAGCGCCTTGACATACTCCCGGAATACCGGGCGCATGATTTCCCAGCGCATGGAAGCCCTGGAAAGTTCATCAAGTCCGCGAATAGCCTGAAAGGTGCGCTCCAGGTCGTATGGGTACAGGTCCATATCATCCTCGAGTATTTCATCCTCGCCTTTCAGGAGCGCCCGTACCGCCAGAATTGCATCACGGTGAACGAGTATGCAGCCCCACCCGGAAGCACCCAAAGGGTAGAGCGTATCCTTTTCCGGTATGCGTGTCCATATTTTCAAGGGCATTGCACCGGCGGGGGCGTCCTCGAACCATACCGGGCACATGGGCGCAAAACGCCTCCGCATATATAAGCCGCTCACGTAGGGCAGCCCATGTGAACGGAGGCGCTCAAGGGTATGTTCCGGGAATATCTGGTCATGGTCAAGCAATAACAGGAAGTCGTGCTTACTTGCCAGAAAATTGTTAAGGTGCGTTTGGCGGGCCTCATAGCCCTTAGTCGCCCGGATAAATGTCGGGATCGCATCGTCCCGCCGTATCTGAATGCCGTAA
>CAIYET010001132.1 GCA_903925285.1 Candidatus Hydrogenedentota bacterium | reverse complement strand
TTGTTCACTACGCAATCATAGTTGCCTTCTTTGGAATTGGCCACGGAAGTGAACACCAGCGTGGTGTCTGTTGCTCCGTTGATAGCCGCTCCATTCTTCCGCCATTGGTACGACAATGGCATCGTACCCGTGGCGTCTACCGAGAACTGGAAGTTCCCGCCGAAGTCGACGGTCTGGGATACCGGTTGCTCCGAGATCAGAGGCGGATTCCACACCACCAGGATCGCGGGGTTAGAGGACTTGTTCTGTCCCAGCATCGTACCTGCTGTATTGCTGACGTAACATTTGTATTCACCCTGGTCGGCGCTGGTCACCGAAGGCAGTGTGTATGACGGCCCTGTTGCGCCTGCAATGGCGACGCCGTTCTTGGCCCATTGGTAACTCAAGGGCGCCGTACCGATGGCCTCCACGCCGAAAGTCGCTTCGGTGCCCGGGACAACCGATTGGGACTCTGGATTTTTGGTGATGAGCGGCGGATCGTCGACACTCAGTGTTGCCGGATTGGACGTAGCGTTTCCCACTTGATTGCTGACCGTGCAGACATAACTGCCTTCATCCGTTTCCTGCGCCATGGCGATTACATAGGCGGCTTGAGTTGCCCCCTGGATTGGAGCGCCGTCTGTCTTCCATTGGTATCGCAATGGCATCGAACCTAAAGCCCCTACCGTGAGTGTCACCAGGGAAAGCGGGCTGAGCGTCCGCGATTGCGGCTGCACTGTAATGATCGGCGGAATTTGACCCGGACTCGACCCACCGTCCAGGAAATCAGGGAGGCCATTCTGGTTCGAATCGCCCTGACCCTCGACGACATCGAGAAGGCCGTCCGCATCGGAGTCGGTTTGCGGATCCAACGGGAACACGCCTTCCTCCATCAACCGGCAATACTCCGTCGGTTGGACAAACGTAACCCGTATCGAAACGAGATACTCGATTATCTGCTCGAATTGAGTGAAGTTGTCTCTGAATGTCTGCATCCCAGGGTTATGTTGGAGCACAACATATCGGGGTGCGGGGTTGTACGTGGCACGGAACGTGGCATAACTGGGCATGCCCGTGGAACTCTCAATCTCGCCCGACCGCCCCAACACCATCTTTTGCGTTCCCGATGTAGCACCGAACAGCCACACGCGAGACTCGGCGGATTCATTGAGCACCGTCGTCGTGGTCGTATCGAACCGGTTGAAGGGCGCTCCGAACGCCGTGAAGGGAAAACCAAGGACGGAGTGGGCTAGGGATTGACCGTCTTCCAGATGTTTCTTTTGGAAATCGTAGGTAGTCCCCTGGAATTCCCACCAGTCGGAACCGTAAGAGAAGTCATACCCATTATTCCAAAATTCGACATAACCACTGCTATGTCTTGTCTTGGTATACTGGACGAATTCCGTATAGCCGTAAGACCGGTTATAGCTCGGATCGATGCCTCGCGTCACTACGCCGGCGGACGTCTTGATGTGCTTCGCGTCGACGATGTAGTCCATGTAGTACTTCCAGTTGGTACTGTTGAAATAGCCCCAGTAGTCCCACGTGCCGGATTTCAGGATGACGAATTGCTCGAACACCAAGACCACGGCATAGCGCGTCGCCAGCAATATCGGTATTGGGGGCGTATTGTTCCATATTTCCACCTTCACGATGTCCCAACCAGGCTCAAGGCCGTCGGGGGCCAAGTAGGTAACGGAAAGATGGTCTAGGCTCTCGGTAATCGATCCCCTTGCGACGCTCCATTGGTAGGACCACTGCGGATTCAGGCCGACCTCGGGCTGAAGGTGGACGGCGGTGCTCTCATTCCAGCGGACCGCCTTGGCGTTGGCCGCCAGCGAGACTGATTCCGGATCGACAAAGGAGGCGTAGCTCGACGTTTCCAGAACGGCTAACAGCAAAATCCCCGTCAAAATCCGCACTGGCAATCTCCTCATGCATAGTCCGCTATTGGGCATTGTGATAGTCCTTCAATCTGGCCGGAGTGGCAACCCTTCTCGTTTCCATCATACCGAAGCCCTGCGCAAGACGAGTACACCCGTTCTTCCCGTTCTGTCCGGGATAAGCATTCGCGACCGCGTACACTTTATTAGGCTCCATAGCCCTTTTTGGCGCCTTTTTTCTCTAGGCAACCGGCACCAGCCGTCCTGTTTCTTGAGGGTTAACTACATCCGCGGACACATTCGCCGTTCCATTTGTTGGATACTCATAGGCCTGGTAGGCAATCTTGGGTGTTGTAGACGCGTGTGGCGAGTTGGCAACGGCGGTCTTCTTGAATAGTTCCTGAATGGGTTGAACGACATTGTTGGCGTTTTCGGTTCCCGTGTTCGGCAGGATGATGCCCAAGCGGTTACCGAACCAACCCTTCGTATCGGTGAGGCGCGCCCGCTTCACGAGTATTGACGCGAGAATCTCCATGGCCTCTGCCTTGCCGTTCAATCCCGGTGGAGTCTCAACGTCGAAAGCAAGTAACGTGAAAGACGCACCGGCCCGGTCGGCCCGGGCACGCTCCTTGATTAGCTGGTCGGCAAAATCATCTCGCGACAGAAACCCCTTTGTCTCCATTCCATTCCGCTGTTCTTTCTTCACCGTCAACTTCCGCAGCATTTCCAACATGATGTGTCCCTCCGCTTCCTTATTTCCCAAGCCCCTCGAATGGAGCCTACTCGTTCCGCTCACCACTACGAGAACTCATTCTTAACGATCTATTGCGATTCATCCTCCGAGATCACTGTACCGGGTTTCCCTTTCTTGGCCTTAAGCAGGCGGCTTCGCGCGCTGCCCAGGAGGGCCTCGTGGTCGCCGGCATCGAGCGGAAACGTGGCGACACCGAAACGGATGTCGAAGGCGCCGTTGAAATGAGCGTGATACCGATCAATGGCCATCAACGCGCCCTGCCTGTCCGTTTCAGCCATGACGATGGCTACTTCCGTCGAATCCAACTCGATGATCTCGTCACTTCCCCGGAGTATCTCGCCGAGCAATTCCTTAAGAGCAGTGTCCGTGGCTTGGCATTCCGCACCGACAACTGTCAAGAAACGCTGATAGCGTTGCGAACATCGAAGTTCGTGTTCGATCGCCCAGTTCAACATCCTAACATTATCGCTCATAGTCTACTCCCGGTTGAGGAATCATTTTCACTACCGCACCAATTTGAAAGCAATCTATGTGCCAATAAAGTTTCACGCCCAGTTCGTTACAATATGAGCGGGAATGCACTGGAAAACGCACTTTAATCGGTTTGTCGCGGCCTTGCGATGCGGCCTTCTTGGCCAATTAGTGACGGGTAAGAATTGACCGAAAACGACACTTGGCACCAAAACCAAGGTTCTTTCAGCAGTCCAAGCAAATCGAGCAACCCTACCCCGATTGGTCTGTTTGCTTACCTCAGGCTTTTGGTCACTCCGTATTGGCATGCACACATCCTGAATACGGGTTCTACCGAAGCTCCCAATGCCGTCATACGGATCACCTTTGGGCGATGTCTCGAATTTGCTCATTTATGGTGCGGCAAATGCTGTTCAGAATCGTCACTTTTGAGTGTTTCTTTTCTGCGGATAGAACGATACAGCCGTCGAAGTCTTAGGATTGGCCGGATTATTCTGAGCCGAAAGATCTTTACCACAAGGGCTTTCAGCGGTTTTCGGAGGGATGATCTGGATGAAAAATGAAGAAATAGCCTTATTCTTGGATGAAACTCTTGCCATGACAATATGAGAAGGGTATTTCAAGACCGGACCGGCAGGAATTCGTGGAATACTCAAAGCCCACTATCTCCAAGAGGTATAGGCTTTGGCACTGAAATTGCTGTTTATATCCGCTACGAAGTTTGTGAGTGAATCGTGTAGAATGATTGCGATATGGAGCGCACAGGGCTGTGTGTTTCTGACGAAGGAGATTGGTGTAGGTACCGAGGAGTT
>CAIYET010001131.1 GCA_903925285.1 Candidatus Hydrogenedentota bacterium | reverse complement strand
GCCGCCGCATATTGCCTTCAAGAAGGCAATATCGCAATCGAGGACATCGATTACGTCGTCTTCTACGACAAGCCGTTCGTGAAATTCGAGCGCCTGTTGACGACGTACCTGGCTATCGCACCGCGCGGCCTGACGTCGTTCATCCAGCAAATGCCCTCTTGGCTCAAAGAAAAGATCTTCATGCGGAATACCATCCGCGAGTGCCTGGGCTATAAGGGCAAGGTCCTGTTCGCGCAACACCATCAGAGCCACGCAGCAGCCGCATTTCTGCCCAGTCCCTTCGAGGAAGCGGCGTTCATCACGCTCGACGGCGTCGGCGAGTGGGCCACATCGACCTACGGCGTCGGCAAGGGTAACCGCGTCGATATACTCAAAGAAATCAAGTTCCCGCATTCGCTGGGTCTGCTGTATTCGGCGTTCACGTATTTCACGGGATTCAAGGTCAACAGCGGCGAATACAAATTGATGGGCTTGGCCCCGTACGGCGAGCCGAAATTCGTCAAGGAGATCCTGAGCGAACTCGTCGACATCAAAGAAGACGGTTCGTTCCGCCTGAACCTCGACTACTTCGATTTCTGCGCAGGCCTGCGCATGACCAACGAGAAGTTCGACACGCTCTTCGGCGGCCCGCGGCGTACGCCCGAAACGAGACTCTCGCAACGTGAAATGGATATCGCGCGGTCGATCCAAATCGTCACCGAGGAAATTATTCTCCGCATCGGACGCCACGTCCATCGTGAAACCGGCATGCGCAATCTCTGCCTGGCAGGCGGCGTGGCGCTCAACTGCGTTGCGAACGGACGCCTCCTGCGCGAAGGACCGTTCGACGATATTTGGATTCAACCGTCTGCGGGCGATGCGGGCAACGCGCTGGGTTGCGCCCTATTCGCGTGGCACCAACTGCTGGGCAATCCGCGCACGGCCGACAGCCACCGCCAAAAGGCGACGTACCTCGGCCCGGCTTTTTCCGACGAAGAGGTCCTGTCCTATCTCGAATCCGAGCGCATTGCGTTCACGCGATTCGATTCGGACGAGGCGCTTTGCCAGCGTGTCGCCGAGTTACTCGCGACGGAAAACGTCGTGGGCTGGTTCCAGGGGCGCATGGAGTTCGGACCGCGTGCGCTGGGCGCGCGCAGCATCCTCGGCGACCCGCGCTCGCGCGAGATGCAGTCGGTATTGAACCTCAAGATCAAGTTCCGCGAATCGTTCCGTCCCTTCGCGCCAACGGTTATGATCGAGCACGTGGCCGACTGTTTCGGACTCGACCGCGAAAGCCCATACATGCTGGTCGTCGCGCCCGTACGACAGGACCGCCTCCGCGCGCTGACGCCGGAAGAGGAAGAGACGCAAGGGTTCGCCAAGCTAAAGGTCGTCCGATCAGATATGCCGGCGATTACGCACGTGGACAACTCGGCGCGCATCCAAACCGTAGACAAGCGCGACAACCCGCTCTACCACCGCCTGATCGAATGCTTCAACGAACGCACCGGTTGTCCCGTCGTCATCAACACGTCCTATAATGTCCGCGGCGAACCGATCGTCTGCACGCCCCACGAGGCGTTCACATGCTTCATGCGCACGCGGATGGATTACCTCGTCATGGGCCATTTCCTGCTCGACAAGATCCAGCAGAAACCATGGCCCGACGACGACAAGTGGAAACAGGAATTCGAGCTGGATTGATCTTTGCTCGAAGCGGAGGTTGTTATCATGGAATGCAAGGGGCATGTCGAGGGCGGAGTGGTAGTTCTGGAGCCAGGTAGTATTTTGAAAGAAGGTCTTGAAGTTCGGATAGTTGCCATGGATGCCGAGGAGTCGCTCCCGACATTGGCCGAACGATTCAAGTCCATTTCGGGGAAAGCCGAAGGGCTCCCGAGCGACTTGGCGGAAAAACATGACTACTACCTGCACGGCAGCGTGCTGCGGCCCGGATCATGAAGACGTACTTTGCGGATACGTTCTATTTCCTGGCGATGCTGAACGTTGCGGATGCCCACCGTGAGCGTGTGGAAGCGTTCAATGCGGAGGCGTCTCCTCGAGTAGTGACGACAACGTGGGTTTTGACCGAGGTAGCGGATGCGCTCGCGCATCCGCGCCTTCGATACCTTTTTGGTGAGTTGATACGAGCGATCGATGAACAGCCAGGAATACGCGTAATTCCTGCCAGTCATGACCTTTTTGAGGAAGGGAGCCGTCTGTATCTTGATCGGATGGACAAATCTTGGTCGCTGACCGACTGTATTTCGTTTACAGCAATGCGGAAGGAAAGAATCTTTGAAGCGCTCACGGGTGACCGCCATTTCGAACAGGCAGGTTTTCGAGCGATCTTTGGATAGAAAGAAGTGTAGAATACAACGCATGAACCGGCCTGGCACAGGAAGGCCGGTTGCTCTTGGGAAACTCAATGAAACTCGATAATTCAAGCAGAACGGAACAGCGCAAGTTCGGTATTCTGATGGCTGTATGCATCGGGCTGATCGGGCTTTACCGCTGGTGGAAGCACGGCTTCGTCGAGTTGCCGACGTATTTCTTCGCCGTGGCGGCGGTATTTCTTGTGTTAGGATTGATCGCGCCGCCGGTGTTGCGTCCGGTGCTGATTGTCTGGATGAAATTCGCAGAGGCGCTCAACTGGGTGATGACGCGCATTCTCTTGACGCTCGCGTTCGTTATCCTGATTATCCCGGTGCGTGTTATCATGAAGATAGTTGGCCACGACCCGTTGAATCGCGCCTGGGATCCCACGGCGGCGACGTATTGGGAAGAGCCGGAAGATCAGCCGAAGGAATTTGAGCGGTACCTCGATCAGTTCTAAAATAGGCTTGTCAATTAACAGATGAGGTAGAGTCCATGGGAACGCTAAGAGAGATTTGGGCATTTTTACGGGTGCGCAAGAAATTCTGGCTCGCGCCGATTATCATTGCTCTGTTGCTGTTGGGTGTGTTGATCGTATTCGCGGGCCAGGCGGGCGTCGTATCGCCGTTCGTGTACATGCTCTAGCCAGCCGCTGCACCATCACATAAAAAAAGAGGCTTTAGGCTTTAGGCTGTAGGCAGTGCCTACAGCCTACAACCTAAAGCCTAAAGCCTCAAAGGATAGTTTACTATGGTACCACTTGAACTGGTCGGCATCAGTCAGCAGGACGAAGAGTCGTTGCCGATCGTCCTGTTGCGCAATGAAGACCGTATATTGCCAATTGTGGTGGGGCCTGCCGAAGCCGGCGCGATTCAAATTGTCCTCCTCGGCCAGACGCCGGCACGCCCGCTGACCCACGACTTGATCTGCAATCTGCTGGCCGGTCTGCACGGCCACCTGCAATCCGTCACGATCTATAAACTCGAAAACGACATCTTCTTCGCACATCTCAACATCGAGCAACGCTCGGCCACGGGGCAGGTCGAGCAAGTATTGCGCGTGGATTCGCGCCCAAGCGACGGCATTGCCATCGCCGTGCGCATGCAGTGTCCAATCTATGCCGCCGAAGAAGTCATGGATGTCGCCTCGCGGCACAATGTATCCGTTCTCGAAGAAGGCGAAGGCGAAGACGAGGACGGCGAAGGTTCGAATTCGCCCGACTTCGAACCGTAGAGTCTGCGACGCAATCGTCTGCCGCGAACAGGTCTCTTTGTTCAGTGGATGGTTTAGTCGTGACGGAGGTGGAGCGCCATGGAAAAACCAGACGGCAAATACCCTATCCACGACCTGTTGCGCAACCGGTGGAGTCCGGTCGCATTCTCGGAACGTCTCGTTTCGCACGAAGATTTGCGGGCGCTGCTCGAAGCGGCACGCTGGGCGCCTTCATGCTATGGCGACCAACCCTGGGTTTTTATCGTGGCCACGAAGGACCAGCCGGACGTTTTCGATCGGCTGCTGCGCTGCCTGATGGACGCGAATATCGCGTGGGCGCAATACGCGCCCGTGCTGATGATGACCGTCGCGCGCCGACATTTCACGCACAACGGCCAACCGAACCGATACGCCTGGCACGATATCGGTCTCGCCGTGGGCGGCATGCTGGTCCAAGCCACCCATCTCGGATTATCCGTCCACCAAATGGCTGGATTCGATCCGATCAAGGCCCGCGAAACGTTCGCGATTCCTGAAGACCACGAGCCGGTGAGCGTAATCGCCATCGGCTATCACGGCGATGTCGGCAACCTATCCGAGGCGCTCCAGGCCCGCGAAACCACGCCCCGGTCGCGTCATCCGCTCGGCAAATTCGTCTTCTCGGACACCTGGGGCCAAGTCGCGCCGTTCATCGAATAGCATCGCCGATGATTGTGGTATAGCGCCTTTTTTTGTTGCAACAAGAAATGCAAAGGCCCCATCGAATAATATGAACAGTATCAATGAGGCCAATACATACTTCGGTCAAGATACTACTGAAACCTTTTTCCGCTTACGAGACGCCAGTAGTACGCCCCCCACGAAGGCAATCAGCAATACATCGCTTCTGGAATTACTTCCAGGCGCGCCGGCTGCCAACGCCTTCTGAGACAAAACGTAAGTGCCCGTGATTTCGGTAAGCTGGTTAGCGGTTACATTGACGGTCTGGCTAGCGGGTGTAGTCCAAGGCTTCTTCTGAGAACCGGAGCAACCCGAAATCTCTTCCGGCAAGATTTCTTTGAACTCGACAATGTGTGAACCGACGGAAAGGCCCGGTAGCGTCACGCCGCTATTCCGCCACTCGCCACTATCGACCCGCCATTGAGCGCCGTCATTTTGAGCATCCTGTGGCTCAATGGCAACACGGAGTGAACCGACTTGTTCAGCCGCTTTTTCATAGAGCGCAACGGCGGAAAGGGACACAAGGTTGGCTTCGATGGACGTGCCGGTTACCGTAAGATCGTGGACGTCCATGAAGGACCAAGCGCCGGTCTCGCACAGGATCTCGACGCCTGCGCTGGGAGTCGCCGTGACTAACGAAGGGTGCTTGAACAAGCGGTATTCGCTACCCGAGTTCACGACCGTTCCGTCGATGGCAAGGTGTATCGGATGTTGCAACACAGACGGGGGCGCGATCTCGTCGAAGGTGATGTTGTCGGCGGTTGTCAGAACGCTGATCTCAATGCATACACCGCCTGTTGCCAGAATCCATCCGCTTGGGGGCGCACCGAAGCACGCATCTGCGGAAGCGCCGTAGAGCGTCGTTAGGTCGTCCGCCGTTTGGACGATCAGCACGCCCGTCGAAATGCCTCCCAGAATCGCACGCGGGACGGTCACGGCCACCGTACGATCCGGGTCGTTTTCCGGGTGGATTCGTAATATGGCAAAAGCACTCTCCCCGGCCTTGGCCGCGCCGTTGTCGAAACGCATCACGCCCGTTATGACGGAATGACCCGTTTCTCCTGCGGTAACGGTAGTAAACCAAGTCGAGCCGTCGTCCAGTAGGGAGACGAAGGGATTGTCTGGAATGCCGTTCGCGTTTGCGTCCTCCTGTTGTGTAATGTGTGCGACGGAAAAATTCGCTTGCGCTTCGAGGTGTCCGCCTGTGCTCAGCGTGGCAACGGCCCGGACCTGATGCGAGCCTTCAGTCATCAATGATGGGGCCAGCGAGATGACGGCATCGAATGGTGGTTCGTCCGTTTCCATGACGTTCGTGCCATCGAAACTGTACGCAACGGTCGCAGTTCCCGCCGGTGCATTTACCATGAAGATGGTGTCGACGGGGGCGCCGTCCGTTTCGAGTCTGACGACCGAATCGTTTACCGGCATGACGATGTGGAATCCGCCCTCGGCAACGGTTATATAGCCCGTCTTGATCTCGCTGTCAGTGCCTACGGCAGTTCTCACCAACAGCGTCACCCGGTAAACGCCCGGGAGGTTGTAGGCATAGCTCGGATGTTGGGCTATGCTGGAACCGCCGTCCCCGAAGTCCCAGACCCAACTCGTGATGGGCGACGTGCCCGGCGTGGACTCATCGGTGAACGCCACGACTAACGGGGCTGTGCCAGAAGT
>CAIYET010001130.1 GCA_903925285.1 Candidatus Hydrogenedentota bacterium | reverse complement strand
GCTGAAGTGATGATGCACATTGGCTTCAATGTAACTGAGACACTAATCAAACAATTGAGTCGACTTGCGGAAAATAAGAATGTATTCCACTCTCTGAGAATGGGCTGTGTTCAAGGCTTACTGTTCTGGGGAATAAGGGTTCATTCTGATCTTATCACAGAAATGCTTTACTCGATATCTATACGGCCTGATGAAATCGACGAAGCGACCGAAGATTTTGCTGGACGACTTGGCATCTATCTGTCCGATGATGAGATTTGTTACATCGCTAACGAGATTAAGACTGCAGTTGAGACGTGCGATCCGGGAAAACCAAGAGACATTAAGAGTGAAATCTGCGGTCGTTTGCTAGGAAAGTTGTTTCTGGGCCCGAGAGATAGACGCTACCTTCAAGCACTAGGATCTTGGCCATCGGGCTTGCGGGTAGTGCCTCAAGCGGATGAGCCTTTCGGATTTGACGAGCTTGTCAGGGTGATAACGGGGAATCAGGCTTCTAACGATGAAGAAGCCGGTGGGTGAGCTCACGGTTCCGGCTTCGCGGGGTAATCCCTTCGAAAGGTCTTGGCTGACGACATTGGCTCACAGAAGTTCTTTTTCTTCCCTCGTTAGAAGGCCAAGTAGGCGTTTTTCACAGGTCAAAGTCTTCGCAAGCAGTTGCGGCGCTTTTTCGCGTTCCTGCAACGTATTGTAAATCCATCCTGTGGCACCGGGCATATCCTTTCGTTCAAGGCACTGCCTGGCGTTGCGAATTGAGCCTCCAATGGCGGTCATGTGAAGGGCGATTTCCAGTTCAAGCCGCTCAATTCCCTCCCCTATTTGTGTGCGGCGTCGTTCTTCGGTGATATTTTCCTGCATCATCTTTCGCTGCGCCAATGTCAGTCGGGTTAGTCTGAATCCATGTGTTTGGTTGAGCCATTTCAGGTCCAGGCGACATAATGCCTTGTCCAGTCGAAAGAGATCGTCGCGGCGCTGCTGGATGCGGTTGCGGTGGCAGAGCATGTTGTCCACAAGGTTCTTGAGTCTCGCTGGATTATTTGAATCAAGCCCTACTTTTTTGAGGACCTTCAATGCCTTTGTCACATCAGAAGCCGTGGTATTGGGAACGCCCACATCGCGGCGCATCCGTTTTGTGATCAGACTCTCTGTCTTGACAATAAACCTATCCGGACCACGATTGTGCTTTTCATGCAAGTCCCGATCTAACTGCCCATGCCCGTGAACGGATTTAACAAAAGCTGACCACCCATGCTTGCGACAAGTGAAAAAGCGTGACATTCGTCTAGCCAACGCCAAATACGAGTTGCAAATGTCGAAGCAGACATCCATGCAGTGCCTCCAGAAATGAATCGTATTTAATGCTTAGCGAGCACCCTCAAGTGACGAATGCTACCGGCTGGATCGTCATGGTCGCTCCGCTGTGGTTTTCCACCAGGCAGCAGAATGATCATGGAAAGCGCGAATCTTCAGTATTCCCGTCTTCGCTAGTCCGCTATGTGGGGTTACCCAACACCTCTGTCAAAAAAGGGGCATGACCCGGGTTTGGATCGTCCCCTTTCTTACGCCGCGCAGGAAGGCGCCTTTCAGGCTAACCTTTCCCGTAACGAGCGCGAGCGCCAGTTCGCGCATCGCACGAAACTTGGACGACCTGTAGCGGTTGG
>CAIYET010001129.1 GCA_903925285.1 Candidatus Hydrogenedentota bacterium | reverse complement strand
TGAGGGTGCCGGTCTTGTCGGTGCACAGCACGTCCATCGCCCCGAAGTTCTGGATGGCGTTCAGGCGTTTGACGATCACCTTCTTGCGGGCCATCGCCAGGGCACCCTTGGACAGGTTAACGGTCACGATCATGGGCAACATCTCGGGGGTCAACCCGACGGCCACGGCCATGGCAAACATGAAAGCTTCCAGCCAGTTGTGCTTGCTCAACCCGTTGATGAGGAACACAGCCGGAACCATCACGGCGATAAAGCGGATCATCAGCCACGTGAACTTGTTGATGCCCAGGTCGAAGCTCGTCAATTGGCGCTGCGCGACGATGCTGACGGCCAGGGATCCAAAGTAGGTCCGAGCCCCGGTATGGAGAACCACGGCCGTCGCGGATCCGCTCTCCACATTGGAGCCCAGGAAGCAGATATTGGGAAGTTCCAGCGGGTTTTGGACGTCTGCAGGCGCCGGGTCGGCTTTCTTCTCCACGGGTAGAGCTTCGCCGGTGAGGGCCGCTTGATTCAGGAACAGGTCTTTGGCGTTAAGCACCCGAACGTCGGCCGGCACCATATCGCCCGCCGCCAGCCGGATGATGTCGCCAGGCACCAACATCTTGAGCGGTACTTCTTCTTCCTTGCCGCCACGCACCAACGCCGCCGTGTTGCTGACCATCGCTTTGAGTTTCTCGGCCGCGTTATCGGCGCGCATCTCCTGGAAGAAACGCAACACGACGCCCAGAACGACCATCACGCCAATAACCACCGTTGCCCTGTGGTCACCGGTCAGATACGAAAGCACACCCAGCGCCAGGAGCAGAAGGACCAACGGGTTCTTGACGTTATCCAAGAGGCGCATGAGGGCTGATTGACGCTTCTCTCGGGCAATCTCGTTCGTCCCGCCCTGCCTCAAGCGAGAATCGGCTTCCGCGTCGCTCAGACCCTCCAGTTGCGATCCAAGCTCTTTCAGGACGGTATCAATATCAGCACGCGCCTTTTCCAACAGTTGAACGGAAACACTCGCCCCGTTTTTGCCCGGGACGGTAACTAAACGCTGGGATGCGTCCGGGGTCTCCTTTGAGATTTTCATCATGCCTCCGCCGGGGAGCCCTCTTGGCCATGGCTTTCAGAGCCGTTTGCGGATGGACTTCAATTCCTTGCGATGTGCCTTATTCGCTTGCCGGCAGACGCCGTGTCCTCGGGGATGGGCCGGAACGGCCTGGCCATAATGGATGAGGCTTGTCCTCGCTCCATCCGGCCACCGACCCTGGATGGACTGGGTTCTTTTTCGACCCCCCTTAACCTGACCTCCTTCCGTCCACATGGTCAGCGTACGGACTACGGAAAACGATACCACAAGAGGTGTTGGGAAATTTCGGAGGGTGCGGGGCACATCCCTACGGACTGCGGAGTGGAGCGCCAGACGTAAGTCGGGAGATATTATCCTGCATTTCCCGTTGAATCGGAATTACACCGAGCACGAGGGCGACGCGTGCCCCCCTTTCATATCCATTCCCGTGATGCCGCCCCAGTTGGAACTTGCCTGCCATCGCTGCGGGCAACCTCAGCCGCGCACTCATTTCGACGATGGACTTGAACATCTCCCGTGAGATCGCCACCTCCTCCATCTGGAAGGTCGCGTACCATGCACGGGAGACGGCCTCCGCGCTGATCTCGGCCAGCTTTCGCGCAGCGACTCCTTCGTGCCCACGCGAAGCCTACGACCGCGGGCAGGT
This sequence comes from Candidatus Hydrogenedentota bacterium, assembly GCA_903925285.1. GTDB lineage: Bacteria > Hydrogenedentota > Hydrogenedentia > Hydrogenedentales > SLHB01 > DSVR01. The sequence goes on along the minus strand of CAIYET010001129.1, from coordinate 258 downwards.
CATGCCACGGACGACGTCATGCGAACGCCACTCTCCCGCGCTCGGCGGCCGCTACGCATTAGACTCGATCGAAGACGACTCTGAGTTCAACGATTGCCTTGAAATCCTCAGGCCGCGATCCATGAACTCGAAACCAGGGGCCATGGGGGGGGGACCCTTGCATTTAGCACTTTGATATGTAACACTCGTTACATGAGTGAGCGACGCGAAAAACTCATCGAAGAATCACTAGACTACATGCTGGAGCACGGGGTGGCC
>CAIYET010001128.1 GCA_903925285.1 Candidatus Hydrogenedentota bacterium | reverse complement strand
TTCATGTTAGCAGGAGGCGGCGTTGGCTGTCAATGGATTAGCCGCCTGTAACTTTTGGCCGTAGCGCAGTTTAGACTACTGAACGGGCCAACGCCCTTGACAAGCGATCTTCCGTATGGTAAACTCGGCGCAGGTTGTTAGCACTCTCAATCATCGAGTGCTAAGGCGGCGATATGAACGATGAACTCAAACTGAGTGAGCGCGAGGAACTCGTCCTTCGCGCGGTTGTCCAGTGTTACATCACATCGGCCGAGCCGGTTGGGTCGCGGGTGATCGCGAAGCGATTCGGACTCGATTTCAGCCCGGCGACGATACGTAACGTGATGGCCGACCTCGAAGAGGAGGGTTACCTCCAGCAACTGCACACGAGTTCGGGGCGCGTGCCCACGGATCGCGGGTACCGCTACTACGTGGACTACTTGATGAGCGTGCAGGAATTGACGCTGACGGAGCGTGCCCGGATCGAACGCGATTTGTCCGATCGTCTGACTGACGCGGACGAAATCATGCGCCAGACGAGTCAGTTGCTTGCGCTGCTGTCGCATCAGACGGGCATGGTTCAGACGCCGGACGACGATAACGCCCGCGTGCAGCACATCGAGGTGATGCCGGTATCGGCGTCGCGCGCGGCGGTGCTTGTCGCGGACAGTTATGGGCGCGTACACACGGTGATTCTCCAGTGGGACGAATCGCCGGCGCCGGACGAATTCGTGTCGCTGAACCGGTTCTTGAACGAACACCTGCGCGGTGTGGTATGCGACCAAATGATTGCACGGATGCACGGAATCGTGCGGACGGTGCTGGACGAAAATCGGCGTTTGGCCGAACGGGCGTTGCGGGTGCTGCAATTGCTGCCCGCGAACCGGCCGAGCCACTTGTATCTCGAGGGCGCGGCGCAGTTGTTCGAACAGCCGGAGTTCCGCAACATCGACCATGCCCGCGAGGTATTCGGCGTGCTCGAGGAGCGCGACCGGCTGACGGCGTTGCTGCGTACGAACGCGGCGAACTATGGGTCGGGCGCATCGGTCTGGATTGGCTCGGAGAGCCACGAGCCCGGACTGCGCGAGATCAGTGTCGTAGCCGCGCCATATAGCGTCGGCGGACAGTCCGTCGGCGTGATTGGCGTGTTAGGCCCGCGCCGGATGCCGTATCAGCGGCTGACGGCTGTGGTCGATTACACGGCCAACATGTTGAGCAGACTCATGACTCGTTTGGCGGGTCCGTAAGAAAGGCTGTAGGCTGTAGGCTGTAGGCTGTAGGAAGTGCGATAACTTCCTACAGCTTACAGCCTACAGCCTTAACATGAAAAAGGATGCGATGAAGAAGACGGAATTGGAGAAACGGCGCGAAGCCGAAGCCACGAAGACGGCAGCCGAAGCCACGCCGGAGACGGACATGGCAGCGCTACTGGCCGAGCGCGATGCCCTGCTGACCGAACGCGACGCGCAGAAAGATCAGTTCCTGCGGGCGCGGGCGGATTTCGATAACTATCGCAAGCGGATGCTGCGCGATATGGAACAAGTTCGGCGCATGGCTGCGGAAAGGTTGGTGATCGACCTGCTGCCCGTTCTGGACAACCTCGAACGGGCCGTCGAGCACGCCCAAACGCAGTCCACCGGCCTGATCGAAGGCATCGAAATGGTATTGAAACAGTTTCACGATGTCCTCGAACGACACGGCGTCGAGCCGATCCCGGCAACGGGGTTGCCCTTCGATCCGACCTGGCACGAGGCGCTGGCCTGTATCGAGACGGACGAGTGCCCGCCCGATCATGTGGCACGGGAAATGCTTAAAGGTTACCGGTTGGGCGGCACGGTGCTGCGGCCTGCAAAGGTAATTGTAGGCAAGGTTGCGGAACCGCCCGTCGAAACGCAAACGGAAAATGAATCGTGTACGGACAACGGCACGCAATAGCGCGCGAGCGCGCATGGAGGATATGGAACCATGGGTAAAGTAATCGGTATCGACCTCGGAACAACGAACTCATGTGTCGCCGTCATGGAAGCCGGCGAACCCGTCGTCATCGCAAACGTCGAGGGTGGCCGGACCACGCCTTCGGTCGTGGCGTTCACCAAAGACAGCGAGAGGCTCGTCGGCATGGTAGCCAAGCGCCAGGCCGTCACGAATCCGCAAAACACGGTCTTCTCGATTAAACGTTTCATGGGACGCCGTTACAACGAAGTCGCCACGGAAGAGAAACTCGTGCCCTACAAGGTCTCGGCGTCCTCGACCGGCGACTGCCAAGTCATGGTCCAGGGCAAGACGCATCGTCCGCCGGAGATCTCGGCGATGATCCTGCAGAAAATGAAAGAAACCGCCGAAACCTACCTGGGCGACAAGGTCACCCAAGCGGTCGTCACGGTACCCGCGTACTTCAACGACGCGCAACGACAGGCCACCAAGGACGCGGGCCGCATCGCCGGCCTCGATGTGTTGCGCATAATCAACGAGCCTACCGCGGCAGCGCTCGCCTACGGACTCGACAAAAAAAAGAGCGAGAAAATCGCCGTCTATGACCTCGGCGGCGGCACCTTCGATATTTCGATCCTTGCCATCGGCGACGATAGTTTCGAGGTGAAAAGCACCAACGGCGACACCCACCTCGGCGGCGACGATTTCGATCAGTGCATAATCACGTGGATTGCCGAGGAGTTCCTGCGCGAACAAGGCATCGACCTGCGCAAGGACCCGATGGCGTTGCAGCGGCTCAAGGAAGCCGGCGAAAAGGCCAAGTGCGAACTCTCGACCGTCATGTCCACCGACATCAACCTGCCGTTCATCACAGCCGACGCATCTGGCCCCAAACACATGAACTACACGCTCACGCGCGCCAAGCTCGAACAACTCTGCGACGTGCTGTTGCAGCGCACCAAGCAACCGTGTTATCGCGCCCTCGAAGACGCCGGACTCAAAGCATCGGACATCGATGAGGTGATTCTCGTCGGCGGTATGACGCGCATGCCGTCCGTCGGCGCAATCGTCAAGGGCATTTTCGGCAAGGAACCCCACCGCGGCGTCAACCCGGACGAAGTCGTTGCCATCGGCGCGGCGATCCAGGCGGGCGTTCTCGCGGGCGAAGTCAAGGACGTGCTCCTGCTCGATGTTACACCACTGTCGCTCGGAATTGAAACACTCGGCGGCATCTGCACGAAGCTTATCGAACGCAATACGACCATTCCCGTCAACAAGCGGCAAATCTTTTCGACCGCTGCGGACAGCCAGACTGCCGTAACCATCCACGTGCTCCAGGGCGAGCGTGAACTTGCTGCGGACAACCGCACCCTCGGCCGCTTCGACCTCCTGGGCCTTCCACCCGCGCCACGCGGCATCCCCCAGATCGAGGTCGCCTTCGATATCGACGCCAACGGCATTGTCCACGTGACAGCCAAAGACCTCGCGACCGGCAAGGAACAGAAGATCCGCATCGAGTCATCGAGCGGGCTGAACGAGGAAGAAATTAAGAAAATGGTCCGCGACGCCGAATCGCACGTGCAGGACGACCACGAGCGCAAACACAAAATCGAGGTTCACAACAACGCCGACTCGCTCGCCTACAGCACCGAAAAATTGCTGCGCGAAAACGCCGATAAAGGTCCCGCGAACGACAAAGCCGCGATAGACGCCGCGTTGAGCGAACTCCGCTCGCTCATGACCGGCGACGATACCGCCGCGATCGAGGCCGCCACGCAAAAACTCACACAGGCCTCGCATAAGATGGCCGAGGCCATGTACGCCGCTGCCGCTGCCCAACAGCAACAGCAAGCCAGCGGCGCCGAGCCAGAACAGGCCGGACCCTCGGAAGGCCCCCATCAGCAACAACCGCCGAAAGACGGCGCCATGGACGCAGATTTCACCGTCGTGGACGATGGAACCAAGAATTAATTGCTAGGCTTTAGGTAATGTAAATGCCCGAACGCGATCCTTACGAAGTACTGGGTGTCTCGCGCGAATCCTCTCCCGAGGACATCCGCAAGGCCTATCTCAAACTGGCGCACAAGTACCATCCAGACAAGACGGGCGGCGACAAAGCCGCCGAGGAAAAGTTGAAGGAAATCAACGGCTCCTACGACATCCTCAAGAATCCCGATAAGCGCAAACAGTTCGACCAGTTCGGCCACGGCAACAGCCCATTCGGCGGCGGCGGATTCGGTGGCGGCGCCCCCGGATTCGAAGGCGCGTTCGAAGATGTCTTCGACATGTTTTTCGGACGCGGCGGTGGCGGTGGTGGCGGCGGCGGACGCCGACAACGCGGTCCGCGCGCCGGAAACGACCTCGAATACAAAGTGCCGATTACCTTGCGCGAGGCGGCATTCGGCATCAAGAAAAGCATCCGTTTCGCGCGAATGGAAACGTGTACCGAATGTTCCGGCACCGGCGCGGCGGCAGGCTCGCGTCCCGAAGTCTGCACCGCCTGCAAAGGCTCCGGCCAGACCCAAATTGCACGCGGATTCTTCAGCGTCACCCAGACGTGCGGACGTTGCCGCGGCACCGGACGGACAATATCAAAACCGTGCCACCGCTGTTCCGGCGAAGGCCGGACCCGTATCCAGCGCGAAATTGCCGTCGACATTCCTGCGGGCGTCGATACCGGTATACGTCTGCGCGTGTCCGGCGAAGGCGAACCAGGCGAGAACGGCGGACCGCGCGGCGACCTCCACATCTACATCGAAGTCCAACAAGACGAACTGTTCCTGCGCGAAGGCTCCGATATCCTGTGCGAAGTACCCGTCAGTTTCCCCAAGGCCGTACTCGGCGCGACCATCCGCGTGCCGACGCTCACCGGCGAAGCCGATCTCAAAGTACCGGCAGGCACGCAATCCGGCGCGATCCTACGCCTACGCGGGATCGGCATGCCCGACCTGCGCGGCTACCGCCAAGGCGACGAACTCGTCCGAATCGTAGTCGAAGTGCCGACGCATCTCACGCGCCGCCAGCGAGAACTCATGCAGGAATTCGAGAAGGAAAACGACGAAAACGACGCGAAAGCCTACCCCCTCTACCGCCGTTTCATGGATAAGCTCAAAAAGTTCCAGGGCGGTTGATCGAGCAATAGGGGACATTCTACTTTTCGCCCAGCGAGATCGCGCCCCGCGACGGACTGATCGTCTACGAACCGTAAGCGGGTTCTCGGCGCTATTTCGCGGACCCGGCCAGATGATAGGAGAGTTCGTTGACGTCGGTCTGCTGCGTTGCATGTTCGAGCGTGATGCTGACGACTCTTCCGCGCTCATCGAGATCCACCAGGACGTCTTCGCCGATATCCGTGCTCTCGGCGATTGGATTCTCGCTGAGGCTCAGAAGCAGCGTATCGGTATCGGAGAAGTATCTAATCTTCATAAGCATCCTCACAAAACCGCCTGTCGAAAAAGGCGTTGTGAACGGTTTCGCCATCTTCCAGCAGAATGACGCGCAGGTACTTTCCGCCCGCGTCGGGTATTCGCGCCCAGCACCTGATTCGCCCGTCGCGTTGAACAATTTCCTTGATCGGATTGGCAATCGCATATGCGATCCACTCAATCCGAATTCCGCTTCGGTCCGGCCGTTGGTGCGTGTAAACGAAGTACTCCGTAAACTTCATAATTTCATTCTACACGCTATGGAGCCTTTCGTCCAACAATTCTTTCGTGGCGCTCACCCCATCGTTTTCAGTGCATTCAAGATAGGTTCACGCCGAAGCGAGAAGACGAGGGCAAGCTCGACCATGGGCGCGTATGAATACGCCGGGCGGTAGGACGTGCGATTGCGGATTGACGATTGTAGATTGTAGATTGAGCGGGCCGGGTAACAGCCGCCAATGTCAGCCTCTCCGTGATCTCCGTGGCTCCGTGTGAGAAGCGAACACAGCAGAATCACACGGAGCACCAGAGATCACGGAGAAGCCTATCGGTTCGGGGAACTTTTTGGGGCTTGATTGGATTTCATTCGTGACGGCGGTATCATTCGTCGAGGGGTTCGACCGGAATGTGAACCTGTGTGGAGTATCCCATGACTCGTTGGAGTGTTTGTGTTTGTATCGTTGCGGTAGCCGTGAGTGTGGCTGCGTTTGCCCGCGAAGACGGCCTAGTACCGTCGCAGTCGATTACGTTTCCGCCGCAGCGCGTCGAGGTGACGACCATGCCGCCGCCCCGCCCGGCCTCGGAACGCAGTTCGACGAAGTACAGTCCCGAAACGACTGCGATGTTGCTCAACTATTGTCGCGAGTCGCTGTATAAAATCGTCGAATACAATGATCGCGCGATCCTCGACGAGGAGTACAGCAAGCTTGTCAATAACATCGATATCACCCGTATCCAGGACGACGAAGCGGCGCAGTTAATCGAGAGCCTGCTGATCGCGCTCAATGCCTTGAAATTGACCGAGACCGAGAAGCAGTACTTGATGGATGCGTACAACAAACGAATCCAAAACGGCGTGTTGGACGTGTTCAAGGGCGGCAAGAACGCACCCGGCGTCAATTCCATCAAC
>CAIYET010001127.1 GCA_903925285.1 Candidatus Hydrogenedentota bacterium | reverse complement strand
GATTAAAAATCCCGGTTGCGGAGGGATTGGTTAAGATGGATGTCCGTACTCAGAAAGACGAAGTTGACGCATCCTCAGCGAGTAAAGACCTGCAACTTGTTACTGCTAAGATTGCCGTGAATTATCACTTAGATGGCACTCACGCGGTAGAAGTGTATCAAAATATAGGTACAAATTATGCCGATGTTGTGATTGCGCCCGCTATCCAAAACATCTTCAAGGCCACAACCGCCGGATACACCGCAGAACAATTGATTACTCAGCGAGAGGCCGTCCGAATTCAAGCAGAGAAAGACTTAACTTCTCAACTTGCTGTCTATCATGTGATTGTGGAGAATTTCAATATAGTCAATTTCGACTTTAGTTCAGATTTCAATGCCGCAATCGAGGCCAAACAAGTTGCACAACAGCAGGTCGAGACCGCCAAACAGCATCTAGCTCAGGCGCAAGTTGACGCTCAGGCGTCAGTAGCGCAAGCACAGGGTCAAGCAGACGCTCAGAAGGCACTCAAAGATACTGGCGCACTATCCCCCGAATATTTACAGTATCTCGCTTTAACAAAGTGGAACGGCATACTTCCAAGCGTTACTGGTGGAGCGATCCCATTTATAAACTCGTCCATAACTCCTCCGGTATCTCCGTAGATTACAGAACTTTGCAAGACCCTGCAAAGTACAACGAAAACTCTCCGCTCATCACGGAGAGTTTTTCATGCTGTCCTTGCGGGGGAGAACTAAGGGTTATTCTGCGAGAACGGTTTCACAAACGCCATATATGCAGTCTGGTTTGAAATCAAAGCGGCCAGCAATGCTCCAAGCATTGTAATCAGTCCCGCCTGATCGCACGATACGGCGAGGTTAAGTGACACACCGAGGCCCGCACATCCCAATCCGTAGCTCGCGGCGGCCACGACAACCAGGAGAAGGCCATTGATAATCACCTTTGTCTCACTGGCTTGGGCGTTGAACCACGGGCCTAATTTTGGAATATATGACAAGAGCAGGGAAAGAACGACGCCGGCGAATCCGGCTAAAACAGTTGCGGTCATGTTATCTCCTATTCTGATGATGGTGGCCGCGCCCGCCCGTGACCTTTTGTTTTCGTCGCGGGCTTTGTGGCGCGGGAATGACTTATTATACTATCCTATATGCCTTAACTGGGCGAACATATCCGGTAACGCGCACATAACGAACAGTCATCTTCTTGTCAAATACCTCCTTCTCTAATATCTCACTGGCCCTGCGTCTATTCACGTTGCATTCTTCCGCAAACATCATAACCGTTTTTTCGTCCTCTTCGATGTTTGCGACTTTGTGTGATTCGATGATTGTTTCCCAATCGGCTTTTGTTTGTTTAACGCCGCCGCCGATCCTGCTCTCACCATTGGTTTTTGCTTTAGAAGATGAACGCGCCATGACCAGTCATCCTTTCCGTTCACATCGAAGTGCAGGAAACCATAGTCCACTATCCCGCCGAGTCTTCGCTCTCCGAGTTGAGAACCACCGAGAGCCTGAAGAGCGGGCGAGATAATCACCGTTCCGTACCGATTCGTTAGCTCTTGAAAGTAGTGTGTATGCCCGAATATCATTACATTAGACCTCTCAAACTCACCGTCCAGAGACCATAGCGCGTCCCACTCCTGTTGTCTGAGAAGGGGTGTAGCTCTACCGGTTGGAGTTTGAGAGCCATTGATGTGATGTCTCCACTTCATAATCAATCCGTTCGCGTTCAGGTCAAAGACGCTGTGAACAGACGCCCCGAAATTATCTGCTATTTGCTGCTCCCAATCATCTTCGGGGCCGACATGGTAACCCGTCCCATAGGTGAAAGCGTATTCTTTGGCGTCAATCATTTCTAGTACGTCTACTGCCATCTTGATTTGATCGGGCCGGGATTGAGTTATTTGTTCGTTGCCTCCCGTTTTGGGGCCTTTGCCATCTATCAAATCCCCATTGGCTACGCATAAGTCTATCTTTCCTAAACTCTTTACTTCTTTCTCGAACCAGTCCCAGCAATTCCTCCGGTAAACGAAAGAGCGATAGTTAAATTCACTTTGGGTATTATATCGAGGGGGGGTAAGGCCGGAAAGATTTCCGCAGTGAAAGTCGCTTACTGACAATATTCTCATTGGTTTATGCCATCCGTATCTTTTCTTCTCCTAGCCTCTCGCGACTTAGCCGCTTCAGACATTTTGTGCCTTGTCTCCTCGGAGCGCGTTGCTCCAAATTTTCCTTTGTTCCACGGAATTCTTCCTTTGCCATTAGTGTTACCTATCAAGGCATCCGAAATTCTGCGGCGGTGCTGTTCTGAAAAGGATACATCCGTATGAGCAATAGACAACTTTTTACGAGTTTCATCAGACATGGGAAGTCTGTGTTTCCACGCCTCAGACATTTTGAGACGCGTTTCTTCGGAGTGGCG
>CAIYET010001126.1 GCA_903925285.1 Candidatus Hydrogenedentota bacterium | reverse complement strand
AGGAACGCGGCAAGCAGCATTCGCACGGGTATCTAACGACGTTGCGCGGCGCGCTCATGCTGTACGAAACGACGCATGATCCGGCTCTATTGGCGTGGGTCGAACGGCTGTACAACGCGCTCGTGCACTCCGACGACTACGAAGTCTACGGTGGCGTTCGCGAACTGTTCGCGCGTGCCAACGACCGCGACGAGGGCTGCTCCGAGGCCGATTTCCTTCGGTTGAGCCTCCACCTCGCTCGCACGACAGGTAACACAGCGTACTGGAACAACGCGGAGCGTTGCCTGCTAAACCAGTTCTTCGCGAATCAGTTCGACACGGGCGATTTCGGCCATCACGCCTACGACACCTACGGCGTAAAGCCGATACCCGGCGCGGGCCGCGCGTGGTGGTGCTGTACGATGCATGGCCTGGGCGCGTTTCGCGATGTGCAGGACTCGCTTGTCGAAACCCGCGACGGCGTATACCGCGTCAATCTGTTTCTCGACGCGCATTGGCGCGACGAGAAATGCGCGCTGCAATTCGATACGCGTACGTCCGAGAAAGAACGTTTCATCTTCGTAGCGACCGTTAAAAACGCGCCCGATGAGGGCGTTTCGCTGGCTTTCCGCCGTCCAGCGTGGTACACGGATATCGCGATGAAGATCAATGGCGAAAATGCAACGCCCGTCGAAAAGGATGGGGATCTCGCGCCGCCGAAACAAATGAGAAAAGGCGACATGGTCGAATTCGCGTTTCGCATCGCGCCGAGATTCCTCACACGCAACGGCAAATGGCTGACGCCGGACGCGTTGACGGACGCCGGCGCCGAAGCGGCGCTGTTCATCGGCCCGTGGCTCGTCGGCGTCGACGAAAGCGACAATCCCGGCTTCTTCGGCGAACCATGGTTGGGCAACCACGTCTCATGGCGTCCCATGGAAACAACGAAGCCCGGCGCGGCGGGCCGCTTCGAGATACCCTGCGCGCATGTCACGTGCCCATACGTCCATGAAGGCTTCCCCGGCGAGCAGCCGGTTACATTGCGGCCCATCTCGGAACGAACGAGTCACGCCCCAGCAGCCTTCGCCGTCTGGCTGCGCTATCGTCGTTGATTACGACGCCAGTACTTCGCAGAGCGCGTCGTATGCCGGTTTTGGCCGTCCTTCGTTATCGAATAGGAGGCCGCCGCCTTCGCCTTTGAACGTTTGGGGTATCCACGAGTAGCGGTCGGTCAGACCCCACACGACGAATGCGCTGCAGCGTTCCGCGCGCAGGCAGACTTCCATGATTTCGCGATAGATCCGTGCCTGCTGTAACAGGCCGGATTCGTTGAATGGTTCCTTCATGCGGACATCCATCTCGGTGATCTGCACGTCGAGACCGAGGTCGTTGAAGCGTTTGATGTTCGCGGCAACGGATGCGGGATACACGGCATCCCACGCGCAGAGATGCATCTGTAGCCCGACACCGTGAATCGGTACGCCTCGTTCGAGCAGCATGCGCACCATCGCGTAGACGGCGTCGGACTTTCGGTTGATCGAGTCGGCGTTGTAATCGTTGTAAAAAAGTTTGGCATCGGGATCGGCCTCATGCGCCCAATGGAACGCCATGGTGGGATAATCCGGTCCGAACATGCGCAGGAACGGTGAATCGCGCCAGCCACCGCGATCGTCGAACGCCTCGTTGACGACGTCCCACGCGCACACGCGACCGCGATATCGGCTCACGACCGTATGGATGTGGCCGCGTACTAGGTCTATGCCGTCATCGTACGTGAACCCGCCCTTCGCGAACCAGTCGGGGAGCATGTTGTGCCACACCAGCGCGTGGCCCCGCACCGCCATGCCGTGTTCTCCCGCGAACGCCACGACCGCATCGGCATCGTCGAACGCGAACCGCTCGCGCGACGGACGCAGCGGTCCGAACTTCATCGCATTCTCGCACGTAGCCATGCCGAATTCGCGTGCGAGGATCGTGCGGTATTGCGGATCGTCGCGAAGGGCTTCGGCATTCACCGCCGCACCGACGGCCAGTCCACGCTTTTTCGCCAAGTCGCGCAGAGGCGTTTTATTCGTGATCATGCGCATGCCTCGTGTTCGTTGCGCTGGCAATAACTGCGACGGCTTCGTCGTGGTTCAGCCCCGTACAGTCGATGGTCAAATCGCCGTACCGCGCATAAAGCGGCTGCCGCTCGTCGAACAAGTCCGCGAAAGTCTGGTCCGGCGCCATTACGACGCCTCGCGAATCCAAATTGGTCACACGCGCATACAAAGGCTCCAATGGCAGGTATAGGTAGACGATGAGGCCCGACCGACGCAAGTGCGCCATGGCGCGCTCGCTGTACACGACGCTTCCACCCGTCGCCACCACATGGCCCCGGCAGTCCAGCGAGAGGATGTACGCTTCCTCGATGGCGCGGAATCGGTCGAGACCCTCCGTGTCGATGATATCCTGCAACCGGCGCCCTTCTCGCGCCTGGAGATACACATCCGTATCCACGAAGCTGCGCGACAGCGCCTTGGCCAGCAGCACGCCCACCGTGCTCTTACCCACGCCGGGCATCCCGATCAATACCAGGTTCCGTTCGTCGTTCAACCGTCTCTACTCCGATACCCCTTTGAACTTGTCGTCTTCGTCGCGGAACAGCACGTTGAACGTCGTCAGACTGCCATACGCGCGCGTGATCAGTTGTTGAAATTCGAGTCGGTCCTCGTGCGTCAACGAAGGATGATTGTTGAGCTTCTGCTCGATCACGCGCAGCTTCTCGCGCACGGACACGAGTTTCTTGAAAAACATGATGAGCGGGACTTCCTTGCTCTGCAACGAGGTATCGAACGGTTGCAGAACAAGCTTGCCGCCGCTCCATTTCTGTGCAATCGTGCAATGCCCAACACCCATTTCCTCTTGCAGCACCTCGCGCAACGCTTCCTTGACGTCGTCCCATGTCCAGTCCGTCATTCTACAATCCTTTCGACCTACGCAGTCCTGCCCGCACGCCGACGCCAAGGAACGCGAGGACGGCAATGCCCAGCCCAGCCAGGCTCGCCACGGGCAAACTGCCCTCGGGGAAGACCTCGATGAATATCGGCACGAAGGTGAAAACGCCCTTGGACTCGTCGGTCACGCGGCACGTGTACCAGCCTTGATCCGCTTCCGTCAACGACGCGATGTCCAGTTGAGCATTCGTTTCGCCGGAAATATCGTCACCATCCCTAATCCACTGATACGTCACGCCGCCCATCGTACCCCCGCACACCACCCGCAACAAGAGCGAGTCCCCGACCTCCTTCCAGCCACCGCTGGGTTTCTCCACCCATCGGAAGTCGGATTCTACTACCGTGACATGGAACTGTCTTTCGGCTACCTGTTGCGACGTCCCGGCGTCGCGCCCTCGCAACAGGAACTGATATTCGCCGAGTTGGGTCGGCGTGCCACTGATCACGCCGACGGCACTCATTGCCAGCCCCGGCGGCAGGACCGGGTTCGGCACGAACAATGACGATACGTTGGCGGGAACAGTCCCTGCGTTGTTTCGCGTGGAAAGCAGGAAATGACTGCCGTCGCCCGAAGAAATGCCGATAGTCGGCGTTAGTCCACTATGGCTCTGGCCGTAGTTAAACTTGATGTTCCCGTTGCGATAGAGGACCGCCTCCACATTCACGGGATAGGTCCCATCGTACGTCTGTGCCGCCCAGCGGATGACCACGTAATCGGCGGCTTGTGTAACGAAAACATCTTGCGTGCCACCGGCGATGATTGTGAGGTCATCCCACAACGGCGCAATCCGAACGTTAGTGCTGAGTTCCAGTTCGCCGTTGAGATAGGTCGTCGCGTTCGAGGCAAAGTCCAGGAAACCATTCGAACACACATTCACCGTCGTGCGATCCGTGCCGTAAAACGGGAACGGCCACGGCAACGTCAAGGGCCAGGACGCTTCGTCCCCGGTCCAGTTTTGCGCGACTCCGCCACCGACCCACCCGGTCCCCGGGTCGCTCTCGACATAGTCGGATACGTCCACGACCGACCACCTCACCGGGGGCATTTCGCCCAGAGTCGCGAGGGTGACGCTGTACCACTGATTGAGCGCGGCTGCAGGCAGGACTTCCGGCGTCGTGATCGAGAAACGGTTGAGGACGATCAGGTGAAACGTCCTGCTGGCCAGAGCGGACGTATTGTCGGTGACTTGAATCGTGAAGTCGTCCGTACCCGGAGCGCTCGGCGTACCGGTTATCGTGTGCGTAGTCGTACTGAAAGTCAGATCGTCGGGAAGCGTGCCGACAAGACTCCAGGTATAGGGCACTTCACCGCTAACCGCATTGATCGTCACTGCGAAAGGTTCGCCCACGTAAGCCACCGGCAGCGCGGCGGGCGTCGTTATGGCCAAGCGGCCTAGTCCGAACAGGGAAAGCGTCGGGTCGCCGAAGTTTTGGTATACGGTGTAGTAGTATTGTGCGCTTCCGGGGTAATTCGAGTGCACGTATTCGAGTCCCGCAGCGACGGCATCGCAAATTGCCAGCCCCGGCGCGTCCTTCATGGCCTGGAATTCCATCTTTTCGAGGATGTCGTCTTCGTCCCAATAGGTGTTCGAACTGGCGCCGATATAGACGATCCCGCGGCCAGTCGTCAACAGCCAGGATTCCGCGAAGCAGACGTCCTCGGCGAAACTGCCGGTAAGGCAGCAATGGCCAAATACCATCGGGGCATCGAGAGCGTTGGTCAAGCCGGCGAGAGCCATGGCGTTATAACCGTAACGCATCCAACTGGTTTCACTGCCGTGGCCCGAATAGACGACCCCGTCGGTGCCGGAGTTGATGTGGGATGTCAGGTCGCCACCAATAGAACTATCGTTCTGGTAAAATAGTTTATTGTCATATCCATTTTGCAGCGCGTTCGCCATCACCCAGTCGTGCGTGGCTTCGACGAAATTGTTCTCCGAGACGTTCGCCCCACCGGAAATCCACGTCATGTTGCGATGCTTGACGTTGGCGGCATACGTGGCCAGCTTGTTGGTGTAAGCTCCGATGGCCGCTTCCGTTTTCAAAGATACACGCCCGATAAAAAGGTCTTTCCCGAGGTAGTTCGCGAAACCTTCGCCCGTATCCATCAGCGCATACGGCAAGTCCGAGTACCCATCGGAACTGCTGAAGGTCGGCACGATCTCGATATCCCCAAGAATGATGACGTACTTGGGTAGGTGGGCGTTGTAGACGGTACGGACCAATCCCCGCACCGTCTCCGCCATCGGCGAACCCGTAATCGTCACATCATAGACCTCGAAACCCTCGGCCTGCTTCTCCGTGCGGAATGCCGACGCCGCCGCCGCCATCGAAGAATTGGATACGACGATCACGCCCACGCTGGCGCTACTTTGCAGATGGACATCCGTACGCGTCGCGCTCCCGTCGGCCACCGAGACGCCTTCGACCGTCTTGGCTTGATATCCCGGCGCGCAGAAGACCAAATCATACGTTCCCGGCAAGAGCTGACGGTGGTAGTCGCCCACGTTCGGATCGGTATACACCAGATGGTTCTTGCCCACGACCTCGACGGCCGCAGGAATTGGAAGGCCGGTTTCCGCGTCCGTCACGATGCCGCGCACGCCCGTCTTGACAGTCTCGATATACGACAACATCGATTCGCGGTTCTCGCTCCAGAATTGCGGGATAGCCGAGGCCGACGGCTGCCAGCTATTGGACAGCTCGATTGTCACTTCATTGCAGCCCTCGTACCGATAATTCCAGTCCTGCATGCCCCCATCGATCTCGTACCACGCCGCGCCATTCGTAATCCCATGGGTAAACGATGTGCTGTTCCACATGGGCAAGTTGCTCGACGAATACGTCTCCGAAATCGCCTCGAACAATGTATCGTCCGGGCTGGGCGAATCCACGCCGGAGCCACGGCCATCGTTGTCATACGGGTAGTTCACCAGCAGCGCGCCGCCGTGGAAGTTGGCCGAAAGAACAAAATGGCGCCCCGCGCTCCACTGCATCACGTCCACCACTTCGACCGGTCGTCCCACCGTGTCCATCGCCGGGCCATACAGCACGTTCCCAATCGCATTTTCGAAGCCGTCGGGAAACGAGCGGTTCAAGTCGAAGCCATTATGGTTGTAGCGCGTGCTCGCCTCATGACCGTCGGGGTTCATCAGCGGCAAGACCCAGATTTCGGTCTCGTTCACCAAGTCGGTGACACGCTGATCCGTCCCGTAGCTGGTCAGCAGGTAATCGATGAAATACACGCACATCTCGGCGCCCAGCGGCTCATCGCCGTGGATGCTGCCGACATACTTGACTTCCGGTTCATCTTCTGCGTCGTCGGGGTTGTCTGTAATCTTCATGGCCCACAACTCGCGGTTTTCGACGGACTTGCCGACGGAGATCAAGCGACAGATCGCCGGATGTGCGACGGCGTAAGCTTCGAGGTCGGTCGTCAACGTAGCGTAGCTATGATATACGCCCAGCCCTTTCGCTTCGGACTGGGCCTCATTAGGGCGCGGCTGCTTCTCGACCTCCGTAACGATCAGACCCTTTTGACGCAACGCATTCAGTTCCGCGTCCGTGGCATAGATGGTGACCACATCCCCCTTGCGACTGGCAATGTCGAAGCCTTCCTTGAGCAAGTCATCGAGCAAGGATTTGCCCGTCAAAGTCACTTCGACCACGGTGATAACGCCCGTACGGGGGCCAGCGGCCTTCGGCAACGCGTTAACGACCCACGTGATATTCAACTGAACCTGAGAAGGATACTGCACGACCCCTTTGGACACGTCATAGGCCACTGGCCGGATCATGATGTTCAGAAACTGATGCCCACGCTTCTTAAACGATGTCGAAACGACCGACTTCCGTTCGTCAAACGCCTTCTGAAAGCCAAGGGATTTCGCACCGGCATAGTACCCCATGTCCATTACAAACGGCGGATTGCCCTCGGGGCCAAGGACCTTCGGGATGGGCGGCTGATGCGGATATACCCAATTGTCCACCGCGATCTCGTTCAAAACCTCCCCACTCAACGTCACCTCCGACTCGGCATGCAGCGGAACCTCGACCGTATGACTGATGATCGGCAACGCAGCCCGCCCGAAATCGTTGTCATTGCCACAACCCGACAAAAGCACCTTCGTGTAAACATTGCCATCTTTAGCTTTCGTCGGGACAAGCGACGGCGGCGCAATCGAAAGAACCACCTGCATCCCGCCGGGCGCCTGCTGCACGGATTTCACATGAACCGCCTGCTCCTCGGCAGCCGCTGCAAGCCCCACCAGACAGCACAACACCGCAAGCGCTATTATCACGCATCGCGCGCGCGTACACGACCCTATGTGCGCCGATTGGACAAATGACAGTTGCATCAACACCTCCTATGGCCCCCGACATTCACTACCACAATTGTGTACGTTTCAAAAAACCTCAAGAAGAAGAACGAAGGACAAAAAATGGGATCATCTAGCTGAATCATCCTTCTTTCGATATGCTCCACCGATCAAGCACGGGCCTGCCAACTTGCCAGAAAAAAAACCGCCATTTCATCTACCACATTAAAGCTACCATAAGAACCTGTAGGATGCAAATCGTTTTCCTAATCGGCGGAATTATCACCACTGACATTATTGGCATTCATCGCGAAATCTTGGCCTTCAACACAATTCGATACATTTGCCCGGAGGCTCACAACAAAAATTTGACTTCGCGTCTTGCGTCGCGTATTCTACTTGCACGTGCCGAGGTAGCTCAGTTGGTAGAGCAGCGGACTGAAAATCCGCGTGTCGCCAGTTCGATTCTGGCCCTTGGCACCATTCTTTTTGGCTGGAGTAGCTCAGCTGGTAGAGCACGTCACTCGTAATGATGAGGTCCGGGGTTCGATTCCCCGCTCCAGCTCCATGCGTTTTCTCTCGGCGTCCGCGGGTGTAGGGACCGGGGACATACGGAAGGCAAGACCCCGAATGACAACGACGCGAAATGGCGCATAATATGGAAACAAAACTCTCCTTCAGCACATCCGAAGTGGCTACCTACTGTCACGTCACCCCAGACACCATCCGCAAATGGTCCGAGGCCCGACGCATCCGCGTGTTCAAGACGCCCGGCGGACACCGGCGAATCCGCCGCGAGGACCTGATCCGCTTCCTGAAGGAAAACAACATCCCATTGCATGACGACCTTCAGGATTCCGGCGTGAAGATCCTCATCGTGGACGACGAGAAGGCCGTGCTGTCGGTCATCCGCCGCTTCCTCGAAATGTCGAAGGCCGCGTTCGAAATCGAGAGTGCCATGGACGGCTACGACGCAGGCCATCAGATCGCAACGTTCAAGCCCGACATCGTCTTTCTCGATCTGCGCCTGCCCGGCGTCGACGGTTTCGAGATATGCCGCCGCATCAAGGGCGATCCCCAGCACGCGGGCACGCGCATTATCGCGATGACGGGCTATTACGACGGGGAACAGATAGACCGTATCATCGAGTTGGGCGCGCTCATGTGCCTTCAAAAACCGTTCACGCCCGACGACCTGCGCAAGGCCCTCGCCAAGGCCGGCATCGAAGTCGGGTAAGCCTTCGTTGGCGGGCCGCCGCACCACGAGGAGGTCCAACATGCGCGTAATTCCGTTGCGGCCCGAATGTTATCGCGAAGCCGGCGCAATGCTTGCCCGGGCCTTCGCGGACGACCCGCTGACAACCTACACGATTCCCGATCCCGCTCGCCGACAACGGGTACTCGCTTGGGCGCATGAACGCTGGGCCACCTTCCTCGGACCACTCGGTGGCTTTTTCACAACCGAAAATATCGAGGCCGTCGCAGGCTGGATCCCGCCGCAACACGGCCACGAAATGGGGTTTTGCACGCTCGCCCGGTCCGGGTTTCTCACGGCGCCCATACGGATCGGGTTGCGGAATCTGGGACGCGTCCTGCATGCCAATGCCGATGTCCAACGCCATTACCGCGCCGAGGTCATCGAGCCACACTGGATTTTGGACGTACTGGGCGTGGACCCCAAATACCAGGGACAGGGCATCGCCACGGCCTTGATCAACCACATCCTCGCCGAGGCCGACCAGACGCATCTCCCCTGTTACGTCATCACGCACAACATGCGGAACATCGCATTCTACGAACGCTTCGGGTTCCAATTATTGAACAGCACGCCACTGGCCGAAGGTGTTTTCACCAGTTCGCTCCGGCGACTGGCACGCTGAAAGTTTGTGAAAAAATCGCATCGAAAATTCTCGACGCTCCAATTGTCTGTGTGACTATGGCTATTCTCTCGCCAGACGCGCGTCGCGCTACCGGCATGTTGTGGTTGCGGGGTATGCGATTCGAGCGAGGCGCAAGCAGACATCCATCTTGTCCATTGCGAAAAGTAGAATGTCCCCTCAGCGCAGTAGTTCGCCTACGTTAAATCTTACGTAGCCGGAATCGGGGGCGTTTGTCCAGCGTCCGTCGGGATGAAGCGTTTCGTAGGCGACCCAGAAATCCAAGAAACCCGGTCCAGACACGCGAAGCGTCTCGCGGCTTATCGGGCTTCACATTCACCACACGCATACCATTCCCCTTTCGCTCCATAGTACACACAACGATTTTGCGAGGCCGACGAGGAATTTCGGGGCCACGGGATCGGCATATTGCATGCTCTAGGCATGCGCGCTATACACGGCTTGGCCCTCCAATCGCCGAATACTCACGGACGCACTGTTATCAACGTGATCTCCGGACGGCACAGGAAACGCACGTCAACCCAAAATGGCTCGACGCCCAATCCTCGACTCGTATGAACAAGGGTCTTTTCGACTTGATAGAAGCCGTCTTCAAAGCGTTTACCCGTCTCGGCGTTCGTGATGATAGCACCCCAGAATGGAATACGCACCTGTCCACCATGCGTGTGGCCGCACAAATACAGATTCATGTTGTGCGCCGCCGCTTCTTCTGCGAGATCCGGTTTGTGATGCATCGCGATTCGGAAGGGCGCAGATGCAATCGCGTCATACGTCTGCTCTCTTTTACCAAAGCCCTCCAATCCGCACAAACCAAACGTTTTGCCTCCCCAAGACAACAAGATGCCTTGATTCGACAGAAACTGTATTTGTGGAGCCGCCCTCTTCAGTACACGTTCGTCATCATATCCCGTACATGCATATACGCCCAGTGGAGCCTGCAACGGTGCCAATACCCGCCGCAGACTCTCGACGTCAAAGTTGTCCATTTGATGAATGTCGCCGCTGATCAAAATGAGATCCGGCGCCATACCTTTCACTGCGTCAAGTAACCAGCGTTCCCGCGCAGGGAAGTTTCGTTCAATGTGCAAGTCGGAAAGGTGCAGAATCCGCAAAGGCCTGTCCACAGCTCCGCGCATTTCGTGTGTTTCAATATATGGACTGTTCGGTTCCACCCAAAGCGCATCCACGATTACTACAGCGTAAATCGCAGTACCGCCGAGGACGCTTAGTAAGAGCTTCTGGCATACGCTCTTGCGCGTGGGCAGACGCCATTCCTTCAGAAGACGCGAGAGATAATGCCACGACGGCAATGCAGGCACAACCGATGCCGTCGCAAAAAGAATAAACCCTATCAATTCAGTCTTGTCTTGAATCATAAGCTAAAGAAGTATCGTGGATAGATCTATTCCGCGTCTGCCTCCGGTTTTTCCTCGACGCGTTTGGCGAGGATACGGCGTGCGGCTTCGGCGTGTTCGGCGCGGACTTGGAGTTCGACGGGGCCCGTCATGAGACTGTAGCCTGCGCCCACGCGTCCCCAGGCAAAGAGATCTTGAATCAATTGGCCTTTCGCGTAACAGGGGATGCCTGCAGCACCGAGCAGCGATTCCACGACCATAACCTCTTCGTCGTTACACGCGCTCAGCACGGTGACGCATTCGACGTACTCTTTCTCGCCTTCCGGCTCGTCCGTCAGCCCCTGTTCGGCTGCGAATTCGTCGGCGGTCACTTCGCATCGAGCGACCGCGGCATCTTCCTTGGCTTCCTGCGCATCTTCCGATTCCGCGTCCATCTCGAAATGTTCGGCGAGAATGCCCAGCGCCGTTTCCGCGTCTTCGGGCCGGACTTGGATCACGATGGGAGCAAGCGGGACGATGACCAGTTCGCGAAGAGCCCATCCTTGCGTGTAGCACTCGATACCCGCAGCGCCAAGCACCGATTCCGCGACCAGCGCCTCGTTCGTGTCCCCCGTGGTCAGCACGACCACCCAGTCCACGTACTCGAGTTCATCTTCAGGCGGCAGTTCGGCAGTCAACTCGACGCGGCATTCGCTGCACGTGGTGAAACCTTCTTCGTACTCGGCGCGGCACTTTGGACAAAACATGAAAACGCTCCTTCCTGCATTGGTTCCTATGGCCAGCGTACGAATCCATTATAGGCGAACCCGTTACATAGCGCCAGAAAGACCCACGAATCATCGCTTAGGCGATACGGACCTTCACAACGGCCTTACGCGCATTGGAGACGTTTCCATGCTGGACGCATGGCGCGTGAGCGTCTTGTGGAAAGAGGACGCAGAACACGCCCGGCGTCAAGACCAGTTCCGTAGGTGCGTCCGTCAGTCCATAGAACTCGATGTCAGGTTCGTACGGCTGAACCACTTTCAGCGCGTCCACGGGCGCCCAGAGGATTGCCTCCTCGCCGTCCAAAATCATCTGAATGTCGGCATATTGCCGGTGCGCTTCGAATCGCTGCCCGTCGCGCGGACGCGTCTCGTAGGATTGCACCATGCAGAAGACATTGTCGTCGTCGATTTCGTGACGCCCGTCGGGGGCGTCCGGTTTAAGCATTTCGAGGAAACGAAACGACGCCTCTAAGCGTTCGTTCAACCAGTAGTACTGATTCCACCGCGATAAGACATCCATGATCATAACTTCATTCTCCTCCGTTGCAAACATACCGCAATCGACATGGACGGTGCAAGGGAGAAGTTGTGTCGACTACGAAGGCTTTAGGCTTTAGGCTTTAGGCAGT
>CAIYET010001125.1 GCA_903925285.1 Candidatus Hydrogenedentota bacterium | reverse complement strand
AGGCTTCCGCGCCGGTGGTGAGTCCACTCCGTCCACAAAGTCCACTACGTCCACACTTTAGACGAATCCCCAGAGATCCTACTGCCGAATTTAGGATAAATCTCATTCTTTAGGCAATACTCTCCTCTGCCAACTGCCAAATTCAGAGTTACACGTTCCACGGACTGCGCATCGTTCGAGTGAGCATGCGGTTGGCTTCGGCATCATCGATGAAGCGCTCCCGTTCGGGGTCCCAACGCAGGCGGCGTTTGAGACGCATGGCGATGTCGCTGAGATGGCAGATCGTATCCGAGCGGACGGCTTGTTCGATGGGACAGATCGTTTCGCGGCGGGTGCGCACGCAATCGAGGAGGTTTTGAACGTGATTGATGCTCCTGTATAGTCGGGGTTCCCCTGGCTCGAATATCGTGTGCAACAGCGACTTCGGTTCCGCGTCGATCACGCCAAGACTGACGAACACCCATCCCTTGTCGCCTTCGAACCGGATGCCCGTCGTGTTCTCGACATCGTCCGTGAAGTGCATCGTTACACCGTTGGCGAAAGTGTGGCGCGTGTTGTATGCGACGGCACAGTCGGTCAGTCCTTGTTCGGGAAAGACGCCCCAGCCTTCGACTTCGAGTGGCCCCGTATCCTCGGCGCCGTTGCCCCATTGCGCGATGTCGCCGAAATGGATGTTCTGGCCCGCGACAAATCCAAGCGAGTAGTCCGAAATGTGCCACCAGTAGCGGTTGATAATCCGGTTTTCGGTGAATGGCGCGTAGGGCGCGGGTCCAAGCCACCTGTCATAATCGAGCCATTCGGGCACAGGCATCGCGGGGAAGTTCGGCGTGCGTTTGCTCGCATCGAGCGCGACGCGCATCGTATGCAATTTGCCAATGCGGCCGTTTCGGACCAACTCGCATGCGAACCGGAAGTTCGCTTCCGAACGGTGTTGCGTGCCGAATTGGAAGACGTTGCCGTGAATGCGGATGGCGTCGCGCAGAGCCTTGTCGTGGTCGAGGGCCAAGCCCAACGGCTTCTCGACGTACATGTCCTTGCCGGCGCGCGCGGCGGCCAGCGCCACGGGGACATGCCAATGGTCCGGCGTGGCGCAATGGACAACGTCGATATCGGGGCGCGCAATCAACTCGCGGAAATCGTTGTACGCCGCGCAGCCTTTCGCGCCGTAATGGTCATCGACGCGCGCCCGCGCCTCCTCGCGGCGCAGGGCATTCACGTCGCATACGGCCACGACGCGTGCGTCCGGACTGGCCATGAACATTTCCATCACAGCCCGGCCTTGCGGTCCCACGCCGACCGTGCCGACTGCGATTTTGTCGTTGGCGCCGAACGCGGACGACGGCACGATATACGGTCCCGCCAACGCCACCCCGGCGCACTTCAGGAATCCACGCCTGGATATCGAATTCTTGAAGGATGAAGGATGAAGGATGAAGGATGAATCACCCATAGCGCGTAGTCCTTCATTGTTCATCCTTCATCTTCCTATGTCTGCGTTCGATGGAACATGACCAAGCCCAACGTGAGGAAGACCGCATTGGCGAGCCACGCCGCCACGAGCGGAGGCAGGCGGTCGGCCGCGCCCAGCGACATCGACATCCAAAACATGAGCAGGTACACGAGCGCAATCCCCGTGCTCGCGCCGAATCCGATCGCAAGGCCGCCGCGCCGCACACGCATCGCGAAAGGAATCGCCAACCACACCATCACAAAACTCAGAGCCGGTTGCGCCAGTTTGGCGTACAGTTCCGATCGCGGACCGGCGACCGGAATCCCCCGGGCCTCGGCGCGCCGGATATCTTGCGCGAGTTGCGAAAAGCGCTTGGTCTCCGGGGGATCGTCAAGCGCGAAGAGGTCTTCCGGCGTCTCCTTGATCGGGGCCGGTTGCAGCGTGATTCGATTGACCGGGCCTTGCCAATCGTCTTTCGGATCGAGCACGAGCCAGCGCCCGTCTTCGAGCATCCACTGACACGTGTCCTCATCCCAGTAAATGCGCTTGGCAAGGATCTGCTGGACGCTGTCGGGACGATTCGAGTGCAGGAATACGTTTTCACCGGTCAAGGCCGCCTTGTTAAACTTCATGATGTGACAGGTCCAGTCGCCATCGAGGCGCGGCCAACTTACGCCCTGCCTGCCGCCTTGCAGCGCATCGGCAAAGTAACGCGCTTGAAGTTGGAGCGCTTTGCGGCCTGCGCCCGCGCCGAGGAAGTCTTGGGCGAGAAACAACACGACTGAGAAGGCCACGGCTACCAACACCGGCCCGCGAATCAGCCGACGCAAACTGATCCCGCCCGCCAGCGCAGCCGTAATCTCATTGTTCTGCGCCGCCTCGCCGAGCACGAGCAGCGTGGCAACCAGCATCGAAAGCGCTCCGATCTGGTAGGTGTAAAGGATACGCGGGATGTGCATGAAATAATACTGGGCGACGACGCTCCAAGGGATATCGTAGCGCATGATCTGGCCACGCCGGTGCGTCAGCAGATCGACCATGATGAAAATGAAGACCAACGCGCCGAGCGCCTTGAGCAGAGCCGCCAAAAGCCGTTTGCTATAGTATCGATCAAGCAGCGTCATACACGGTCCACTCGCCACAGGGCAACGATCCCTATTCCGATCAGGGCAAAATTGGGCAGCCACCCGCGCACAATGCCCATTTCAACCGAAACCAGTCCCTGCGGATCGTCGCCAATCTGCAAAACGTAGTACACGAGCATCAACAACGCGCCCACGGCGAACGCATAGGACCGTCCGGAACGACTCGCACGCGCCCCCAGCGGCGCCGCCGCCAACGTCACCGCGAAGCATGCAAACGGCATCGATAACCGGTCGGCAATTTCGCGCCGAAGCCGCTGCAAATCTTCGTTGTGCAATTCGGTGGGGTTCTGCTCGACCTCCGCGCGCAGATCCCGCTCGGTCGCCCAGAGCTGGCCCAGGGACTGGTCGCGCGAGGTCACCGGCGGCTTCTTCGGAAGGATCGCCGGCAAGACCAGCCGCATCGAGTCGGTCTTGAGCCGCGGCACGTAACCGCTCTCGCCCGGCGGGATGAGATGGACATTGTTCATGACAAGGACCGATTTTCCTCCCTCTTTCAAAAATTGGGCCGAATCCGCGTAATAGGCCGACGCGCGCCCCCCCTCCTCCGGTTTCAGGATGATGATCTTTTCGAACGTGCCGGTTCGCCGGTCGCGCTTGCCGATGTAAACCCGCCACCCCGCATAATCCTGCATGACGCCCGTCGGCAGCACATCGAGCGTCAAGCGTAGCGGCAATTCGCTGTATATCAGGTCGAGCACCTTGCCCACCGCCCACGGTTGGATCCGGTCCTGCACGATGAAACAGAATCCGCTCAGCGCGACGCCCACCAGAATCACCGGCATTAGGATCCGCTTCAACGGGATACCGGCCGCGTTCATGGCCACAATCTCGTTGTTTTGGGCCAACTTTCCAAAAGCCAGCAGGACGCCCAGCATGTAGGTGATCGGTACAAGATACGAAACCAGCGTCGGTAGAAAAAAGACGGCCAGCCGCGAGACATCGCCAACCGTCAACACCATGATTGGCAATATCTTACTTCGCTCGCGAATTTCGCTGGCTACGCCTACCACCGCAATCGCGGTCAACGCCAGCAAGGCAGGCACGGCGATCTGACGCAATATATATCGATTGATCAGGCTCAAGTTCGCATCCGAAAGGTTGACTCCCATTTCGCGAAGACTACACGACTAGCGACGCTAAAGCAGCGATTTCCTGGGGGTACTCGATGTAGTCTATTGGTCTTAGCATGAGAAGGTCAAGCGGCTCTATTTACCTGCGTGACGCCACTACGCTTTCCATCGCATGCAGAAACGCCGGATAGCTGGCATCAATCGAGTAGAATTCGACGGCGGTCCGGCGCGCGGCATCGCCCATCCGTTTGCGCAGTTCCACGCTCGTGATGAGCGCCTCGAGTTTCTCATACCACTCGTCCGAAGTAGAGGCCAGAAACCCATTGACACCGTCAGTGACGACTTCCGTGTTCATGCCGATCGGCGAGATGACGACTGGAACGCCTGAAGCCATATACTGAATCGCTTTGAACGCACACTTACCCTTAGCCCTTTTCGTGTCCTTTAACGGCATGAGGCCAATATCCGGCTCACGCATGTAGTCGGCTTCATATGCGGGGTCGTATTCGCGGTTCACAACCTCGACGCCGTCAAGGAAATACGTGCGCCCACGCGTGGCGATAACCAGCCCGATCCGATATTTCGCAGCCAGCCGCTGAAGTACCGGCTCGATAGGCTCGAGATACCCCAAATTGTCGCGCAACCCTGCCCACCCCAACACGACCGACGCCTGCTCCTCAGCATCGGGCCATACTTTCGGCTCATACCGCGCCATATCGAGACAGGTCGGAATGATCGTTGTGGAGAGATCCGGGTTCCATGAATGAACATATTCATCAAGGTAGCGATTGCCCACGATCGCGTGCCGACATATACCGGACATCTTGCGCGCCCATCCCAGGTCGACAAAACGAAGGAACGGACTTGTCACATGCGCGGCAGGTTCCCAGATCGCGTCGTCGATATCGAAGACCATCCTCGGACATATCGCATGAACGATTCGTTCGAGTACCGGCGGACCATATTCGAACATGGGGCCACGAAAGAAGACGACATCGGCGCCAAACACATGACGCAACTGTAGGATTCGGCCCGCCAGCGCGATAACCATATATAGCAGCTTCGACCACTTGGGGCGGCCTTCATACAGCCGTTTCCACAACGCGACCGACGAGAGCGGACAGACCATGCATTCGTGGCCATCGGCGCGCATACGTTCTGCGAATGCCGCTACGCGGTAACGCGTGGACGCAATCATCGACGTGCTCGTTGCAAACAGAACGATTTTCATGAAGGGATCTTTCGGCAACTGCCAACGGACATCATAATAAGGAAACCCTTTCCCCGTTTCAAGGAATCTACCTTCACCTGGATCAGGCTTCAGGAAGTGTGGAGTACGAAGCGCGAAGCCTGCGTGTTGGACAATTCGGTGGATGGCGTGGTATACGAGAACCAGCGCGACAAACAAGGTCAACGGTCATGGTATATCGAATCGGGGAATTGTGAACAGCCACTTTGAGACACTACGGCGGAAACTGGCGGACAAGACGGCCATAGGCGGAGTTATCGGCTTGGGCTACGTCGGGCTGCCGCTCGTTCAGCATCTGTGCACTGCGGGATACCGCGTCCTTGGATTCGATATCGATACGGTGAAGACGGATTCCATCGCCAAAGGCAAGAGTTACATCAAACACATCGACAGCCAATGGATCGAACGCACCGTAAACTCCGGCGCGTTCGTGGCGACCACCGATTTCTCCCGATTGAAGGAAGCGGACTGCATCAGCATCTGCGTGCCGACGCCGCTCGACGAACATAACGCTCCCGACATGCGTTATGTCCTCGACACGGCGGACCGGATTGCAACGCATCTGCGGCCGGGCCAACTCGTCATCCTCGAAAGCACAACCTATCCCGGCACGACCGTCGAAGCCTTGTTGCCGATTCTCTCTCGCGGCGGCTTCGAGGTTGGCAAGGATTTTTTCCTGGTGTTCTCGCCGGAACGCGAAGATCCCGGCAACGCACAATACACCATCCGCACGATTCCGAAGGTTATCGGCGGAATGACGCCGCTTTGCGCCGAGTTGGCCTCGCAATACTACGCAACGATTTTCGAGCGGACCGTGATCGTCTCAAGCCCCGCCGCCGCCGAACTTACGAAACTGGTCGAAAACATCTTTCGTTGCGTCAATATCGCGTTAGTCAACGAACTCAAAATGCTGTGCGACCGCATGGACATCGATATCTGGGAAGTCATCGACGCCGCCGCGACCAAGCCCTTTGGATACATGCCCTTTTACCCCGGTCCCGGCCTCGGGGGACACTGCATTCCCATCGATCCGTTCTATCTGAGTTGGAAGGCGCGCGAGTTCGGTTTTGTCACGCGATTCATCGAACTGGCCGGCGAGATCAACACCTCGATGCCGGATTATGTGATTCATCGCCTGATGCTGGCATTGAACGAACGGGCCAAGCCCCTACGCGGTGCGCGGGTACTGGTCTTGGGGCTTGCGTACAAGCGCGATGTCGACGATTGCCGCGAATCCCCGTCGCTACGGCTGATCGAACTGCTTCACGACAACGGCGCGCAGGTCGATTACAACGATCCATATGTGCCGCAAGCGCCACGTATGCGCAAGTACCGCATCGAAATGAAGTCCATCGCGCTAACGCCCGAAGCACTGCGTGGTTATGACGCCGTGCTTATTGTGACGGACCACACGACATACGATTACGCGTTCATCGTCGAGCACGCACAATTAGTCGTCGATACGCGCAACGCCACACGGGGCGTAACCGCAGGACGCGAAAAGATCGTTCGGGCATGATGCATCCGGAAAAACAGTCCAGACACCATAACTCGTTCATCAGAATGCGCGAAAGCCGGTACCGGAGGAACACCCCGGCGCGTGTCAACCCATGCGCCCGGCATCACGTTACTTCGACGGTCGGGACGTTTGCCAGAAAGCGTATCGAGCGGCACGGCCGCGCGACAAAGGATGGGAACCTTCATCCGGCGCGCATAGTTGTGGCGTTTGACATGATTTTTGGGCAGGTGGTATACTGACGGCGTAAAATAGGGAAAAATTGGGTTTTACCAGGAGTTTAGATATGCGATCAAGTGTTGTTGTCACGCTATTTGCTACGGTTCTGATCTCGGTTTTCGGGTGCGGAAACAGTCCTTCCGCAGAAGCAGCCAATAAGAAAGCGGTAACCAAACCGCAGACCATCACCGTGCCGCCCCCAGCCCCAGCAGCGGCCCCGAAGGCAGATGCCCCAAAAGCGGCGGCGCCTGCTCCATCGTCTACACAAGCGAGTGCAACAGTCGTCAAGGAGTGGAATTTCCTCAAACTTGATAAGAGCAAGCTGGGTTGGACATTCCCGGGCGGCACGCCGCAAGTCACTCCCTATGGCATAAACTATCAACTCGATGCCAAGGGAAAAGACATCGGTCCGTTGTTTCCTGCGGGGCTGAACATTGACGCTAACGAGGTAAAGACGGTAGTCGTTTCCATGTTTATCCGGCAGCAAGAGCCGGATGGCAAGCATGTACCTGTCGGCGGCAGCCCGCTGGAACTTTGGTTTGCCCGTTCAGAAGATGTTGTTCCGGGCGACTACTGGAAAGGCATGAAGAAATCGTTTGGTGTCGCGATGAAGCCCGTTCCAGGAGTCCCTGACACGTATGTTGCCAATATGGCATCGTCAGCCGAATGGAAGGGCAAGATCGACCGCATGCACTTGGGTGTAAACAGCGATGCGGATCCCGCAAAAGGCAAGGTGTTTGTCTTCGTCCGGAACATACGGATGCTCAAGTAGAGTGCAACGCCTGACTCGGTGGTGCGCGCAACGGATGCGTGGAATAAAGGACTATCCATGAAGGCGCGGGAGCTACGCGACCTTGCCCGGAAGTTTTCGGGCCTATTGGGCGTAGGCCTGATCATCGCCTTCCATGTCGCCGTCAACATCTCTTGGCTGCATACGGATAATCACCCCTATTTCGGGGACGAACAGCTTCACATGACCTGGGCGAGGGATTATGCCTTAGCCCTCAACGGCTGGCGAGACGGCGGCGAACTTATCAAGCGCGAATATGCGTCTCCAAGCGCCTATACCCGGATCAAGAACTGGCGCCCCATATCGCGCTGGATGGATGTTCCTGTCCTTTTTACAGCAGTCGGGAGTACGTCACATCCCCCGTTGACTCATATGGTGGCCGGCGTGTGTTCTTGGATTCTGGGCTTCAAACCAGACTTGCTCGCCTTCGGCGCCACGGTGGCCTTCTGTATAACGATCATTTTCTCCTACTTGATTTCCCGCCAGTCTCTAAGGAAACCCGCAGCCCTATTCACCGTTCTCGTGGTGAGTTTCACGCCTGTTTTATATGCATCATCGAGATACTTGAGCACAGACGTGTTCGCCACGGCTTGTGTTTGCGCATCAATCTGGGCGTTGGGAAGAGTTCGCGGGTTCCGCAATACAGGTGCCGTAATCGTTTTCGGCCTGTTGGGAGGACTGGGATTCCTTGCCAGACCCAACGTCATGTTGTACTGGATGCTTCCCGTGATGGCGGTGCTGTTCCAAAGTCTTGTACAGACACATCGCGCGCACACTTTGGCCCAGGCCGACAGCTTTTCGTGGTCAAAGCTTCTGCGCAACCTGGCGATGTGCGCCACACTGGGCGTCCTTGTTCCTTTACCCTGGTACTGGAGCAACGCCGTCGCGTTGGCAAGTCATTGGCAGGCCAATCATGAAAAGACAGGCCTCTTTTCGACACATTTATCATTTTCTTCGCTCGTGGACTATCCTTCCACGCTTATGGCCAATAGCGTTTTGTTGCCGCTGTTCGCGGTGGGTGTGTGTGGCCTCCTTTGCAGTGCAGCGCGAGCGCGCAAGTATCCCGCCATGTGGCTCGTCTCATTGTGGTTGTTGGGTACATATCTCCTCATGACGGTGCTCTTTCAGCACCATTTGGCTCGCTATTTCCTGCCTGCCGTCCCTGCCCTCTCCATTTTGGCGGCGTTCGCCATCGTAAGCATTCGCCATCGTACAGCGCGCTACGCCGCCGGCGGAATACTTACGACCTATCTCGTCGTCCAATTCATCATTCTTACCTGGTCGCCAGCTTGGCTACCGACCGAGGTTAGGATTCCCACCGTCCACGCGCAAGCGGACATGGGAGACATGGACAGCGATGGGGTGTTCATTTTCAGGAATTTTCTCCTGAGCGGCAACTATGCCTTTCACGACAATTACGCGTATTATTCTGCCCGCGCATTCAGCGGTGAGAACTATGCCCAGCGCCTGTTTCAGCGCATGGCCGACGACTCGGTCACACGTACGGACCAGAAATCTCCAGGACGTATCTGCTTTCAGACACTGTCCAATCGACATAATCTGAGTGATTGCGGCTTTTACTGCGAACTCTACTCGCCCGGCGCCTATCCTTTCGGAGTCGAGCACTGGTCTCGAGGCAGACGCGCCAAGTTTCCGTTCGTCTGGGGTAACGCGGTTTCGTTCCCTGCGAAGCTGGAGGATGCATCGCATACTCTCCCCTTGACCGATTATGTTCTTTTTAGCGTAGAAGACGCGGAGCCAGAGAATATCCAGAGAGAGACTGGCTACCAAACCTTCTTCGAGGCACACGAATTCGAGGTGTTGGACAGGTTTGTCGCACAACCCATTGCCTGTTTCCCGGCGATGCGGTATACGCTCATGCGAACAAGGAGTCGATGACGGAATAGGTACGGCGTATCTCGCATCGGGAGTTGTCCTGTGTTTATTGCTTTGCGGACATAGGTATCGGACTGTTTCGCAAACTTCTTAGCTGTATCTGTATCGATACAATTCGAGAAGCCAAAAACCACTGTAACTTCCCAGATTCTTTCTTGTGGCACAGACCCGATCACGGCAGCGATTCCGTCATTAGGTTTCGTAAAAGGGTATAAAGTTTTGCGCAATCGTTGTTTAGGGGGTGTCGCTATTTCGTGAGCAAATTCGCATTCAAGAAAGAGCTTGACTTTTGAGGTT
>CAIYET010001124.1 GCA_903925285.1 Candidatus Hydrogenedentota bacterium | reverse complement strand
GTTGCACTTGGAATTTATATCGGCCTTCGGCTTTCTGCGTTCAGGTATACCAATTTGGATGAAGACTTCTTTGGCGCTGTATCGATTTTGGTTAATCCGCGTTTATCCGCGTAATCCGTGGCTAGAGAGAAAGGGAACTTGAGATGATGATCCATGGCGAAACAACAGAAAAGGTACTGAAGGCTTTCTATGAAGTTTACAATGCGCTTGGTGGAGGATTTCTGGAGTCTGTCTATCACAACGCGATGGAGATCGCATTACAAGATCTTGGCATTTCGAGTGAAAGAGAGCGGGCTATCGAGGTGCGTTTTCGCGGACGGATTGTTGGAGAGTTTCGCGCCGACTTTCTCGTTGAGCAGTGCGTGATCGTCGAATTGAAGGCGTGCAAAGAAATCGATAACACGCACATTGCGCAAACGATCAATTACCTCAAAGCCACAGGCGTCGAAGTAGGGCTGCTGCTGAACTTCGGACCGAAGCCGGAGTTCAAGCGCCTTGTGAAGTCCAGAGTTCCAGCCGCGGATTTCGCGGACGAACACGGATTGTGAATTTTGCCCAGGTGTGAAATGATGCGCCTGTAAATCTTGGGACGCTTCGTTTGGTTAGTCGAAGGAACGCACATGAGGTAGTAGCAACCATCCCTGGCATGGCGGATCATAGGGCATTGGGATCACGCGTGATGTCTTTGGCCATCCAGCTTCCGAGTGCGGAATGTGGGTGTCTGCCTTGGATGAAAAGTCTGTTATCCGTGTGCATCCGCGAAATTCGCGGCTAAGGAGAAATGTATACCATGGACGCAATGGAACACCTGCTGGAGCAGATTAGCGGTATTGTGTGGGGTCCGCCGTTGCTTATCTTGCTCTTCGGCACGCATATTTTTCTGACGTTCCGGCTGCGCTTCATCCAACGCTATACGGGCAAGGCGATCCGGTTGTCGCTTCAACGCTCGAAGGAGGGCGAGGGCGATATCAGCCAATTCGGCGCGTTGACGACCGCCTTGGCTGCGACCATCGGCACGGGCAACATCGTGGGCGTTGCGACGGCGATCGCGGCAGGCGGACCGGGCGCGGTGTTGTGGATGTGGTTGACGGGCGTGTTCGGGATCGCGACGAAGTATGGCGAGGCGTTGCTGTCGGTCAAGTATCGGATCACGACGCCGGACGGGCGCATGGCGGGCGGGCCGATGTATGTGCTCGAACGCGGGATGAAACAGAAATGGCTCGGCGTCGTGTTTGCCGCGCTGACCGCCGTCGCGGCGTTCGGGATCGGCAATATGGTCCAGGCGAATTCCATCTCGGTCCTCATGAAAGACACCTTTCACATTTCGCCGTGGATCAGCGGCGGCGCGATGACGGCGTTGACCGCGATGGTCATTCTGGGCGGTATCAAATCCATCGCGCGCGTATGCGAGATGCTCGTGCCGTTTATGGCGATCACCTATGTCGTTGGTTGCACGATCCTGCTCCTGATGAACCTCTCGGCGATTCCGCACACGATCGCCATCATCTTCAAATCGGCCTTCACGGGCCAGGCAGCCGTGGGCGGATTCATCGGCGCGACGTTCATGCAGGCGATGCGCTTCGGCGTCTCGCGCGGACTGTTCTCGAACGAATCCGGGCTAGGCAGCGCGCCGATCGTCGCCGCCGCCGCGCAGACGCGCAATCCGGTGCGCCAGGCGTTGGTTTCGTCGACCGGCACGTTTTGGGATACCGTGGTCGTGTGCGCGATGACCGGGCTTGTCCTCGTCAACTCGGGCGAATGGATGAACGGCACGAAGGACGGCGCGGCGTTGACGCGGGCCGCGTTCGACGATTTCCATATCATCGGTCCCATCGTCCTGACGCTCGGATTGCTGACCTTCGTCTTTTCGACGATCCTCGGCTGGTCATATTACGGCGAGAAAGCGGCCGAATACCTGTTCGGTTCGCGGGCGATCCTGCCGTACCGCCTGCTTTGGGTTCTATTCGTCATGGTCGGTTCCGTCACGACGTTGAAAGCCGTATGGAACTTCGCGGATATCGCCAACGGTTTGATGGCGATACCCAATCTCATCTCGCTGATCGTGCTCAGCGGCGTAATCGTCGCCGAGACCCGCCTGCACCTCTGGGACAATCCAGATTTGGAATAAGGCAGACCATCGCGTTTGCAAAGTCCGAGTGCGGTTGCTACCATGCGTTGCATGAGCACTCTTGTTTACACGAGCACTCGGCAGCGGGATCTCTTGCGGATTGTGCCGGACTTGGTGGCCCACCGCGGCCTTTTGCGCGACGTGGTATGGCGCGAATTGCGCGCGCGGTACCGCAACGCGATGATGGGGTTCCTGTGGGCGGTCGTGCAGCCGGTCATGATGATGGGGATCCTCCTGTTCGTATTCGGCTATCTTCTGGGCGACATCATGGAGGCGCGCGGCTTAAACAGCGAACGGCCTTCGGCGGTGTTTCTCTTGTGCGGCTTGGTACCATGGCAGTTTCTTTGCGTGGCGCTGGCCAGCGGCACGCACTCGCTCATCGAGAGCCAGGAATTGATCAAGAAGGTCTACTTCCCACGCGAAGTGATCCCGTTGGCGGCCGTCATTAACTGCTTGGTCAATCTCGTGGTCGGTTTCGTGACGTTGTTCGTTTTTCTCATTGCACGCGACGGCGTGTCCGCGTTGGGTTTTGGGGTCATCTACGTGCCGATCATTTTCGCAATCCAATTCGTTTTGGCCGTTGGGTTGGCCCTGTTGCTATCGGCGCTCAACGTCTACTACCGGGACGTTGGCTATATGGTTGACGTCATCCTGACCTTCGGATTCTATGCGACGCCCATTTTCTATCCTTTGCAAATGGTCTCGACCCGCCTCCACGGTACGCTGTTTAATATTTACATGCTCAATCCGATGGCCAATTTGGTCACGGCGTACCGGCAGGCATTGCTGGACAACAGTTTCCCCGATACGCTGCTGCTTGTCCGTCCGGGCGTCGCGGCAATCATTCTTCTCGTCGTCGGCGCCGTGGTATTCCGGCGGAACGCCCCAACCTTCGCGGACTATTTGTGATGCCGCTCATCGAGGTCGACAACGTCGGCAAATCCTTCCGCTCACGCGGCGGACCGCGCATGCTGCTGGCGCGCGGCGGATTCGTCAATCTCTTTCGCCGCCGCGTCGAAACGATCACGGCGTTGCACGATATCTCGTTTACCGTGGAACCGGGCGAAGCCGTCGGGATCATCGGCGCCAACGGCAGCGGCAAAAGCACGCTACTGAAGCTGCTGGCCGGCGTGAGCGTCCCGACGACGGGCTACGTCAACATTTACGGGCGCGTCGCATCGCTGCTCGAACTCGGCGCTGGATTTCATCCGCTATTGACGGGCCGAGAGAACATCTATCTGAACGCGCGCATCCTCGGCATGCCCCCCAGCCAGGTCAATCAGGTCTTCGACCGGATCGTCGCGTTCTCGGGCATCGAAGAGTTCCTCGACAATCCGGTCAACACGTATTCGAGCGGGATGTTTGTACGGCTTGGATTCGCCGTCGCCGTGCATACGGATCCCGACGTATTTCTGGTCGACGAGGTTCTGTCCGTCGGCGACGAGGATTTCCAGCGCAAATGCCGCACGCGGATCGGCGAGTTGCGCGAACAGGGCAAAACCATCGTGTTCGTGTCGCACGACCTGGGCATCGTGAATTCGCTGTGCAACCGGGTCGTACTCTTGAGCAAGGGCCGGATGGTCGTGCGCGAATCGCCCAAGGCGACGATCGATTTCTATCTGCGCCAGATCGGACGCGATATCGGCATCCACACGTTCAGCAGTCTTGCGAGCGCGAACGATAGCGAAAACGCGATCGAAGCGATTCAATGCCACGGGCGCGTGTCGGTGTTCGAGCACCAACACGAAATCAGCGCGCCCAACGGATTCCAAATGCAATTCTTTTCCATGGGCCAGTGGCACGAATCGTCCAGCGGCGACTGGACCGTCGCGCAGCGGGAATCGAACCGGTGCGTCGCCCACGGGCGTATGGCGCGTCTTCCCGTGACGCTGTACTGGGATATGCGTATCGAAGGCCGCCAGTTGATCTGGACCGCCGCGATGGATTGCGAGCGCGAGATCGACATGCAGACTATCGCGCTGAACTGTTTCCTGCCGCCGTCCTACACGCAATGGATGTACGGCGACGTCTTCGGCCTGTTTCCGAACATCCTGCCGGGTGACCTGAACTGGACCTCGGTCGTATCGTGGGATGTAAGCTGCCGCGAAGTTGCCGCATTGCCGCGCGAAGACGGTCATCTGCCACCGGTCGTAGCGCAGTTGGAAAGCCCGATTCCATTTTTCAGCCTTAACATGTGCAATACCGACTACGTGACCGGGGCGCGCACCGTCCAGGCTACGGCGAACATACCCAGCACGGAAGCAACGTTTTCCGCCGGACGCCACGAACTGCTGACCCTCACGCTGGATTTCGGCCAAACCGTCGCCTCGATCCGCCAACGGGTCGAGGCGCGCCTGGCCCAGCGCAAGCTCACGGAAGGTCCTCTGACGGCCCAGTTCGATGCAGGCAAGGTCCGCATCTCTTACGACGGCGAAGAACTCACGTCGTTTACGCATTTCTATGCGTCGATGCTCTTCGGCAACATGTGGAATGACAGCGTGGCCCTGCACTGGCAGCCACCCAAGCGCACCGGCGGGCGTATCGTCGTCTCGGGCGAATCGCGCCGGTTTCCCTACGGCCAGACGTGGGAAATCGAAATGGTTCCCGAAGGCGTCGCCATTCGCATCACGCTCAACGTGAAAGAACCAATGGACATCGACGAATACCACGCCAGCCTCGTCGTTCGGCCTGAATACGACCGTTGGGAAACCGAACACGAGCAGGGATCCTATCCAGATTTCGTCCGCGGATTGGACGACTGGCGCCATGCCAATCGCATTTATGAACCGGGCTGCTACGCCCGCGCTTCGAGTTCCTCCCTGCCCACCATCCTCCTGAAAGTGACGACGGATGAAGTGGTATTTCGGATGACGGCCCTCAACACCGGTTTTTACGAAAACGCTCGAGTTCTCCAAGCACTCCACAGTCCCGGCAACGGCCTGTTACACCTCGAAAAAGGCGAGTACACCTATTTCGAAGGAGCAATCCAAATTACCCCGAATGAATGAGAATCTATCATGTCCCACGCGCGTCTTCCCTTTTACGGCGGTTTCGGTCATTCTTACTGATGTTATTGTCCATAAATATCAATTATATAACAGAAATAAATCGTTTTGTCGGGGATAATCTCGCGCACCCCGTCACCTCTAGCGCTTGTGGAATGCCGGACGGAAACTAGACTGGATTTGATAAGAACACCGGGACGTGATGGATGAAATACGTCTTTCTGGGCAGTTTCATTGGGATGTCATTACTGTCGCTGGCGGCTTGGTTTTGGCGTCCGGGCGCGCGCGAGGATGCAAAGACCGAGGTCGTCTGGGTCTGCGACGATAATCCCGCGCGCCGCGAACAGATCGACTTTTTCAATACGCTCAACCCGCAGTATTTCCTTCGACTCGATCCGCAAAACATGGGCATGGAAAAGGTCATAGTCCAATGTCTCGCGGGAGTCGGCCCAGACGTCTTCGACTGTTACAGTGGGTTTCAATTGACGGCGTATGTGCGTTCGGGGATCGCGTACGATTGCACCGAGGCGTTCGACAAGCGCGGGATCGATATTTACAAAGTATGGCCGTGTCTTTTGCCGACTGTCGTATACGAAGGACGCGTATACGGTCATCCGGGCAACGGGGGCGGCCCCGCGTTATGGTTCAACAAGGCCTTGTTCGACGCGGCGGGAGAACCGTATCCGCAAGGCAACTGGACATGGCAGGAATTCCTCCCAATCGCCAAGCGACTGACCAAGTTCGACGCGCACGGGCGGCCGATCCAGTTCGGTCTGATGATGGGCATTTGGGACTGGCTCGGCGTGTTCCTCGGCCAATGGAACGCCTCCATCTATTCGCCGGAAGGCACTCGGAGCGCGCTCGATTCGCAGGAAGCCGCTGCGGCGGCGCAGTTCTACCAGGACCTTATCTATAAGGAACGCGTGCTGCCGTCGCCGACGGAGGAAATGACCATGGCCACTTCGGGCGGTTGGGGTTCGGGCACGATTTCGTTGTTTGGCGCGGGCCGCGGCGCCATGGCTTTGGGCGGGCGCTGGTGGCTCTGCATCTTGCGCGGCAAGGACTACGCGAACCTGAAGCTCGGTGCTGTGGAATTGCCCAGCGGCCCGTCGCGCCGCATTTTCGGTTACGGACGTTCGTCGCTGGTAAACGCCAAAGCCGCTCATCGCGAAGGTGCGCTTGCATTTCTAGCCTATTTGCACGGCGAACATTGGAACAATCTGATAAACCGGCAGGCGGACGCCCTCGCGCCTGTAATGAAGTACAACTACACTGACGAATATTTGCACAACCCGGAGCATCCCGAAGAAGACTACAACGCCGTGTGGCGATCGGCACTGGAGAATGCCGTGCCGTTCGAAGTCACGCCGTACATCAACGGCCAACTCGTGGACCGTATTCTCCTCAAGCAGGGCGATTTCCTGCGTGAACGCCTCAAGACCGGCGCCGAGGCGATGCGCGACGCCGCGCAAGCAATCAACAAGGCCATCGTCGAACAACTCAAAGCCGATCCAGTGCTAAAGAAACGGTACTACGAAGCCCTCGCTACGGGTGCGAAGCCCGCATGGGACCGGACGGAGGACGCGCCATGAAACGCAACCGGCTCGTGCTCGCGACGGCGCTGTGTTTCCTGTTGCCGAACTTCGTGGGCTTTCTCGCGTTCACGTTGTTTCCCGTGCTGTTCTCGCTGGGCGCGGCGTTCACGAACTGGAATCTGATGAAGACGGTCTCGTTCCAATGGGTCGGTTTCGGCAACTTCTTGAAGTTGTTCGGCGATCCGGACTTTTGGCTGTATTTCATCAACACAATGTACCTCATGATCGGCATGCCCGTGGCCATCGCCGCGTCGCTTTTCCTGGCCATCATCTTGAGCCAGCGCCTGCGCGGGATGGTCGCGTATCGCACGCTGCTTTATCTGCCGAGTTTCACGTCCGGCGTCGCCCTGCTGATCCTGTGGAAGGCGCTCTACAACCCAAATTTCGGCCCCATCAACGTCGTCATCGAATCCGTCTTACAATGGATGCACCTCGGCCACATCGAACCGCCGACGTGGCTTTCCTCGACCAAAAACCTATTGGCCCTCGGCGCGGAACATGTCGAAATCGTCACCAAACAATTCGGACTCGGCGCGCGCGACGCGATCATCATCATGGGCATTTGGACGGCGGCGGGCGGCGCAAACATGCTGCTGTATCTCGCAGGGATCTCGAACATCCCACCGGAACTGTACGAGGCCGCGTCCATCGACGGCGCGGGACGCTGGGCGCAGTTCCGCCACGTCACGTGGCCACAACTCGCGCCAACGACGTTTTTCATCGTCATCATGAGCGTGATCGGCGGTTTGCAGGGCGGGTTCGAACAAGCGCGCGTCATGACCCTCGGCGGTCCCGCCGGCACGACGACGACATTGTCGTACTATATCTATACGAAGGCATTCGAGGAATTTCAGATCGGCTACGCCTCCGCCGTGGCATGGGTGCTGTTCATCATCGTGTTCGCCATCACGCTGATCAATTGGCGATTCGGGAGCCGCTATGTCAACGAATAGATCGCGCACGATTTCGCAATGGTGGTTCCGTACCGGACGATTCATCGCGTCGCACGCGTTTTTGATCGCGATCGCCTCGACGATGCTGCTGCCGTTTCTCTGGATGGTATTTGCAAGTTTCAAACCACTCAACGAGATCCAGCAGTTCAACCTGAATCCGTTGCCCGTGAAATGGCAGCCCGCGAACTACACCGATGTCCTATATAACAAGGACATCTCGTTCAAACGCTACTATTTTAACAGCCTCTTCATCGCGGCATGGGTGACGCTGTTAACGTGCTTTACAAGTTCGCTGGCGGCATTCGCATTCGCGCGCCTTCGCTGGCCCGGGCGCGACCATGTCTTCAAACTCTACCTCGCGACGATGATGATCCCCGGCGTGGTGACGATGATCCCAAACTACACGCTGATGGTGAAGATGCACCTGCTCGATTCGTATACCGGCCTCATCGTGCCCGCGGCGTTCAGCGCGTTCGGCACCTTCCTACTGCGCCAGTTCATGCTCACGATTCCGTCGTCGCTCGACGAAGCGGCCACGATCGACGGCGCATCGTCGTGGAGGTTATACTGGGACGTGATCCTGCCCCTGGCGCGGCCCGGCCTGATTGTGTTGTCCATCTTTACGTTCATGGGCAATTACGGGAGCTTTTTCTGGCCGCTCGTGCTCATCAAAAGCGAGCACCTGCGTACGCTCCCCATTGGCATGCTCTACTTCGACACCATGTACGGACGTCAAACCAACCTCATCATGGCCGCGTCCGTCATGAACATCCTTCCACTGGTCATCCTCTTCGTAGCGATGCAGAAATACCTCGTTCAAGGCATTCAGATGGGCGCAGTAAAAGGGTAAATGATTATGAATTCTCGATTCACGCCATACCTACCGCTGAAGACCATGTTGGCGATTTATGACTAATCCGGTCATAATGTCCGTGGTTGTGGCGAGGAGGCGGACGATGGAACGTATGGGATTGGTGGCGCTATGCGGGTTGTGCGCGATTTGTTGCATGGGCGTCGCAAAGGGCCTGTGGGCCGACGATATTCTTGTGGCGGATTTCGAGGGGACTACATACGGCGACTGGAAAGTCGAAGGCGCGGCTTTTGGTCCGAGGCCGGCTTCGGGCACGTTGCCGGGTCAGATGCCGGTCAGTGGCTACCGTGGCAAACGACTCGTCAACAGTTTCTATCATGGCGACGGATCTACCGGTTCGCTTGTGTCGCCGTCGTTTACTTTGGAACGCCGTTTCCTGTTTTTCCTCATCGGCGGCGGCAAACATCCCGGCGAAACGTGCATGGACTTGCTGATCGAGGGCAAGGTGGCACGCACAGCCACGGGGCCGAACGACAAACCGGGCGGCGACGAACGGCTTTCGTGGCAGTCGTGGGACGTGTCGGAATTCATGGGCAAACAGGCCGTGCTGCGCATCGTGGACAAGAGCACGGGCGGTTGGGGTCATATCAACGTGGATCACATCGTCCAATGCGACGAGCCGCCGATAAAGGAGTTGGTCATGCGACTGAAAATCGAGAAACAATACCTAAACCTGCCCGTCAAGAACCGCGCCGAGATGCGACGCATGCGGCTCGCGCTCGACGGCGTCACGGTGCGCGAGTTCGATATCGAACTAGCCGACTGCAAACCGGATTTCTGGGTTTTCTGCGACATGACGCCGTTCCTGGGCCGCGAAATCGAGATCCATGTGGACGGCATGCCGAAGGACTCGAAGGCGCTCGAAGCGCTCGTGCAGGACGACGCGATCGAGGGCGCAGACGATTTGTACCGCGAGAAACGGCGTCCACAATTCCATTTCTCGTCACGCCGCGGCTGGAACAACGATCCGAACGGGCTTGTGTATCTCGATGGCGAATATCATCTTTATTACCAGCATAATCCTTATGGATGGAACTGGGGCAATATGCATTGGGGCCATGCCGTCAGCGCGGATCTCGTCCATTGGAAGGAATTGCCCATTGCGCTGTATCCGAAGACGTACGGCGACTGGGCCTTCTCGGGCAGCGCGGTCGTGGACGCGGCGAACACAGCGGGATTCAAGTCGGGCAACGCGGACGCGATCGTGGCCGCGTTCACGAGTACGGGCCGCGGCGAGTGCATCGCGTACAGCAATGATCGCGGGCGCACGTTCACGGATTACGAAGGCAATCCCGTCGTCAAACACGCGGGCCGCGACCCGAAAGTCATTTGGCATGCGCCGACGAGTCGTTGGGTGATGGCCGTTTACGATGAGCGGGAAGGCAAGAAGAATGGCATCGCGTTCCACACATCGCCAGACCTCAAGCATTGGGAATTCGAGAGCCGCATCGAGGAATACTTCGAATGCCCTGAATTCTTTCCGCTGGCTGTGGACGGCGACGCGACGCGCATGAAGTGGGTGGTATACGCCGCCAGTGGCGAGTATAGCATCGGCGATTTTGACGGCAAGGAATTCAAGACGGAGATCTACAAGCAACGCTTCAATTGGGGCAATTGTTTCTACGCCTCGCAGACGTTCAACCACATTTCGCCGGAAGATGGGCGGCGCATCCAGATCGGCTGGGGCACATCGAGTACGCCGGATATGCCGTTCAATCAGATGATGACGTTTCCCTGTAGTCTGACGTTGCATGGAACGAACGGCGGCATACGAATGTTCGCGCGGCCCGTGAAGGAAATCGAGAGTCTTTACACGAAAACCCACACGTTCGAGGAGCGCGCTCTCGCGCCGGACGCCAATCCGTTCGAGGGTATCGAGGGCGAACTCTTTCACATCGTCGCGGACATCGAACTCGGCGACGCGAAAGAACTGACGTTTATCGTTCGCGGCACGCCAGTCGTCTACCATGTGGACAAACAGGAACTCGCGTGCGCGGACAAGGCCGCACCGATGAAACCCTCGGACGGTCGAATCCACATCGAATTGCTCGTGGACCGCACTTCGCTCGAGGTGTTCGGAAACGACGGCGCGGTGTACATGCCCATGGGCGTTATCGCGCCCGAAGACAATCGTTCGCTGGCGATCCACAGCGACGGGACCGCCAAAGCCGACGTGTTGACGGTACACGAACTTCGCTCCGCGTGGATATTGGACTAAGTACCGACTTCGGATTTGCCGATCCAGGCATGTCTTCGATAGGTTATTAGTAAACATGTTTTGCGCTTTCTGTCGCGAATGGCGCGAATTGGTTTCAGTGCGGGTAAGCCGTTAAACGATTTGAATT
Source organism: Candidatus Hydrogenedentota bacterium (assembly GCA_903925285.1). Lineage (GTDB taxonomy): Bacteria > Hydrogenedentota > Hydrogenedentia > Hydrogenedentales > SLHB01 > DSVR01. Next base: position 10,280 of record CAIYET010001124.1, on the reverse strand, counting down.
ACTTGGTCGATTCCGAATGGGCAGCACAATCGCGGTAATCATCGGAGATCTCGTTGGTGTAGAATCGGTGAGCGAGTTGCGGACAGCCGAGGAACATGTGCGCCATGGAACAGAATCAACACGCGGAAGCAGAGCAGCGCCGAGTCCTTCATCCGTTCCTGTTCGCGATCTTCCCCATTCTGTCGGTTTTCTCGACGCATGTTGACCACGTCTCGATAAACGAAGTGTATCTGCCGTTCGCGGTAATGCTCGTTGCATCCTGTGCGTCGTGGCCGATCCTGCGGTTTGTGCTTGCCCAGAAGCACAAGCGCGGTCTTGTCCTGTCGCTTTTCCTGCTCTTCTTCTGGGCGTACGGTCCCGTGATCGATTATGCGCGGGCCGTCGCGAGCGGCGGGAATCTCATGCTTGGCGTGGGCGCGCTGTGCGTTGCCCTCGTGGTTGCATTGGGTTTGTACGCGCTACGCAGGTCGATGCATACCTTTGAGAAGACGACGCTCTTCTTGAACAAAGCGTCAGCGTGCGCCGTACTTGTCGTATTAGGCACGCTGTTTTTCAATGCGTCGCACGCCAACCTGGCGTCGTCTCACAGGACATTGGTCCCGCCCACCGTCGCGCAATTGGAGGGCGGCGAGCCGCAACCGGACATCTATTATATTATCCTTGACGCATACGCGCGGGTAGACATCCTGCGCGATCTCTTTCATTGTGACGACGAGCCGTTTCTGTCGTTTCTTCGGGACCGGGGCTTCTATGTCGCGGACAAGAGTTACTCGAATTATCCATGGACGCTCTTATCGCTTTCTTCCTCGCTGAACATGGATTATCTAAGCGCGGGCGCACCGGCAAACGAATCGCAATGGAACTTCGATCAGAGAATCCAGGAGCAGTTTCGCGCAAATAAAGTCGTCGCATTTCTCGAAAAACGTGGCTACGAATGCGTGACCTTCACGAGCGGTTACTCGGGTACCGACGGCATGAAGGTCGGCGTTACCCTCAAGCCCGGCCTCCTGCTGGGAGAGTTTCAAAACGTTCTGATCAACATGACGCCGCTTCGCACGTTGCTCGGGAGAACGGAGTATTTCTCGCAGTATGTCATGCATCGAAAGCGGATCTTGTTCACGCTCGATCGGTTGCCTAAGATGGTGCGCCACGGGCATCCGCTGTTCGTTTTCGCGCACGTCACCATACCGCACCCGCCGTTTGTCCTTGACGGCGACGGAGAGCCTTTGCATGCGCAAAGACCGTTCATCCTTACTGACGGCACGTACTTCTTCGCGGCCGGAGGCACCGAGCAGGAGTACCTCTCCGGGTATACTGGACAACTCACCTATGTGAATAAGCGAGTCATGCACATCGTAGACCAGATCGTCGAGAAATCGCCCAACGCAGTCATCCTGCTTCAAGGCGATCACGGATCGCGCCTAAAACTCACCGACCAGCTCGATACGACGGATCTTAGGGAGGCCGTGGGCATCCTCAACGCATATCGCGTCCCGGGCCGCGACGCCGGGAAGCTACTCTACGACAGCATCTCGCCGGTCAACAGCTTTCGGGCGATTTTTAACGCATACTTTGGAACGTCTTATCCGTTGCTTCCCGACCGCAGTTTCAGCGGCGAGGGTGCGTCGAACTTCCGGTTGATAGAGATAACGGAGAGACTCAGGTGACGGCTATCACGTCAAGAAACTCGATTGACCTGTAGTCGCCTCTTTCCCAAATACGGTTTGGTATTCAAGCGCCAGGCAGGTATACTCTTAATTAAAGGTGACACGTCGGAGGCACAAGGTGGCCGCGCCTCCTACTCGACGTACGCGCTTGGCTGCTCTTAAGATGGGAGACAGGCATGGGCAACGGCAGGCCCGATGAAATGCGCATATACTGCATATGCGGACAGAAGATGAAAGTGTCTGGAGCCATGTTCGGGCTTCCGGGCAAGTGTGTCGCGTGCCGCCAACGCATCCGCATTCCAACCCTCGGCGAAATCGATCCCGGAACAACGGAAGTCTATCTCAAGGATCATCCAGAGTTTCTGCGTAAACCGTCTGGAAAACGGAAGGGCTTACTCCCGAAGGCCCCCGTAGCAGACGAATCGGAAGGCGTGGAACTCGGCGACAGCGCCGAATTGGTCAGCGCGGCCATCCTCGATATTCTGGAACCACTTCGAGTCCTTTGCAGCCTTTCATACAAGTTGCAGCGCCAAGTAGACGCCATGAGAGCGGGTAACGGAAACATTCTGTCGGGCGAGGAGCCTGCGACGCTGACGGCCTACCTCGAACGCGTTCGCGATGCCCGCTCGGAACTGGACGACCAACTCCGACAGCGGCTGATGGAAATTGCCATCGAATTGTCCAGCACGGGCGAGAAGATCGTCCAAGCCGGGCTGTCGCTTCGCATCGGCGAGACATCGCTCGATGCGTTTCGCGAGACGGTGGACCGGCTCCGTCATCGGCGCGATCACCTCGATCGCCTTCAGCAAAACATTCGCGGATGGCTGACGGTGACCGATCCGCACGTGGCCGGCGGCTATGCGAACGTGTCGCTGGACGCCGTTCCCGAATCGGGATTTCAGGCGGTGTTGCCTTCCGAAAACGAACATTACCGGTCGTTGTTCGACGAACATATCGAGGCCCTGCGCGATGCCCTGACGCGGCGCGAGCGCGCCGAACTGCGACTGAGCGAAACCAACCGGCTCCGGGCCGACGGTTCGATGTCGGAGTTGGTGCTGGCGGACTGCCGGGCCCACGCGCAAGCCGAGAAGGCTCGCGCAGAATCCGAGGTGACCTTCAGACGCAAACGCCTCGAACAACTCAGCGCCGACTACGCGGGCGACATCCAGACGATCCAGGCCGCGCGCGACCGGCTCACGCGACAGTTGAAAGACCGAATGCTCGATGCGTCGCTGCACGATTCGCTCGAACGCGACCTGGTACGCGCGCAGAACGATTGCGCCAACGTACACGGCGTGATCGCGCACGCGCTTATCGCGAGCACGCCCCAAGACGTGCCCGCGCCCCACGGTTCACTCATCAAACGAATGGCCCGGCCAGTCGCCTCACCGAATCTGGGCGGCGATATGGACTGTTGGCTTGCGTGGGGGTCCGCCGTAGCGCTGGGCCTGAGCGTGTTCCTTCCGGTGGTGGACGATTTGTCTCCGATCCGCGCTTATCAGGAGCTGTCGTTTCAAGGGGAGGTCATCCATTGGGTGATGACATTACCGGTACTTCTGGGCGTCTTGGTTACGCTTGCGGGGATTCTGCCGTGGCGAATCGCGCGCGGGATATCCCTGATGGGTCTTTGGCTCATCGCCACCGTGGCGGCGGCATGGTTTGTCCACGAAGCGCAGTACAGCATCGAGCCGATTGCCGAGCGATTTCGCCAAGGCATTCCCTGGATATACCGTCCGGGCATGTTGCTGGTGACAGCGGCCGATCTCGGCGTTCTGATCGCGGCAGGTGTGGCTTTGGCGCCATTCAAGCGCGTGCGCGCGCTCATTCCGTTGGCCTGCGGCGTGTGTTGCGCGTTGCTCTTGGCGATCTTTACGGACTGGGCGGGCACGGGCAGACCCTATCCGGAACTCTCGGCCACATGGACCGAACACACCACATCGACGGGCTCGGTGTACGAAACGGTCGTTACCGTCCGCAACCAAGGGCGTCGGCTTCTTGTCATCGGCCCCGGGACCGGCCTCAACGCAACCACCTATGTCCTCGAACGAGCAAAGGACGATCAAACTTGGCAAGATGTCGCGTTCCTGAAACCAAACGACACGCGCCAAGTCGCGTCGGGCGAGGCGGCGGCGTTCCATCATACCCTGAAACCGGGCGATTATCGCGTCAGGTTGCACGCCCGAAGCAACGATGGAGACGTCGCAACAACCACGTTCTCGCTTCCAGTGTCGCCGTCGGCTCCCGCGAACGTCCCAGTAGAATCACCCCCGCCCCCGGAAGCGGCGACGACCGCTCCGGTCCAAAACAATCCTCCTGAACCGGCCAGTTCGACATCGCCTGCAACGCCGAATGCCGAGACCGCCGAAGTCGAACTGCGCGGCATGGTCAACGCGGAAGCGAAAGGTGCACGGTTTTCCATCGTGATCTTCCCGCCGGACGGGACGATCAGCCATCTGGACCGTGGCGTGGGCGATCCCATCTACGGTAACTGGATCGTGTCCGAGTTCAATCCGACCCGCCAAACCGTAACGCTCGTGAATGGCGAACACCTGCTGATTCTCAACCGCGGCAAAAAGGTCGCGCTACCGTAACCGTGGAAAGTTGATTGTCCCCTTACGCGCCGATCTTCCCGGCGAGCCAAGCGAGATTCTCGGCGAAATTGACGACGGTTTCGAGACCTTCCGCGTCTTGTTCTACATCGCCCTTCTTGGTACCAAACGCGACGTTCCAATACGTCGAGCCGGGCACGACCATGCCGCCGATCATGAACCAATACAAGAGTTGGGCATAGGTGAAGTTCTGTCCGGCGCGCCGGGCCACAACGATCGGCCCCCCAAGCTTGCGATCGAACAGGTTACCGTTGAAACGCGAAATGTATCCCGCGCGGTCGAGCAGCGACATCAACTGCGGCGTCGCGGACCCGAAGTACACCGGCGAACCAAGGACGATAATACCGGCTTCGAGCATTTTATCGAACACGGCATGGAAATCGTCAGTCTTAATTGCGCAAGCCTTGTCCTTGTTGCGCGCGCAGGTTCCGCACGCCGTGCATGGCTGAATCGTCTTTCCCGCCAGGCGGATAAGTTCGCTTTCGATACCGCGCGCATCGAGCGTTTCCATACACTTGCGCAGCAAGATTTCAGTGTTGCCGTCAGTGCGTGGGCTGCCACAGATCAGAATGGCCTTCATAGGTCGATCCTCCACGGTGCAAGGATTAGGAGTTAGGAGTTAGGAGTTAGAATACCGGAAGTATAAACCTTGCGTTATTTGGCATGGAAAACTGCTTTCAAGTGGCCTTGTACCGCCATCTGTTCTTCTTCTAACTTCTAACTTCTAACTTCTAACTTCTAACTTCTAACTCCTACTGCGTTACAACTCATCCTGCATGACTTGGATTTCCTTGCTGATACGCTCGGAATTCTCCCACTTGCGATCCTGCCAAAAGTTCAGCGCGTTGTGTGCGTCTTCGGACATGTTGCGCAAATTCACGATCATGGGCGATACGAAGATCAGCAAGTGGGAATTGCTCGCCTTCGACGTACGGCTCCGAAACAGAACGCCGGCGATTGGCACCGCGCCTAAAATCGGCACGCGGGATTCCGCGCGGGTAACGGTTCGGCTCGAAAGCCCGCCGATGACCAGCGTCTGACCGTCCGGCACAAGTACGACGCCCGTTTGCGAACGCGTCGCGAATACGGGCATGTCGACGCCGCGCACGTCCTGCGTAAGAACACGGTCGCTCACGGCCAGTTGCGTGAGCGTCAGTTGGATTGTGCCGCCCACGATAAGCGGCTGCAACTTCAAGTTGACGCCGACATCTTGCCACGTGACCGCAAGCTGGCTCGCGCCCAGAATGTTGTAGGCAATATTCTGAAACGGGACCTGTTCGCCGGCGTGAATCTCGGCAATGCCGTTATTGACTACCAGCAGTTCGGGCTTCGAGATGAGGTCGCCGTCCGCCTTCTGCTCGATGCCGCGCAACACGCCGTCGAGCGTGCCATAACTGGACTTGACGATGCTGAACACAAGTCCGGCGCCGGTTTGTGTCTGCGTATTGTCGGCCGCGTTGTTATTCTGGTCCGGGCGCAACTGTTGTGGCGCATGGGAGGCCGGCGGTTTTGGAAACTGCGACGTGTCGGGCGCGGGCATCGTCACGGTATAATTCGGGCTGAGCGGGTTTATAGTCTGCGTGCGGATCTGTTCGAGCGAGCCGCTCTGCGCCACGCCGTTCGTCACGCGCGAATACTGCAAGTTTCCACCCACATCGCGAAGACCGTTCTCATTCGTTTCGCTAATCCAGACCTGAATCTGCACTTGATCGATCGGGGGCAAAGGGGGCACGGGCGCAGGCTGACCCTCGACCGGCGCCGGTGGTGCAGGCACAGGAACGGGCGAAGGCGCGGGCAACGCCGGTAACGCCGGCGCGGCTGGCGCAGCCGGAGCGCTCGGCGCGGCCGGAGAAGGATACAGCGGCACCGGCGCATATACCTGAGCCATGGCAATTGCAGGAGCGAGCAGCACCATAAGGAGGAGAATCGGACATATCGTTCGCATCACTTGCCGCCTCCCAAGCTAGACTGAATGTCCGTCTTCTCCGCGCCGCCCCGAACCCCTTCCACCAACCCTTTGGGAATGTCCGAAATCTCCTGAATCACACCCGACAAGGACGCCTTCTTCTTGGTGGGCGGCTCGTCATCGCTCTTGCCGGAAACAAGGTTCTTGACCACCGTATAGGCGGGCCGCCAAAGCTCCGCTTTGATTAGAAACACCAATTCACGGCGACTGGTCAATGAAGTGTTGTCGCTCATCGTCGAGGAAAGAGGCGTGCCCAGGAACTTGGTCGGAATAACGCGATCAATCAAACCCAACACGGAATTCTCTCCCTGAGTCAACCACGGCAACGTGGATAGATTCCTGTTCTTCGTGTTGCGGTACAAGCCTCCAAGCAGAAGAACTTGGCCATGGCGAACCCATACGGAGGTCGCTACGCTACGCGATATGAATTCCGGCACCTTGATGGCGCTGGTCGATTGGCCGAAGATACCGCCCGACACGCCGCGATCGTCCAGAGCGATCGTAATCTGTTGTCCCTGTTCGTTTACAGCGGCGGACACCAGCAACTGGATATAGGTGTCGTCCGTGGTGGACGGATTGCCGTCGTCGTCTTGAATTACGGGCGCCTGCACAGTCAACGACACGCCCGTGTCGCGAAACGCAGTCGTTTGCATCGCCGTCGCGCCGACCACAACCGTGTTCTGATAGGGAATACGCTGCGTGGTTTGGATCGTGGTCGGGATCGGCGAACCGACCGTCACCATGGCCTTGGGTTGCGACAGGATGAAAGCACGATCCTGATTGATCAGCGCTTGCAGAACCACTTCCATGTCGTCTTCCGGCAGATGGATCTGGTCCAGGAAGACGGTAATCGCGCTAGTCGTGTTCGTGGGGAAAGTCAGGTCGGCGCTACGCACGTATCCGAGGTTGGTCAGGACTTGGCCTGTAGCACTCTTCGACTGTCGTTGCTTGAAATAGGCGCTTAGCCCCGTTTCCGAGCCTTTGGATGTCTGGAACTCGACAATCTTGACCGAGACGTTGACCTGCTTGACATCCTGCGGGTTGGCGGGCGGCGCCGGCGCGGGCAATGGCGGCGGCGAAACCACCGGCACCGGCGCTTGCGCATACGACCACGTCCCTGCCAAAAGCAGTATCGCGAATGCTATGGAAATTCGTCGTGCCATAACGCTCCTCATCGTTGGAACGTGCCGATACACTCGAACCGGTTCACGTTCTCGATGTTGTCGAAATTGTTGAAACGCACGCTGAACGGCCGCTTCTCGCCCGGCCGCAATTGGCCTACGCTCACCGTGCTCGTGTCGAGCACGGCAGTCCCGAAGGCGTAAATCGTGACGATGACCTGAACGCCGTTCAGCGCGTTGTCGCTACGGTTCAGAATTTGCCCCGATACCGAGTAGAAACGCTGCTCGCGGGTAAACAGGTCGCGCCCGCTCTTGAATCCGCTCGAATTGATCACGACCAGCGGGTCCGCCGCATCGCGACGTCGCAGCATCTCGACGGGTGTCAACAGGACGTATTGGCCGTTCGCGCCAAACTCGATCCGCTCCTTGACCGTCCCGTCGTTAGCGTACTCCGCGTGCTTCGCCACGAGAGCCGCGTACACAGCCCCAGCCTTCGGATAATCGCCGCGCTTCCAAAGAAGCTCCGCCAAATCCATCTCGAGTTGTACGTCATCCGGTTTCGCAGCAACTTCTTCGGTCGCCTTCTTGATCTGTTCGTCCAACTGCTCCAAGGTGGGATATTTGGCGTTGGACTCCTCCGTCAACCGCGCGATGAGTTCCGTACATTGCGCCGCATGCTCGCCCTTCGGACGCAGCCGGGCGTAATCGCTGAACATGCCGACGGCGTCGCGAAAACCGCCTATCTTGTAATAGGCCATGCCAAGCCAATACCGCGCTTCGAGCGATGAATCGGTCCCAGGAAACTTCTGAATGGTATTCAAGAGCCGTGGAATCGCCTCCGACGGATCCGAGGTCTCGATCAGAATCCTCGCTTCCTCGATTTCCTGGCCCGCCGCGTGGTTGTCGTAGATGCGGCTGCTCTCTCTCGACGGCATCACGGGAGCCGGCCGAGTGGCGTGGATGGTCGAGCATCCCGCGCCCACCGCCACCATGAGACAAATAATCACGATATGGCACAGGCCTCGCGGCACGGGCCGAAAGGCGCTTTCACCGATTCGGAACGATTGCTCTAGCGTCACGAAATCACCCTTACTCCAGTTCGTCCCGCGCCCGCACGGCACCAACTCGCTGTCTTATGTCCCAAGGCCATTTCCAGCGCAACGCACGCCGCAGAATCCTTTGCATTCAACATAACACAGACCGCCCCACGGCGTATAGAATCATCTCCAAAAAAAATGCCGCGGATGCGAATACGGCCAGTGCTGTGGCGTGTATACGTGTGGCGTGTATACGTGTGGCGGGGGAGGCGGAGGCGGCGGCGGCGGCGGTGCCGTGTTCGTAGCTTCCGGCGGTGCCGTGTTCGTGGCTTCCGGCGGCGCCGTGTTCGTGGCTTCCGGCGGCGCCGTGTTCGTGGCTTCCGGCGGTGGCGTGTTCGCGGCTTCCGGCGGTGGCGTGTTCGCGGCTTCCGGCGGTGGCGTGTTCGCGGCTTCCGGCGGTGGCGTGTTCGCGGCTTCCGGCGGTGGCGTGTTCGCGGCTTCCGGCGGTGCCGCATACGCGGGTTCCGGCTCTGGCGACGACGTTTGATCGAGACTGGCCGTTCGTCCTGCCCCCGATTTCGAATTGGCGCAGGATACACATGCGGATATTATCAAAACTAACAACGTCAATCGGTGAAGTACTGCAATGAAACGTTTGCCCATTACTTACTCCCTCCTACCCGGCGTCCCGGTTCAGTCGAAATTGGACAATCGCCAAGCTTTCTAAACGACTACAGTCGGTCGTAGCCTCTCGTTCAATTGTGCGTTTTCGAGGCACTTTTCTCCACGCCAATACCGCGACGCTGTAAACGTCGGGCTACTGTAAGACCTAGATTCAACACTCATTTTCCCGCGATTGCTCGCGCGCCTCCCATACGGCCCGCACAATGTTACTTTTTCTTCTTGGCGGACTTGGACTCGTCCTTGTCCTTTCTATTACTCTTGTCCTTGAGATCGTTGTCTCTTGGGCTGTTCGCCACCTCTTTAACACGATCCAGGACCAGCGGAGTGATGTCCTCGGACGGAATACCAGGTTCCAACCCGCCCAGATACGCCTGTGCCGCGATAAAGTCGTAACCGGTATGCTGGCCGACTTCCGAAATCGCACGCACCGCACGATTGCTCGCTTGGCTCAGGAGAATCCAATATTTGCCCGTTCCAGGCTCGATGTGCTTCCGTTTGACTTCCTCGTACTCCGGCGTGGCCTTGATGACCGACTCGTAATCAACCTTAGCAGCCTTCTCGAAGCCGGTAGCCTCCCCGAGATATACCTTCTGAATATCGATCTTCTCCAGAGGTATCGAATAGGTTGATGCCAAAACACTCGGATTGTACAGGACAAGCGCAAAGGCTATGCCCACGCTCGATATCAAATACCGCATGATGTGCAACCTTTCCCTCACGTCCAATGGGCGCTACTAGGGGTAGGGCCTTGGATCGGTTGGTCCACTATCACTTGGATCCAGACTCCATTGTACAAAATTCAAATACATTTGTCAATAGTAAAGGTTCTCTCATTCTTGAGCACGAGTGAAGTTCGCTTTTACTACCCAACCAAGTGATAGTGGGGTTGAGCTGTCATGGTGCGGCCGCCGCAAATGAGAGTGAAAGAAACTCTCGCCATTGTAAACGACGACTGCCACAAATCCTTCTATTCAACTGTCTACTTTAACCCATTGAACACCAACAGGTTGACTACTCTCATGGGCCTCAACAAGCCCGTTCCCCTTACCTCTACAATACACCGGTTCCCCAAAAAGTTCCCGCCGTGGAAATAGGTTAGGCGTTAGAATGGCCGCTAACTCCTAACTCCTAACTTCTGGGCCTCTTGCAGAACCTCGGCTGTTTAGGCTTTAGGCTTTAGGCTTTAGGCTTTAGGC
>CAIYET010001123.1 GCA_903925285.1 Candidatus Hydrogenedentota bacterium | reverse complement strand
AGGATTTCGGCGCCTGCCGCACCTACAACAACACCCACTAAAGCTAACGCTATCAATGGCATATCCGGTCATCTCCAATCCATGAATTGCTGCCTATGGACGGTCAACAATGCGCCGGAAAGCACATTCGTGCATGGCTCATGATTAGACCAATCCATCTTCGCGTTAGAATAGCGGGATGAACAGGCAGATGTCAAGAGATTTCTGCGGGGGTGCATCTGTGAAAATTGGAAGTGACTTGGAATAAACCGAGTCATTTTCGGGGATTCCGCGAATCTTAAGTTATAGGGGTTCTCGGCCAATGCTATAAGGGGCAGCATTGCACTTGACCTTTCCGGCGGTAATGTCAAAGCTATGGCGCGGCACAAAAACATTGATCAGTCCTTCAGGTGTTCCCAAAACGACTCGGGCATCTCGACGGCGATCTTCAAGGCCCCATTGGCGCCGGCGTAGACAGGCTCGTCGATAATCCTGACGGCGCCGCCACCCAATTCGTCCAACGACTTTTCGATAATCGCACCCAAGCCAATCATCTGGCTGCCGCCTCCGCCAACCACGACGTTGCCGCGCAACCGTTTTTGAAATTCCGGGTCAAACGAACCTATGAGCTTGTAGATCGCTTCGGTAAGGTCCGGCACAATCGACAGACACGCTTCCTTCAGTTCCTTTGTGATATCGAACATCCGCGGACGTCCGTCCACCGTGAACTGGACCTCGATGCGCTCCTCCTTGTCGGAGACATAGCCATATTTTTCTTTGATCAACTTGATCATGTTGATAGAGAACTGCGCTTCGGGATAGCGTTTCTGGATGAGCGCGTAAAGGGTTCGGTCGACATAATTCCCGGCCTTGTCGATCGTCACCTGATCATCTTCACCCGGCAAGCTGCCGTGCATGCGGCACAAGTCCATCGTGCCCGCCCCAATGTCCAAGACAAGCGCGTCCGTCAGAATATCAAGCCCATAGGCAACGGTGAACGGTTCGGAAACGATCATGACCGCGTCGAAGATGTCGCGCATCGCATCGATCAACAGACGCTTATTGTCCACGCTCGCCCGGGCGGGCATCCCGATGACGCCGTAAATCACGTCCTGTCCATCACTCGTCGCATGCGACAGCATGTGACGCAACAGCGTCTGCACCGCCGCGATGTTCTCCTCTTTCTTCTTAGGCGACGTATCAATGACGCCGTCGCCGAGCGGCTGAATCAGATCGACGGCCATCCGGTTGTTCAAGGCTTCGTCCCCAAACAACAACCGTTTCCCGAACAACTTTTCCGACACCGCATCCTTGGGTTTGCCCACGAACGTGCTCACGCACATCCGCAGCCCATTGCCTGCGGCCAACGCCGTCCGCGACGTCCCAAGATCGATGCCCACCAACAACGTCGGTTTCTTGTGCGCACTCGTCACATCCGGCGCACTGGCCGATGGAGCGGTCGTGGTTTCGGCCACGAAAGCCTTTCTTGTTGGCTTGATCGCATCACCCATTCGCCGTTTCCTCCACGATTATCTCTTCTTTGATCTGCTCTTTTTCTGTTGTCGCTTCTTCGCCCGATTCTTTCTGCAACTGAATATTTGCGACTAGAATCTGTTTCAGCATCTCCAATCGGGCTTCAGAGAGCGGCCCCGCCGACTTGAGCAACGGCGTGAGAAATTCCGTGAGTGCGTTTGTGGAATGGAGTAGTTCCGTTGCCATCGGAATGGCATCGACACCCAATTCGCCGCTGAACACCTTCTCCAACAGCGTGAAGATCTTTGTGACAAGTTCGTCGATTTCCTTCTCGCTCAGACTCCGCCCCGTCCGTTGCGCCTCTGCCAGAATCGCCTTCCGAAGGACAGCCTCGAACGATTGTGGCGCCCGCTGGAAAAGTCGTGGGAAAGAAACGCGCGGGAAAGGAACGCGAAGCAACAGACTCTTGGCCGATCCGCTCGTCGCGCGGAACGCCCACACGACATACCCCGTCCCCTTCCCGGCCAATCTGGCTACTCCCGTAGGCGAATTCATGATGGTTTCTGGTAGCTTCATGATTCTACATCCTCCCTTTCTCGTGAATTGGCCAAAGAATATTCAATAATCTCACGCGTCCAACAATTCGCGAGACGCATGCTGCGTGCCTATTT
>CAIYET010001122.1 GCA_903925285.1 Candidatus Hydrogenedentota bacterium | reverse complement strand
GCGCAAACAGGAGCGCCAGGACAACTCCCACGGCGATTAGTATGAACAGTCCCGCAAGGATGCTGAAGGTACTCACGCTACGACGTCGAACCGGAACGCGCGCCTTCAACATGTCCAATACTCCGAAAGGAGGAAGGCGAGCGACGCTCTTAGGCTCGAACAATGTTCTGTCGCATAGGCCTTTCCCATAAAGAGATCCTCCGCCTCCATCTATCTTACCAGAAATACCTTGTTCGTGTTTCGATTGTTACTCGCCGAATTGCTGCCGTGCGTAGGCCAGATCCTTCGGGATGGAATTGCTCGAAAACCCCTGCTTGGGGCTGCATACTCTCTTTTGCGCCACACGCAGAGCAGTCTGTCCATTCCATCTGTTTCGCCTCGCTCTTGTTTGAGCACATCCTATCGCAATAGCGCCTGGAAAGCGCTTTCGTACGCGCCCAGATCGCCGAAATCGCGGCGGGGGATGGGCGTGGTTTCGATGTTGAACTCGTGGCCGATGGCTTCGAGCGTCAATCCTTCGGCGAGCATCCATCCGGTCAGTGCCGCGCCAAACGAGGTGCCTTCTTTGACGTTGGTGAGTACGAATTGTTGTTCGGGACACAGCGTGGCGAGCAACTCGCAATAGGCCGTGTTTTTTGCGAAGCCGCCTTCGATGAATATCGTGGTGCCCGGCTTCACGGCGCACCAGGACAGCATTTTGCGTGTGGCCAGCGCGAGGCTCAGGTTCAGCGCGGCGTTGTACGCTTGTCCGAGGCGCGTCATGGGTTTGTCCGGCGCGGCTTTCAGCGCTTCGAGCGATTGCACGCGATCGCCGTTGACGACGCGCGGCTTGGCGCCGGGAAATGCGCTGGCGTCGGGCAATACGCCGGGGATTACAAATAGGCGTTTGTCTGCGACGACGCGGCGCACGTCGTCGATGCCCGTCTGGTCTTCGAGGTCCGTGAAGGCGCGGAACGTGTCGTATTCCATGCCTGCGGGAAAGATGCAGGTTCGCACTGGACGTCCGAAGACGTCCATGTTGAACAGGACTTTCGCGAGGATTTCGTCGTCCGTGATGGCGGCGGAGGCGGATGGGCGCATCAGTACGCACCACGTACCGGTCGAGTTCAGAAGAAAATCGTCGTAGCCGCGTGCGAGGTAGGGGAGATAGTTGGCGTTCGAGTCGTGAATGCCGTAGGTGACCTTGCAGTCCGCCGGGACGCCGCATGTGCGCGCGAATTCGGGCTTCACGACGCCGAGACAGTCCCATGCTTTGCCAAATGTTTTCGGGAAGAGCTTGTCGACGCCGAGTTTTATCGCTACGTCGCTCCAGTCGTTTCGCGTGAAGTCCCAGAGGTAGCAATGATTGCCGGCGTATGTGGGTTCCATGCCGTACGCTCCGGTCAATTCGTAGCCGAGATAGCCCGTGAAAAAGAGCGCGTGCCGCGCGTTGGCCCACGCATCGGGACGCCGCGTCTTGAGGTAGTACAGTATCTTTGCCATGTTTGCGAAACCGACGTCGGGCGTGCCCGTCGCGCGGTGCAACGTCGCGCGGTCGCCGAACGCCGCGTAGAACGCATCCTGGATCTCCGCGCCTTTCGCGGCGCTGTATGAGACGACCGGATGGGCCAGGCGTCCGTTGGCGTCCAGCAGCGCGATGGTGGCGCCATGTGTCGTGATGGCGATCGCGCGTATTTCGGCTTGCATGGCAAGGCGCGTCAACGCATCGCGGAACCAGGCCAGAAGCGTTTGGGTGTCATCCACTTCAAGGCCGTCGATTTCCTTCGGCGGAACGTTGCGCCGCTCTTCGGCGAGCACGCTGAATTGGCGGTCGTACAGACTGACCTTTTTGTTCGTCTTGCCGACATCCAATACCGCAACGGCAAATGGTTTCATGCGAGTATCCTTTCTTAGGCTTTAGGCTTTAGGC
>CAIYET010001121.1 GCA_903925285.1 Candidatus Hydrogenedentota bacterium | reverse complement strand
TGGTGCGCCACTGGTGGAAGGTCCGCGGCAGTAAGGATCCCTGGAAACGAGGCATTGCGATCAACGGAATCGGACTCGTTCTGACTGGTTTCATTCTCGTTTCGATGGTCGTTACAAAGTTCATGGGCGGCGGCTGGATTACGCTTCTCGTCACCGGGGGCCTCGTCGTGCTCGCCGTTGCCGTCAAGCGGCATTACGAGCATACGCGCAAGTTGCTCGGACGCCTCGACAGCCTCGTCGAGGTATCGACGGCCACCATCGCGGCTATCCCGTCCGCTTCGATCCATGCGCCGGAATACGATCCCGACATCAAGACCGCCATCGTGCTCGTCAACGGCTTCAACGGACTCGGCCTGCATACCCTGTTCAGCATCGTTCGCACCTTCGGCGGCGCGTTCAAGCAGTATGTCTTCCTGCAGGTCGGCGCGGTCGATGCCGGCAATTTCAAGGGCGCCGAAGAATTGAAACGCCTTCATCAACACATCGACGCCGATCTCGCCAAATACGTCGCGTACATGAAGGCCGAGGGATACTACGCCGAAGCGTACGGCGTCGTCGGAACCGATATCGTCGAAGAAATCGCCAAGATGTCCAAACAGATCCTCGAACGCTTCCCCCAAGGCGTCTTCTTCGGTGGCCAGCTCGTCTTCCCCGAAGACACCATCTTCACCCGCCTCCTTCACAACTACATCGTCTTCGCCGTCCAGCGACGGCTTTACAGCCGCGGCATCCCCTTCATGATCCTCCCCATTCGCGTCTAGCCGCAAGCCTTGCGTGAGGGCCTTGCCGGAAACGCATTTCTCGTGTACACTTGTTCAAAGGATGGAGGATGAAGAATGAAGAATAAATCGGCCAGGCGCATGCTTTACTTTTCGTCCTTTCTCTTCGGTGTTGTGTTTGTGTACATTTCAGTACTAGTTGGCTGTGCGTACGGTGAAGATTGCGTTTCGTGCAATGCGCCGACGTTTCCCGAGGCGCAGGCGTTCCTGGCGGGAAAGGGTTACTCGGAAGACGGTTACACGGTTCTGCTGGCCTGGAATGAGGCCGCGCGGTACCGTCGTAGCGTGCTTGTCGCCGGTTACCATGTGCTTGCCAAGAGTGGGGGCGCTACGTTCGATCTCTACAGCGATGCGGCGGGCAATCTCCTGTCGACACGGGAATTGCTGGCCCTTGGCGTCTGGCCCAAGGATTGGTCGTTGCCGCCCATCGAGCAGCAGGAGGAGATTCCCCCGGCCTTGGCCAAGGCCGTCGCGAAACGTCCCATCCCGGTGAGCACGGCAACTGCGGTCGGCTCGGCGGCGGCAATTGTCTTACCGACCGTCGATGTGGCCGCGCTCGAAATGGAAGACGCGGAGCAGTCGGCCAATCCCGATCCGGGCAAATCGGCCCGGCGCGTCGGCATCGTGCGGGACTTGCCCGCGCCGATACGGCTCGAAGGCGCGCGTGCAACGGACGGCGCATGGGGGACAGCAACGGACGGTAGCCGCGTATGGGCTGTCACCATCGAATCACCGGGGGCGCGCGCGATACGTCTTCGTTTCACCGAACTGAAAATCCCCACCGGTTGCCGGGTCATTGTCTATAATTCGCGCAATCCGGTCGAGGCATACGGTCCTTTCGACCGGATCCACTCCGGCGATAAGGACCTGTGGAGCGATTCCTGTTTTTCAGACCTCGTGACGGTCGAGTGTACGGCGGGGCCGGGCGTTTCGACCGATGGTCTGAGCATAACCATCGAGAACGTGGTACACACGTATAAGGGTTTCGATGAGCTGCCGTGGGCCAAATCGGCGGGAACCTGTAATTTGGATGTAACCTGCTATTCGGACTGGGCCTACACGGCGCGCGGGATCGGCGGGTTCACCTTCGTATCGTCCCCGAATCAACTGCATTGCACGGGCACGCTCATCGCCGATTCGCATCCCGAATCGAGTATTGCTTACTTCCTGACGGCGAACCATTGTGTCAGCGTACAGGACGGTACGAGTGGCGCATCGAGCATGGAGTTTTACTGGCTGTACCAAACATCGGCGTGCGACGGAACGCCGCCAGCCATGGCGAGCGTACCGCGTACGTCGGGCGGTGCGGACTTGTTGACCGGAGTCGACTCGAGTGTGGGAAGCGACTTCGCACTGGTGCGGTTGCGCAACGCACCGCCGACGGGGTTGACGTATGTCGGCTGGACCACGACGGTGCCGTCCGTCGGTACCGAAGTCGTGGCCATCCATCACCCGAGGGGCGATTTCAAACGTATCAGCTTTGGCAGGCTGTCCGACGCAGGCAGTCCGCAAGAAGGCGGACAGCCAGTCAAGCCGCGCGACTTCTTCCACGAATCTCTGTGGCACCTCGATCCAACGGAGAAGAGCATCGGCATAACGGAGTCCGGTTCCTCCGGCAGTCCGCTCATGACTGCCGACACGCACCTGATTATCGGACAACTGTGGGGCGGTTACTCGTCTTGTACATATCAGGAAGAGCCGGACTATTTCGGGCGCTTTGACAAAACGTTTCCCCTGGTCGCATCGTGGCTCGGGGTGCTCGACTCGCCGCTCGATGTGGACGCCTCCGGCGCCGTCAATATCGCCGACATCCAACTGGTCGTCAATGCCTTGCTCGGCATGCCGATCCTTTACAACGCCGATGTGGACAGTTCGGGCACGGTTGACGCTACGGACCTGCAACTCGTCATCATCGCCGCCCTCGGCGGCTGAGATTTGAGATTCGAGATTCGAAGCGCCTTCATCCTTCGTCCGCGATATCCTTGATACTGTCGTTTAGGGCGTATCTGGGCCGGTAGCCCAGGTCGCGCGCCGCCTTTTCGAGACTGATTTCCCACGCGACCTCGTCGTCCGGGTCGGGCCGTCCCGAAAACGCTATCCCGGATTCAGAACCCACCACGCGAATGCATCGTTTGGCCAGTTCGTAGTTGGACACCGATTCGGCCCCGCCGATGCAGTACACGCCAGATGCGCCGCGCACGATGCACGCCTCGACGGCTTGCGCGATGTCGCGTACGTCGACATAGTTCTGTCGTCGCGAGCCTTTTCCATTCAGCACGACTGGCTCGCCCGCACGCGCGCGCGAAAGGAAGATCGGAACGATGCGGCCGCTTGGCATGCGCGGGCCGATCGGCGCGGTCACGCGCAACATCGCCGCCGGCATACTCGCCAACGCCGCCACGTGTTCGCCGAAAAGTTTCGACGCGCCGTAAACGGTCAAGGGCCCAGTCGGATGCTCCTCGTCGATCGGAATATACCGCGGCCGCCCGATAACGGCTACACTGGAAAAGTAAACCAAGCTCCGCGCCGCCCACCGGTTCGCCAACGCGACGATCTGTTGCGTGCCGAGGCAATTTGTCAGGGAAACCGCCGGATCGTCGTTGCGCATGCTCAACGATGCAGCCGCGTGTACGATGGCCTCGCACGGCGGCATCGTGGCAAGGACTTGGTCCAAGAAGCCCGGTGCGGCGATATCGGCCTGAACAGTTCGTAGGGCCACGCATTGGGATTCAGGACTGGCTGTGCGGTTCAATCCGAAGACTTCATGCCCTTGGCGTGCAAGGTGCACGGCGATTTCGCTCCCTATCAACCCGTTCGATCCCGTTACGAGAATTCGCATGGCCGTATCCCGTAATCCTCGATCTGCCGCAAGAAACGTCCGGGCGCATCGAGCGAACCGGCTTGGCGCAGTTGCTCGCACCCCTCCGGGTCGATGTACATTTCGTTCCAGTAGCGGATCATCGTGCCGCGTGTAACCAGCGGCAAATCGTACGCCGGTTCGCCGAGCACGTAATGCCGCAACGTCGCCTCGACCTCGTTGAACCCCATGCGCGCACGCACCGGCGTCGTGCCGGAGAACCGAATGTTCATCTCGAAACAAACGGGCCGCCCTTCGTGCATGCGCAACTGGAAGTTGCACGGACCCATCGGACGCAATAGTTGCGTTATGCGGATAGCCGCGTCGCGCACTTCCGGATACGGTCCTGCTTCCGCGACCACCGTTGTGCCCTCGTGCAGTTCGCGCCGCATGACGATGCAGCCGCGCACGCCCCCGTCGCGGTCGCAAAAACAGCCCGCCGTATACTCGTCGGTATCGTTGCCAACATACTGCTGCACAAGGTAATCCGGACGTCCCGCAACCAGTTCCAGCGCGGTCGCGTCCTCGATATGGAACAGGCCGCGGCACCCGCCGCCGCAGCGTGGCTTCGCAAGCAAAGGATACCCGTGCGCTTGCGCCAGCGCGTGTACCGCCGCAGTGTCTTCCGACGCCGCATACGCCGCGCAAGGGAATCCGTGCGCATCGAGCCATTGACACGTCAACAGCTTGTCGTCGCCGATCCGATACGTTTCCGGATCGCTTACGATACATACGGTCCCGGTCTGCGCGTGAATGGCCGACGCATGTTGCGCCAGCGCAGGCAAGACGGCTTCCGCCCCCGTTAGCACGACGTCGACCTGCTCCTTGCGGCACAGGTCGATCAGCCAGTCTTTGAAATGCGGCTCGCGCGCGTACGGCGCGATATAGGCGCGGTCGACGGTGTACAGACCCAGCTTAAGAGGGCCGACGTCCGCCCCGACGACGCGGCACCGCAGCCGGCTCAGCGCCAGCGCCTTCAGGATTCCTTGGCTGACGTTGCCGCCGACGGCCAGCGCCAGGACGGTCAGCATCCGTTGCTTCACAGGTGTCCTCCTCCGACTCGATGATTTCCTTTACGACGAAATAGGGTTTGTTCTGCGCCTCGATGTAAATGCGGCTCATGTATTCGCACATCAGGCCCGTTGCGATCATCTGCACGCCCGCGATGATGAAAAACAATGCCGTCACCGAAGCCATTTGATTGAAGTCGCCGTAGACAATCCGTTTCTCGAAGATAAGCGCGCCCATGCCGAATCCCACCAGCGACAAGAGCCATCCCACCAATCCGATGAACTTGATAGGCGCCGTCGTTACGCTCGATATCATATCGAAATTCAGCCGCAGCAACGTCCAAATACCGTACTTGCTATCGCCGCCCGCCCGCTCGCGATGCTCCACCGGCACCTCGGCGATCCGCACGCCAAGCCATACTATTTCAGCAGGCAAGTACCGCGAATGATGCGAGAACCGCACCATATGGTCGATGACCTCGCGACGATACCCTTTCAGCCCGCAGCCCAAGTCGCGCAGATGGATCCCCGTCGACCACGACACGAGCGCATTCATCGCCTTCGACGCGTACCGACGCCATACCGTGTCCTGACGGTTCTCGCGCCACCCCTGCACCACATCGTAGCCTTCGTCGAGTTTCGCAAGCAGTTTCACGAGTTCCTCGGGCGGATTCTGTAGATCCGAGTCGATCGAAAATACCAGCCGCCCCCGCACGTGCGCGAACCCCGCGTACATCGCCGGCGTCTGCCCAAAATTCCGCATCAGCTTCACGATCCGCAGCCGCGCGTCTTTGCGCTGCAGTTCCTCGAGCAACGCGACGCTGCCGTCATGGCTGCCGTCGTCAACCGCGACAATCTCGAAGGTCCGCCCCAAACCCTCCAGCACCGCCACCGTCCGCGCAATCACCTCGCGCAGGTTCGGCTCTTCGTTGTAGACAGGAATGACAACTGAGATCTCCACATCACCCAACATCATGATAACTCCTTCCAGGTCCGCCGTCGCGGCCCCACGTACTTTAGTACAGCATCCCCCGGCGATGCAACGAACCAATCGCAGGCTTGAGGAAAAAGGATGAAGCGGCGCGGATCTCAAATCTCAAATCTCAAATCTGAAACAAATCTCGTACAGAACGGTATTCTTTGAGAAGTCCACATATTGTTGGAAAGGAGTTAAGCGTGACCAGATTGGTACAATGTATTGTGTATGTTCGCGACTGGTGCAATGCGAATCCGTCGCGATTGCCTTGGTGTGCGGCACTGATTGGCGCTGTCGCGCTGCTGCCGTCCGTCTGGGGCGGGTTCTCGATGGACGACCACTATTTCCACATCGTGATGGATGGTGTCCCCGGGGAGCCGTCGCTACGATGTTCGCCTATGGACATTTTCGCATTCTCGGATGGTGATCCGGTGCACAACAGTCTTCGTATGGAACATGGGATCCCATGGTGGGCGCCGGCCCGTTGGCAAGTTGCGTTTTTCCGCCCATTGACCGCGTTCACACATTGGGCCGACTGGAAGGTGTTCGGCAACACGGCCTGGCCCATGCATGTACACAGTTTGCTATTATACAGTGCGCTTGTATTCGCGGTCACGCGGCTGTACCAGCGAATCGGTGAAACGCGCGGCGCGAAGTGCGAAGTTCCGGCCTCGCAACCTTTAGGTTTCAGCCTTCAGCCTTGGGTAGCCGGCTTGGCGGGACTATTTTTTGCGATCGACATGTCGCACGGATTGACTGCGGGGTGGATTGCAAACCGAAACGCGGTGTTGTCGGCGTTGTTTGTCGTGTTGACGGTCTACTTCCACGATCGGTGGCGGCGCGACGCGTGGCGTCCGGGAATGATTTTGGCGTGGTTTACGCTAGCGCTGGGCCTGTTAAGCGGCGAAGGGGCCGTCGCGGCGGGCGGTTATCTCTTCGCGTATGCATTGTTTCTCGATCCCGGGACGTCTTCAAGGTTGAGACGCGACGGCTCTTCGCACTCGATTCAACTTTTTCTCAGGCGTTTCGTGCCCCTCTTGCCATACTTGATCGTCGTGGGATTGTGGCAGATTCCCTACAAGGCGCTTGGATACGGCGTCGTGAGTTCGCGACTGTACACGGACCCAACATCGAATCCCGTTGCGTTTGCCGTCAAGGTCGTTCAGTATTGGCCGATGCTTCTGTTCTCGGAGTTGGCGGCGGGCGAACCGATGATATGGAATTATCTGCCGGGGCCGTTGGCGGGGGCCTATCTTGGGGCTGCAATGTTGTTCTTGGCTACAGTGACTTGGCTGATATGGCCGCTGCTTCGGGAACGTGCCGAGGCTCGTTTCTGGGCGGTGGGCATGCTTCTGGCGCCATTGCCGACCTGTGCGGTGTTTCCGCAGGCGCGCTTGCTGATGTGTACGGGTATCGGCGCCATGGGACTCGTGGCGATGTATATAAGCTCGAGGCTGGCGCGCAGTGCGCAGTGCGAAGCGCTCGAGCCTTCAACCGATTGTCTCAAATCCGAGTCTCCACGCCGGAAGCGCTATTCGTACGCGTTGCTGGTGTGTTGGATCGCGCTGCACGGGGTAGTCGCCGCAGTCGCAATGCCGCTGATGAGCTTGTCGCCCGTGTTGGTAGAGAAAACCGTGCGGCGCGACTTGGACCAAGTACCGTCCGACCCGGCGGTCCGCAACGATACCGTTGTGCTAGTCAACGCGTTGGTCGATGTCTGGGGCATCTTCGTGCCCGTGGTCCGCATGTCCGCGGAAGCTCCTGCACCGCATCGTTGCTATGAACTGGCGGCGGGCGCGCGTTCGCTGACGATCCATCGCGAGGACGAGCGGACGTTGTTGTTGCGATATGGCGACGAGTTTTTGACGGACCAGTACACGCTCGCGTTCCGCGATCCCGCCAGAGACCCGTTTTATCCAGGCTATACGGTGCATCTCGAACGGATGACGGTCGAGGTGCGCGAAGTCGCGCCAGATGGGCGTCCGCGCGAGGTGGCGTTCCGATTCGATGCGCCGCTCGAAGACCCGTCGTTCCGGTGGATGGCTTACCAAGATGGCAAGTGCGCGCCTTTTACGCCGCCGCGCGTGGGCCGGATGGCGCGAATCAACAATCCCGATATGTACGAGGTCGTATGCAAGCTCTTGGGCGTGCCGGCCTTCACGGGACCCTCGACCTCATGGATCGATACGCCCCTGTTGGCGTGGCTGCACGACTGAGCGCTGGGTAAGCCTTGCGTGTCCAAAGAGCCTCTTGCAGAACTTAGGCTTTAGGCTTTAGGC
>CAIYET010001120.1 GCA_903925285.1 Candidatus Hydrogenedentota bacterium | reverse complement strand
GCCTAAAGCCTAAAGCCTAATCCTGACATCGCCCGGAGTCGTTCAATGCCCGTTAGCACGAGCGTCCATATCAGCCACTGCATTCAACATATTATCGCCATCAATCCGTCCTCGGTGCTCGATGTGGGATCTGGGTTCGGGATTTGGGGATTCCTTTGCCGGATGCATCTCGATGTAGCGAACGGACGCGTGCAGCCGCAAACGTGGCAGGTGCGCATCGACGGCATCGAATATTTCGAGCCGTACATCCAGGCCCATCAACGGGCGCTCTACTCATCGTTGCGCATCGGCGACATTCGTGAACTTGCCGAAGATCTCGAACCGTACGATCTGATCATCGCCGGAGACGTGATCGAACATCTGGACAAAGCCGAGGGCGAGGCCGTTCTCGACCTGTTGTACGCCAAGGCCCGTACGGCGTTGATTGTCAACATCCCGCTTGGCATGGGCTGGGACCATCCCGAAGCGCATGGCAACCCGCAAGAATTGCACCGGAGCGTTTGGGAAATAGACGATTTCGCTCCATACCCGTCCGCGCGCAGCGTCTTCGAGTTGCCGTGCGGACGGTACGGTGTTTTCACGTGCCTGAAGAGCGCACCCGTGAAAGCGAGAGTGGAAGGACTATGGACCGCCGCGCATCGGCGCGAACAGATCGGCCAGATCGACCTCGCCTGCCTATACGCGCTTCGGCTCCACGAACTCGACCCCGGAGACGCCGATGCGGCCTTCTTTTACGCGGACCTATTGCTCCAATCCAAGAAGACGGATCAAGCGGTGGGCGTGCTGCGAACGCTGGTCGAGAGCAATCCCGCGTGTCCCGAGGCTGTAACAATGCTCGATCGACTTGAAAGGCTTTAGGCTTTAGGCTTTAGGCTGTAGGCAGTGCGCCTACAGCCTACAGCCTAATGCCTAATGCCTGTGGAGTATTACATGAGAATATTGACACGTTGTATCACGGGCGGTTTCCGCTCCGTTGAACTCAAGCGCTATTTGGCGTTCCTTTCGACGTATTTCTGGGGCCTGATATTCCTGGCATGGCTCAGCTATCCGGCGGAACACAAGTTTTCGATTATGACGCACACCTTCAGTTTCCTCGGAAGCTTCAGACCGGAACACAACCCGGAACGGTGGTGGATCTTTTCCATCGCGATGATTTCGTGGGGGTTGTTGACCATGCCGCTTGTGCTGTATTTCCATCGGCGCATGGTTGCCATCTCGCTATGGGGCGCCCGGGCTGGCTCGTTCTTCTTGCTTCTGGGATGCGTGGGGATCAGCCTTGTGGGGGTCTTCCCCGATGTGGGTACCCAACTGATTGGTTCCATACGCTGGACCGATGTTCATATGAAAGCAGCGCTGTTTGTGGGTGTGGGATTCATCGTTGGTATCGGCTGCTACGGAGTCCTGCTGCTCATGGACAGGTTCTACTTGCCAACCTCGAAATACGCCCTACGCTTCGACCATCGAAAATTGATGTGGCCGTACCTGCTTTGGCTGACGGTGTTTAGCGTGTCCGCGTACTTTCTGATTCGGTGGGAATTCGTCTATCCCCAGTGGAAGGCCGCCGCCGTCGCTACGGGAGTCGATATTGGCAGCTCGTGGGGCGCGGCGCTCGGTACCCGCTACTCGTTCCCGCTCTGGGAACAAATGTTGATATACACGCTCTTCATTTTCCTGATCTGGTTTTCGCTCGCGCTACCCAGCGAAGAGGAAAGGCTTCAGGCTACATCGCACTTCCTGAAGCCTGAAGCCTGAAGCCGTATATGCCGAATCGTCCGAGTTCCTTCTGGTCACATGAGCGAGGTGCTGAAGTAGCGTTCCGCCCGGTCGGGCAGGACCGTCGCGATGTTGCCCGGCGTCGTATCGCGTAACCGGCGGGCGGCCCAAATGTTGGCCCCGGACGAAATACCCACGAGAAGGCCGAAATCCCTGCTCAATTGCCGGGTCGTCTCGATGGCCTCCTCGTCCGTGACTTCAATGACTTCGTCGATCATGTTTACATCGAGCACGGCAGGAATGAAACCGTCGCCGATACCCTGAATCTGATGAAGTCCCGGTTCATGGCCCAGAAGCGCGGAAACGTTTTTCGGTTCGACGGCGACCAGTTTCACACCGGGCTTATGCTCCTTGAGAAACCGGCCTACGCCTTGCAGCGTTCCACCGCTGCCTACACCGGCCACAAAACAGGCTATATCGCCATTCATCTGCCGCCACAACTCGTGGCCGGTCTCTTCGTAATGCACGCGCGGATTATCGGGGTTCTCGAACTGCTGTGGTACGAATACGCGCGGATCTTCCGCCTTGATTTGGTTCACGCGCGCCACGGCGCCCGCGATACTGTCTTTCGCGGGCGTCAGCACGAGTTCGGCGCCCAGCGCGCGGATCAGGCGCTTGCGTTCTTCGCTCATGTTTTCGGGCATCACGATGCGCACACGGTACCCTTTCATGCGCCCGACCAAGGCCACTCCTATACCCGTGTTCCCCGAGGTGGGCTCGACGATGATCGAGTCGCCATCGAGCAGTCCTCTCGCTTCGGCGCCCTCGATCATCGCCAAGGCTACGCGGTCCTTGATACTGCCGCCCGGATTGAGAAACTCCGCTTTCGCGAAAACAGATTCATCCTTGAGTCGAATAAGCGGCGTGTTGCCAATAAGATTAAGAACGTTGTTTGTCAGCATGTCCCTTACCACCTAAAGTATTCATGGAATCGCATATGTCGCATTCGATGCAAAGTATACGACATTCGCAGTTGCAATCTCAGATCTCCGATCCCGAAGTGATATTCGGGTCGCGATGTGTGATACAGTTCACCTGTTGGTTAGTCTTGTCGGGTTCAGGGAATGCGAACCAGTGGGCGGTTCTTCCGCTCAGGAGATTATGATGGCTAACGGGGTGGATGAAATTGGGTCACATCACCTGGGGGGCACGCAGTGAAGAAGACAGATGACCAGCCTGGTGACGCCCCCGAACTACGCAAGCGGGCTGAGGAGGATCTGCATTTATTCAAGGATTTAGTAGAGCATTCCTCCGACGCCATCGGCATGTCAACACCCGATGGGAGACACTACTATCAAAATGAGTCCTTCGACCGTTTGTTCGGCGATATCGGGGATTACCCACTCGATACCTTGTATGTAGACAGAGCGCTCGGCAAACACATGTTCGACACGATTATGGGCGGAGGAAGTTGGCAGGGCGAAGTCAAAATGTTCAAGAAAGACGGGGAAATCTTGGACATTTCTCTGAGAGCCTATGCCATCCAAGACCAGGATAATCGCGTCATCGGACTCGTCGGCCTGCATACGGACATCACGGAGCGCAAGCGTGCCGAAGAGGCTATAGAGGAGAGCGAAGCGAGGTTCTCGATGGCATTTGAGGTCAATGTGACCCCAATGGCGATATCGACGTTAAAGGAAGGCCGGTTCATTGATGTTAATCCGGCGTTTCTGGCCAGGCTTGGATTCTCTCGCGACGAAGTGATCGGAAACACGTCGAAAACCTTGCGGCTGTTCCAAAACCCGAATGAGCGTGACGCTGTCGTGCGCATGGTCGAAGAGACTGGGAAGGCGCAGGGGGTCGATGTACAGATGCGCGCCAAAGACGGTACGATACGTGATGGTTTGTTCTCGGCCTGCCCAATGATGATTGGTTCAGAACCGTGTTTGCTGACGATTATGCTCGATATCACGGAGCGCAAGCGGGCCGAGGAGGAACGTGAAAAGGCTGCTGCTTTGTTGCAGGCGGCCATTTTGCAGTCGCCTTCGGGCATTCTGATAGCCGATGCTCCTGACGTCACCATCCAATGGGCCAATCCGGCGGCGCTGGGAATTCGCGGCGGCTCCCCCGATCTCTTGACCGGTATCGATGTGACCCAACATTCGGTGAATTGGCTTACTTTCCACACCGACGGTACGCCTTATCCATCCGAGGAACTGCCTCTTTCGCGGGCCGTACTGAGAGGTGAGAGCACGTATGGCGAAGAAGTCATCATCCGCAACGAAACCGGAGAGGATCACTGGGTCGCCGTGAACGCCTCGCCGGTGCGCAATAGTCACGGAGCGATTACGGCAGGTATTGTGATTTTTCACGATATCACGGAGCGCAAGCGGGCGGAGGCTATGAGGGAGAAGCTGGAGGCGCAAAACCGGCAACTCCAGAAGTCCGAAAGCCTGGGGCGTATGGCCGGGGCCATCGCTCATCACTTTAACAACAAACTCATGGGGGTGATAGGCAACTTGGAAGTGGCCCTGAGTGACCTGCCCCGTGGTACAGGTCTTTTCAATAACTTGTCCACAGCCATGCAGGCGGCCTGCTTGGCTTCGGAGGTGAGCCGCCAGATGCTGACCTATCTTGGGCAAACGATGGGCAAACAGGAACCTCTTGATCTTGCCGAGGCGTGCCTCCGGAACCTGCCCATATTCGAGGTCGTCATGCCGAAGAACGTGGTACTGCGAGCCGATTTGCCCTCACCCGGACCGGTGGTCAACGCGAACACGAACCAGATTCAACAGATCTTGACCAACTTTGTCACCAACGCTTGGGAGGCTGGCGATGGCGCTGGCGGTGTTATCCATTTGTCCGTCAAGGAAGTTCTAGCGTCGGATATCTCGGAAGTGCATCGTTTCCCCATCGATTCGCGGACGCTGCACAACGCGTATGCTTGCGTAGAAGTGGGGGACACCGGCCACGGTATTATCCAGAAGGATATCGAGAAACTGTTTGATCCGTTCTTTTCGAGGAAATTCGTCGGACGCGGTATGGGTTTAGCCGTAGTTCTTGGAATTGTACGGGCACACGCGGGGTTTGTCACGGTGGAGAGCGAACAGGGCATCGGGAGTATTTTTCGTGTCTATTTCCCACTGGCTGCGGAAGGAATCCCGGAGAAGCCGGTGTTTGCAAGAGCGGCCCAAGTCCCGGAGATTCAAGGGTGGGGCACGGTGCTTCTGGTTGACGACGAAGAAATGCTCCGCAAATTGGGTGCGACCATGCTGACGCGGCAAGGTTTTACGGTGCTCATTGCGCAGGACGGCATCGAGGCCATCGAGGTGTTCCGGAAACACGTGGGTGAAATTCGTTTCGTCCTTTGCGATCTGACCATGCCGCGCATGGACGGCTGGGCGACCTTGACGGCATTGCGGCAAATCGTGCCCGGCATTCCGGTGATCCTGGCCAGTGGTTACAACGAGGAGGAGGTCATGGAGGGCGATCATCCCGAGCTGCCTCAGGCATTTCTAGGCAAACCATATCGCAGGGAGCAGCTCCTTGAGGCGATTCGCAAAGCCTTGGAAATCGAGAATGTCCTATGAGGAACGTCACATGAATTCCGAATCGTGCTCGTTAGCGTTGCCCAAGACGATGAAGGCCGTGGTGTGCCACGGCGTGCGGGATTATCGGCTCGAAGAGGCGGATGTGCCGACGCCCGGACCGGAGGAAATCGTCATCGCCGTTCATGACTGCGGGATCTGCGCGAGCGATGTCAAGTGCTACACGGGCGCGCCGCTATTTTGGGGCGACGATGCGCGGCCGCCGTACGTGGATGGCCCTGTGATCGCCGGACACGAATTCGTCGGGAACGTCGTTGCGTTGGGAGTGGGGGCGGCCGAGCGGCACGGCGTCGCGTTGGGCGACCGCGTGGTGGCGGAACAAATCGTGCCCTGCGAGACGTGTCGCTACTGCCGCACGGGTCTGTATTGGCTCTGTAAGGAAGCCTGGATCTTCGGATTCAAGAAACGCGTCCACGGCGGCATGGCCGAATACATGAAGTTTCCGCCGCAGTCGCGCGTACACAAGGTTCCCGCGTCGATTTCGGAAAAACACGCCGCGCTGATCGAACCGCTCGGCTGCGCCCTCCACGCCGTCGCACGTGGCGAAATCAAACTCGGCGACATCGTCGTTCAAATTGGTTGCGGGACGCTCGGATTGTGCATGGTCGCAGCGGAACGGCTCAAGAACCCCGGCCTGCTGATCGCGCTCGATCTGATCGACTCGCGCCTCGAACTGGCGAAACAGTTCGGCGCGGATATCGTCATGAACCCGTCCAAAGTCGACGTCGTCCAGGAAGTCCGCGCGCTGACGGAAGGCTACGGTTGCGATGTCCTCATCGAAGCCACCGGAAACGCGCAGGCCATCGTCCCCGCGCTCCACATGATCCGCAAAGCAGGCACATTCGTCGAATTCAGCGTCATGCGCGAACTCAGCACTGCCGACTGGACCATCATCGGCGACGGGAAAGAACTCAACATCTACGGCGCGCACCTCGCCCCCTATACATTCCCCACCGCCATCGACTACCTCGACCGAGGCCTGATCCAAATCGAACCCATCGTGACGCACCACTTGCCCCTGTCCGAATTCGAGCAGGGCATCCACGCCGTCGAAAAACCACAGGATTCGATCAAGGTTCTGCTGAAGCCGTAACGGCCTCGAATGTGATTACGGACGGACGCGCCAGCCAAACTCTGTTGTTGCCCACTCAAGAAATCGGCCACGCCGGCCTATGCCAGCCACCGAAGGCTCGGTGTCAAGAAGAACAGCAGCCCTCACTTACCGAAGTCCTTCATGTACTCCTTATTGTACGAAAGATCGCTGGGACCCTCGAAGCAGCCGAACAGGTCTCTGGCAAGGTCAAAACACGACCCGGGCTCGGCGTCATCTGCCGATGTGAGATAGACGCGCAACGCTTCTCGGATAATTTCGGCTTTGCTCGTGCCGCGCTTACGGGCGATTGCGATCAATTCTCGTTCGAGATCGTCGCCGATTCTCACCGATACGTAGCTCATTTCTCGTGCTCCGGACGTAATTCCATAGCCATGATTGTGATACCTGCGGCTTGCGTTGTCAACTCGGCTGACGTCTGAGGAGCTTCACTTTCTCGGAGAATTGTCGTCTCAACTCAAGTTCCCCGGAGGGGAAGAACACGAATAGCCGTGGGTGGTAACCCACGGGAACAAATGTTTAACCATCGACCCTGAAAGGGTCGTACAAGGATCTCTATGCCGCCCATACTGAACAATGATATAGACACAGTGCGACCCTTTCAGGGTCGGCGGGAGTCGGTCTTGTATCCGTGGGTTACCACCCACGGCTATTCATGTCACTCCCCTTTCGGGGAAACCGAATGGAAACGATAACTTTCCGCGAAAGAGAAAATGAAGTGCGTCAAAACCGGAAGATACCAGAATTCGAGTAGGGCATTCTCTCTGCCGGAAGATAGCGCGACTCCATGAGAGTTGTGCTGAAACCGTGTTGAAAACCGAGGCGTCTTAAGCTTTGTCCGCGTATACGACGCATTCGCGGCCAAGGGTTTCGATATGCCGACAGACTGAATGGATACGGCCCTTGTTTTCGAGGTAGCGGGCATGCGCAAGTGCCTCGCCGGCGGCGAACCATTTCTGCATGGCGGGGAAATGGTCCCAGGATTCGGCGACATAGTCCCACTTCATTTCTGCGGCGATCTGGTAGGCGGTCTTGGGACCACTCGATACGATGTCGAGCACTTCCTCGGCGCGGAGTTGGTGATGGTGCTTGAGTTCGTCGATACGCTCACGCAAGTTGCGGAAGACGCGGCGGTGGCCCGGCAATACGAGCGACACATCGAGCGTCGATACCTTATCCAAACTGGCCAAGTAGTCGGCAAGCGGGTCGTGGTCTTGCGCCCACGCGGAAATGTTCGGAGTGATGTCGCCGAGGACGTGGTCGCCTGCGACGAGGAACTTGGCGCGTGGCTCGTACAGGCACATATGGCCTTGAGTATGGCCGGGCGTTTCGATGCAGCGCAGGCGATACGCGCCCGCCTCGATCGCGTCGCCATCGCGGACGGTCGTGAGCGGTGGCAGGACGGGCGTGCTGTATTTGACGCCGGGATGACGTCGGAGCGACTCCTCGATCTCGGCCTCTGGAAACCCGCTCAGGCGGGCCAGTTCGGCCATGCGCGGCCAGTAGCCGCCCGTCTTCAATACGTGGTGGACCACGCTGGCCTCGCGCTCGCCCATATAGACGGTCGAACTCGGTAACGCCAAGTCTGCGACAAGACCCATGTGGTCGGCATGGTAATGCGTCAAGAAGTAATCCGTCTGTGCGCGTTCGATGCCCAGTTCGGCAAGGCTCGATTCGAGCGCTTCCCGGCACTCGGGCCGGTTCATGCCCGTGTCCACCAGCATGTGACGTAGACCACCCTTGAACAGATAGCAGTTGACACTCTTGAGCGGATTCTTCGGTAACGGCGCCTCGATGCGGAAGACGCCGGGGAATGGTTCGTCAATTATCACGCATTTCTCCGGGGTTACGCCTCTCGCGTGCTTGCATGCAGAATTGTCATGCCGATGATTTCGTCGCCTTCGTAACGGATGATAACGTCATCGTCCGTCAACTCGCTGTCGGTGGCAACAGCGGGTTTCTTGAAGTTGATATACAGCACGTCGGCTTCGCGGTCGTAATCGATTGAGACATCTCGGGCCATATCTGACGCCTTTTCGTGCGTTTAGGTTTGCGGATTGGGCACGTAAGTTCCTCGGCAATGTTTGAGGTAATTGAGGCCGTGGACCTGTCCTGTCATTTCGAGTTCTTCACGGTAGACGGGATCGTGCCAACCTTCGATATCGATGCTGCCCGCGAAACCGCCTCGGCGCAATTCGGAGATGACATCCGTCCAATTGGTGTCGCCGAATCCGGGCGTGCGATGGAACGAATATTGCCGTCCGCCGCCGATGCCGTGTTCGCGGATAACGTCCCACAGCACGGTGGCGTCCTTGCCGTGGAGATGGAAGACCTTCTTGACCCACTTGCGCAGTTGCGGGAGCGGCTCGATCAATTGCCCCATCTGGTGCGCAGGCTCCCATTCGAGGCCGAGATTTTCGTGCGGCAGCGCGTTGAACATCATTTCCCACGCGATGGGATTGTGCGCGATGTTCCAGTCGCCGCGTTCCCACGTGCCGCCCATTTCGCAATTCTCGAAGGCCAACCGCAGACCCTTGTCCTTCGCGCGCAACGCCAGCGGCTCGAAGACCTCTTTGAAGCGCGGGATGCTCTTGTCTACCGGCTGGTCCACGACGCGCCCCGCGAAACCCGCCACGATGTCGCATCCGAATAGCGGCGCGGCGTCGATCAGCCGCTGCCAGCCTTGACGGCTTTCCTCGTCGATCGGCTTGTCGCCCAGCGGATTGCCGAATATCCCGAGGCTGCTGACGACGGCGTCGCTGCCATCGAGCGCTTCCTTGACTTCGCGCGCGAGTTGTTCGAGATTCGTGTCGCCCACTTTCTGCCAGAACGTGATGCTGAACGACTCGAACCCGTGCGGCAGGATCTGCCGGATGTAGTCCGCCGTTTTCGCGCCTCCGCTCACGAGCGTTCCGATACGGATGGTTTGGTTGTGCATCGTGGATGCCTCCGATTTGTCTGGCTGTTGTGTAGGCGCCTTAGCCTCATCGGCAAGTACACTCGCCGCCGCCATACCTGCGGATGCGGCAAGAGTCCCCGTCACGAAGCGACGCCGGGTCAATCCTCTGGACATGAAACAACTCCTACGCCGTAAAGGCGAAATCGGAGTATAGAGGAGGCGATTGGCATCGTCAAGCCGCCGCCCCGCTTGACGTTGGGGCGAGTCCACCTATATTATCCCGCAGTACACGAAACTACGTCATCAGGAGTGAACGCATGCGCAAGATACAGTGGGATGAGAGCCTTTCCATCGGTGTGCCGTTGATCGACGAGCAGCACAAGATCTGGATCAAGCACCTCAGCGATGTTGCGGTGGCCATCGAGGCCATCCAGGGGCCACGACGCGTTGCGGAAGCCCTTGGCTTCCTCCTCGAATACACCGGCACCCACTTCGCGACGGAAGAAAAGGCCATGGCGGACAGCCAGTACGAAGGGTTCGATGAACACCGCTGCAAGCATCAAGAACTCAAGGCTACGCTGATCGACTTGGAAGGCGAGTTCAAAGAGGACGGCGCCACACACATCCTCGCCGAGTCCGTGAACACCTTTATGGCCAATTGGCTGGCCGACCACATCAAGGAAGTCGACCTCAAGTTCGGTGCGTTTCTGCGGGAAAAGGGAATCGTCCTGGCCGGGTAGTCCCGAACGTCAAGGGATTTCCTTGGCGAGCAGGGTGAAGAGGGTCTGTGCGACAAGCATATGGCCAGTCGGCGTCATATGCGTGTCGAGCACGAAGAAGAGTCCCGTTTTGTCCCCATTTTCCAGAAATGCCGGGGCCAGATCGAGGAAACCGATCCCTGCTTTCTTGCTCGATGCCTCGATGAGCCGTTTGGTCTCCTCATTGCCGTACAACTCGGGGGCCATGTCAAACCCGATCCGCCCCCAATTGGCAAGGGCGTCGCGGTTGACAAAAGGCCCCTCGGGCATTAGCACGGAGCAGGTACGACCTTCGTGGCGACCGGCTATGCGGCGAATACGCAGAAACATGGCCGCCAAGGCTTTGGTTTTATTCTCTGTCCTATAGGGGTCATTTTCGGTTAGTTGGACATACCAATGGGGCCATTTCGTGGCGCCTTCGATCATCCCGGAATTAAGCAGGCCGTCGTGGAAGCTCCGTTTAACGGTGTCGTCCAAATGATCGAATCGCTGGCGCTGCTCAGGAGTCATTCGCTGGAATATATCCATCGCCGAGCCTATGGCATCCTTGCGCGTCGATTCGCGCGTCTCGATGGTTAACTTGGCTGCCGTGGCGGGCGGTGTTCGATATTTCCAGTCCTTGACAAGTATGGACAGATTGGGGTGCAAACTCATCTCGGTGGGCGTTTCCATGATGTCGCTTCCCTGCAATATGGACACCAAAACCAAATCGGGTCGTAGAGCCGGTATGAGGTACTCGGCACGTTGGGCGTATTCGATTGGGCCGTTTCCCAGCATTCCGCCGTTGATGACCTCGATCGTACGACCTGCATCGCGAAACATATGGTTGAGGCGTTCGCACCAAGTATCCTCGAAGTTAACTCCCCAGCCATACACATACGAATCGCCGAGGACAAGAATGCGAAACACCCCCGGTTTCTTCGGTGGGATTTCGTCTCCGCGCAGTCCCTTCGAGTTGGTTCGGGAGACGTACTCGAAGTCATACAACTGAATCGTCTTTTCGTTCATGGCCAGACTGTTCAGCGCTACTGGGGGCCAGGGGGATATGGGGAGGAGCCATCCCAAGAGCCGATCTGCAGCGGGGGAACACCAGTACAACACACAGGTAACCGCGAGCAGATACGCCGCCGATCCCAACGCACGTACGAGCTTACTGCGCGGTGGCTTGCCCGCGTCCCGTTCGGAACTATCCTTCTTCCAGAACGCAATTGAGAATCTCATGGCGACTCAGGCTCCAGGCTTTAGGAAGTGAGGCTGTAGGCTGTAGGAAGTGCGACCCTACAGCCTACAGTCTACAGCCTACAGCCTATTGTTTGCAGTACTTCATCCAAGATGGAACTTGCTGGATTCTCTTGTAGACCAACTGGGCCACAAATCGCGCTTCCGGTTCTTTGTAGTGCCCATCCGTCCAGTCTACTCCAGTATCGAGGAAAGCTTTTCGGGTCGGGAGGAAAGGAATACCGCTCTTCTTTACAAGAGCGTCAAAGTATATCTCGTCGTAATAAGGAGAATACGCCCCCGTTTTCCGTGCCGTTATCCCGGGTCCCGATCCGAGGTGAACCAACAGGAAATCGCTTCCGTTCTCCTTCGCGCACGAGAAAGCCGCCTCGATGATCTTCGCGTCGAGCGTCTCCCATTCCCGGTCGAAGTCTCCATTCGCCTTCCTTTGCTTGAGCACCCGATCTTCCTTGCGAAGTTTTCGCATTGCGGTCACGGTTCCATACTCCGCCCTCAGGTGCGCCAGCGTATCCTTGATGGCGCCGATGGGCGTGTTGGTCAGAACCAGTTGTCCGTCGCCCCCGAGGACGAATCGCGGTTTCAGGTATTCCCGAAAAGTCAGTAAGCACCGGTACAGATCGTCCGGGATTGCGGCAAACACAACAAGCTGGGGTTTGTATTCCTCGATCGTCTCGCGCAATGTTATGTACATTTGGTCTATGCCATAGCCGCCGACCCCGAGATTGATTACATGGAGCCGAGCGTCAAGCCCCTGTAGAATCGTGGGCCATACATCGGTGTCTTCGGCCCATGCCCCATAGGTAAAGGAATCGCCGAGCACCATAACCGTGTATTTTTCCGGCTTGGGTATGTAGTTCTCCATCGAACGGTGCCCGCGGTTGTTGGTGGTTTCGCGACAGTCGCCTTCGGCGATAAAGTTCGGCTTCGGAGTCCACCCGCGCGTCGGATGAACGTTATGTCGCTGAAATGCTTGCAGTTCCGGCTTTGTCCCCGATGACTGCTCGATAAACATTAATTTCCAGAACGCATCACCATGTGCATCGAGATCGTTCCGTTTATCGCCAGCATATAGTCGGAGTAAAACGGCGACGCCTGCAAGAATCAAGACCATTGCAATGGCAACCACGATTACACATCTCATCCGTGTCTTCACTCAGGCCTCTTTCCGTGTCCAAATCGGTGGCTACTCGATCTCGATAATCTCATGGATATCATTCACAACCAGGTTGATGGTTTGCCCGTCCATGCCGACAGAGGTTTTGGGATTCCTTGGCGCGATATGACTGAAAGGCCGACGAACGGTGATTCGTGCCGCGTACATCGGGGCGTCTTCGATGAGCGCGGGCAACACGAAGGGCCGGTTCTTGGACGGGGTGCACTGCGGCGGCGACTGATATCCCAACAGATGGACATAGATGGCGTGGGTTGCCGCGTTCTCCATGATGACCGACTCGACGTTCTGCGGTGCGGCAACTTCGACCACATGCTCGGGATGGAGATAGCGTACCGCATTGCGCAACAGTGCGCGCGCCTCGGGAATGGGATGTTCACCCCCGCTTGCGAAGTCGGGGGCGGCGGCCAGGCAAACGACTTTGCCCTTTCCCACGGTATTGATGAGTACCGCGGGGCCGACGGGCTTGTCTGCGGAATTCGGCTGATAAACAGGCTCTTCGCCTTTCTGTTGTCGAACGGTTCGATACGGACGCATCAGTTCACCGACGGCGGTTGCCGTGGTTGGCGCGAACGCGGCCCCTGGACCTTCCACGAGGAACGGCCAATCGGCGGGATAGTCTGCGCGCAGCCGTTCGGGGGTATCCGCCGGGAAGCGAACGAAATTGTCAAGCGACGTCAGCGGTTCGACGAGTTTCGCCCCGATCAACGGTTCGAGTATGGAGTGGGGGAGCGGTTCGCCCATCGGCCCGAGGAGTCCCGTGTGGCCGGTGACGATCAGGTTGCCGCCTTGTTCGACGTAGTCGCGCAGCAGGTCCACTTCGTGCTGCGACAGGATCGGGACGTTGGGCAGCAGGACGACCGGGAACCGGCGCAGTATATCGGCGCTGACGTTTTCATCGAGAATAACGGCGAACGGGATATGCTCGTAGACGAGCGTCTTGTGGGCGCCGCTGAATGCCTGCTGGTATTTCGAGGGCGTTTCGCGCCCGTACCAGTCGCGGCTCCGCGCGGAATAGTAGAGACCGACTTCCGGCAACTGCGGGTGGCCGAAGAACCGCGCTTCTTCCTGCGCCTCCGCGAATACGTTCCCGATGCGTTCATAGGCGACGGGATCGAGCCAGCCGTCGTATCCGGTCTTGTCCACGACGGTGACCTGTGCGCCATGCGCGAGCAACGTCAGGATCTCCCATCGAAGGTCGTTGAGCGGACGGCACGTGTTGTCGTGGTAGATGCGGGCATGGCGCGAGATGGCCACCTGGTACCTCGATCCGGGAGTGGCCGCCACAAGAAATTCCGCAGTCAGACTCACGTTGAGAGCGCCGAATCCCCAGACGCCCGTTTCGGCGGTCACGAAATCCGCGTTGATTGCGTGCTGGACGGGCCGCTGTCCCACTTCCCACGAAAACGGGGGATACCCGTGATAGTTGTAATCGACCGTGACCTTCGGATTCAGGGCGCGGATGTACGCCAGCAACTCCTTCTCGAAACGCTGGCTCGATTTGCAGCGGAATTCGAGCATCTTATCCCAGGCCGCGTCCCACGTCACGCCCGTCGGCATCGGCTGGCCGTATTCCGACTCGAACAACTTCCTGCAATTCGCGCACCAGCAACCGTAGGGCGGGCCAAAACCCTGATCGAGCATGTCGATGTGAAAACCCGCAATCCCGTAGTCCAGCATCTCGAACGCCACCTGCTTGGCATGCTCGATATAACCGCTGTTCAGGCAGATGCGGTCGATCGGTTTGCCATCTTTATCGAGCATCTTGAATTCCGGATGATCGCGAAGCGGATACCCGTTGCCCTGCACAACGCAGTACGCGATGATCGGCAACTTGTGCGGCGTAGCGGCATCCACCGCTTCGCGCAGGACATCGCGGTCGCCCAGCCCCGGACATTTCGGCGCTACCTTCGAGTTGTAGTAAGCGAATTCGCTGTCCTTGGCCCAGATGACAACGTATTGGCAATTCGCGGAAATGGCTTTCTCGACGATGTCCTTGCCGTTGAACTTCGCCGCGTAAAGGATATCCGCCGGATCGCACCCGTATTGCGCGCCCGTTGGCCCGACTTCCACGCCGACGTTCAGCCGCTCGAACCACGGTTGCAGGGAAACGTCCGCGCCCTGCGCGCCGCCTTGTACCGTCAAGCCCGTGACCGCAATCACGATCATTCCCATCCGCCGCGCGCCTCGCCATCGTGCCGTATTCATGGTTGCCTCCGCGTCAAGTGTTGATGGCCCTCATAGTAGCACGCTTGAGAAGCGTTTGGCACTCCGCGTCTCCGGGTCGATGCTTCCCCAATCCAGAGATCATGCACAAACATGTGCAGGAGTTAATGCACAGGCAGGAAATGGATATCCGTAGGCGAGGGAGGTCTGCCGACTGTGGACCTCAACCCTTCATGCCGAACGCGCCCATCAGTATCGTCATCATGACGACGGTCCAAATCTGCAGGAACACAGACCCGGCGGGATCGATTTTCTCGGCAGAAGCCTTGGCAACGGTGATATGGTTGATGTGTCTCATGGTATGCACCTTCATATGGGTTACATCCGACCTCAATCAGAGTTCAACTCCCGGTAACTATATTGTCCGGCATCGGGAACGTTACGCGGCGGAGATTGACATTGGGCGTCCGCACCGACGACGGGTTCAGGTCGATAAGATTCGGGATGCCGTCTGCATCGGTGTCTGGGCTAATGACGAACAAAACGATGTGAGAGGGATATCCGCCGTCACATACCGCATCGTGCCGCCCATCCGATTGAAGCTCTTGTTGTAGCGGAGGTAGTAGTCGGAATTGTCCATGGGCGACTCTCCGTTGTTCGATCTCACGCAACACCTGGGACGCTGACGAAGGCGACAACGCCCGTTAAATGGGAAGTCTTCGCAGCCTAATCGAGTTCTGGCGCACGGACAGAACGGCACCTGCATCAATGCCTTCATGGCAGGTCTTCAGTACTTCCTCAAGGCGCTCGATTACCGACTCCGCAGTCTCGTCGTCCAACCGAAAGATCACGGTGGACGGAGTCTGCCATCCGCTTACCGCCAGAAGGTAACCGAAGTCAAGATCCATTGTGAGAAGCACCCGATGTTCATCCCGGGCCTTCGCCAGGATATCCGCGTCCTTCATTCGTTGAAGACCTTGCTCGCGGAGGTGCATTGCGTCGTGGCCCGTTTTTCTCAACCATTCGACCACGAGTTGCGAAACTCCCATGTCCGCCAGGAAACGCACACGACGCTCCTAACCCACCTGGATTTCGTCGCGAGCAAGCCACGCCGCGTATTCCAGCGATTGGGAAACGTCCTCTTGCACAAGATCCGGATACTCGGCGATGATGTCGTGTGTGTTCTTCCCATGCGCCACAAGGTTGACAATCAGGGACACGGGAATCCGCATGCCCCGAATGCATGCCTGGCCACGCATGATTTCCGGCTCGAATGTTATGCGATCGAACATCGGATTCATAACCAAATCTCCAAAACGCACTCTCTCAGAAGGTTACAGCATGCATTCACGCGAGATCCAGTCTCGCACCAGCGCCCGAAGGAAATCCCTATTATCCGCGTTAACGTACCGCATCGTGCTGCCCATGGGTTGAAAGCGCTCTTCTTCATCAGTCTGCTTTATACGCCTTCAACGCCATGTTCTCTGAGATAACTTCGAATCTCGTTGAGATCGCGAAGTCCTTTGAACAGAACCGCCTCGTAGATGTGAAAGCGGCTGTTCGAAGGCGTGTGCCCTGCGGGAAGCATCAGGGCTTGCTTCGTTTCGACGATCAGACGCCGGGTATCTTCCGTCAGGGCCGTCGCAACACGCTCCATACACATTCGGTTTCGGCTCAGATCGGATTCATCCGATGCCCAGATATCCAATTTCCAGATGCATCCGTTACCGTCTTCCAGTCTTACGCCCCAACAGTATCCAGCGGGCAAATTGCCTCCGGGATGTCGCAACGTGTTTAGGAAATTACTGCGGAACACTCCTTCCACCTGCGAAATCTGCAACCCAAGTTTCCAGAAAGTCTCCAGTGAATGCGGGTCGGGTTCGAGGACCAAATGGATGTCAATATCGCGCCACGCCATAAGATTGAGAAAATAGCTGCCGGTATAGAAAACCGTCCCATAGGATCGGAAGAGACGGTCGAGGCCGTGCTCCTGAAGCAGGACGTCGGCCTCCTTCTTCAGTGTATCCGCAATATCCAACGCATTCATGAGCGATCACTTCTCCAGTCTTCTCGACAGCGCCAGCAGGAAATCCCGGTTATCCGCAGTAACGTACCGTATCTGGCCGCCCATGCGGTTGAAACTCTTGTTGTACCGCAAATAATAATCGGGATTGTCCATGGGAGGCTCGCCCTGCGTCCAGTCCCAATGGGATTTCAGAATCTAGCAATGTTCGTTGAATTACCTCATGGGCCTCCATTGGTTCCATCCCGGGCGCTTTGCAGCAAATCCGATTAGTCCGGTCCCGAAGGGAAATGCCGGATTCGATGCCGCGTCTCCTCTACTACAATGATGGAAGCGGTTTCGAGTCCAACTTCACAATGGGCCAAGACGGCCGCCAAACGGCTGATGACATGGGCCACACGCGTGTTGCGAAGCCGGAAGACGATTACGGGCACGGGCGAGCCATGCGAGAATGCCACGATTTCCCCAAAATCCAAATCAAAGGTAAGAACGACTCGTTTCTCCAACTTGGCTTTTGCGAAAATCTCCCCATTGGGAAGGCGATGCAGCTCTTCCTCCCGGAGATGGACTGCGTCGTGACCATTGGCGCGCAGCCATTCGACCACGCGCATGCTCACTCCCATATCCGCCAGGAATCGCATATTCATCGCCCCTTATCCGGAATATACCTCTTCCTGGACGACCCACCCGGCGTATTCCAGAGATTGTTGAATATCCTCGCGTTCGAGGTCAGGATAGCCATCGAGAATTTCCTCGTAGGTGGCCCCGTGTGCAATCTGTCCCACTATGACGGAAACAGGAATGCGCATGCCCCGGATGCAAGCCCGCCCGCCCATGATCTGGCTGTCGAACGTTATTCTTTCAAACATGGCCACTCGTCCTATTCATTAACCGCATTGTGACATATTGTCACGTCTTTTCCAAGCCCCCTCAACAGCGCCAGCAGAAAATCCCGGTTGTCCGACGTGACATAGCGCATCTGGCCGCCCACGCGGCTGAGGAACTTATGTATCACCAACATGCCCCGGTTCTTCTGCATGCCGGTGCCAAACAACTCACCAATTGGTCACTCTTGGCGCGATTGTTGCGACAAGAACGTAGGGAAGGATCGCACCAAAGGAATTACGGATGGCGGTCACGCAGATGCGACCGATTTCCTCATCTTTCGTAAAGGCGCGCACAACAACGGCGCATATCAACGTGGGCAGTGCGAGCGACGCGGCTGCATAAATAGTCGCGAGACCGGTTCCACCCGAAAGCCAGGCAAGATAGTCGAAGACGTCACTTGCTGGGGAATGGTACACCCTAAAGCCTCCAAATAGGATCGGACGCGCCCCGAGAGCAAGGGATGCGAGGAAAGCCAGAAGGAACGACGCAACGCCCAAAGCGAAGGCAACATTCGACCAGAATTGCACGAGGCGGACATAGAGCGGCATTTTCGGCTTTGGCATGTCCTCGCCCTCACGGATTCCGTTAATCTGTTCTTCACCCATGTCGAATGCCGAACCTTATGGCTTCTCCAACCCTTGCACCAGGGCCAGCAAGAAATCTCTGTTATCCGCCGTCACATACCGCATCGTGCCGCCCATGCGGTTGAACGACTTGTTGTAGCGGAGGTAGTAGTCGGGATTGTCCATAGGCGGTTCACCTTTTCTCCACTCCCAGTGCGATTCGCTTCAAGTCACTGCAATGACCGGGATGGGAATAGTCTCGATCGGCCCGGCCGCCGCGGCAACAACGGATTCCATGCGGTGCGCCACCTCAGCCGTGAAGAATTGTTCTTCGCATTGCAGGCAAACGCCCGCCAAGACATTCTCCAGAATATAGAGCTGTCCATGAACCCTGTAATCCACCCGTTGCAGGCGTTCAACGATCTCGCCGCCGCAATAGGCACAATCGCCATAAGGTTCCATTAGCGGTTCCTTTCGGTTGGAGTCTTCCATTTCGGCATCGATGGAATGTACACAGTGACGATCGCCAACCATGAATACCTATTCCGTCCGCAGGCAACGTGAACCGTCCTGTCGTTTGTACTTCCGCACACAGGACAGGATGGGCAACGTCCCGTGTCGGGATAATCCTCAATCGTCACGCCACTCAATAGCACCCGTTCGATATCGGAAAGCGATAGGGCGTCGTTTCTTCGTTCGATCTCCCGCATGTTGGGAGATGATATATTCACGCCCCAGTACCCGTTCCCGCATCCATGCTTCTGTAATACGGTCTTCCATATCGAGGCCCAAAACTTTCTCCAGCGCAACGATTAGAATACCACTCATCCTGCTCCTACACAACCACAGAAACGAACGCTGGAACCGCAACAACATTCCTGCCGTGGATCTACGCAACCATAAGTGAAATGTCGACTTACCCTTCAAGTCCCCGCACCAATGCCAACAAAAAGTCCCGGTCATCCGCCGTCACATACCGCATCCGGCCACCCATGCGGTTGAAGGACTTGTTGTAGCTGAGGTAGTAGTCCCGTTTCTCCACTGGTCACATTATCCCACGGCGCATCGCCAAATCAGTAATCCTCTCCACGAATTCCTTCTTCCCGTTGGTGTAGCCAGTGCGGTCATCTGGATATTGCGTGAAAAGCTTCAATTAAGAATTAAGAATCTGGAATTCTGCCTGCCGGATTCAGGATGAATCTGCGGTCATTGGTCTTGCACGTCCACCTCGTCCACCCCGTCCGACTAGTCGGTCATTCGGGACTGCGTTGGCGGAGCATCTCCATGACGGCGTCGGCATACTGCTCGACGGGCGTGGCGCCCGTTGCGGGAATCCATTGAACCTGGCGCTCGTGGCGGAACCACGAAAGCTGCCGCTTGGCATAACGCCGGGTATTGCGTTTCGTCAAATCGATGGCTTCATCCAAAGTCGTCTCGCCGCGGAGATGGGCGGCGAGTTCGCGGTAGCCGAGACAGCGGAGGCGTTCGATATGAGGCAAGTAGCCTCGATCGAGCAGGTCTTGGACTTCCTGGACGAATCCTTGTGCAATCATGGCGTCGAGGCGTGCGTCGATCCGCGCATACAGTTCGTCGCGCGGGTAATCGAGCGCCACCCACAGCGCGTCGAGCGGTTCGCGGATCGCGCGATGTTCGCGGTGGAGCACGGATAACGGGCGTCCGGCGATCTCGAATACCTCGATTGCGCGCACGATGCGGCGCAGGTCGTTTACGCCTATACCCGCCGCGTACTCCGGATCGAGCAATTGCAGGCGCTCGTACAACGCCCCGACGCCGCGTTCGCGCGCGTCCGCATGTAGGCGCATGCGGAGGGCGTCGTCCTTGGCGGGGCCGTCGAAGAGGCCGTCGACGAGCGCGCGAATGTACAGACCTGCTCCGCCCACGACGATGGCGGGCACGCCGCGCGCGTTGATGTCGCGTACGACGTCGCGCGCGATGACCTCGAATGCGCCTGCGGAGAAGTCTTCGGACGGGTCGAGGAATCCAACGAAATGGTGGCGGGCGCAGGCTTGCTCATCCGGCGTGGGCGCGGCGGTGCCGAGGGCCATGCCGCGATAGAATTGCATCGAATCGGCGCTGATGATTTCGGTTCCGAAACGTTGCGCAAGCTGGATCGCAAGTGAAGTCTTGCCAGACGCCGTAGGCCCGACGACGGCGATTACTTGGTAAGGATGAAGGATGAAGGATGAAGGATGAAAAGAACTTAGCTTCGTTTCGTCCGTAAAGGTGTTCGATTGCGCATGCGGTACTTCATCCTTCATCCTTCATCCTTCATCCTTGAGTCTACTGCCTTCTCCGGAAACTCTTCTCCATCTGGATCTGGGTGAGTTCTGTGATGATGGGGCGGCCGTGCGGACAGGTGTAGGGCGGACGCAGCCGGCGAAAACCTTCGAGCAGGCCGCGCCGCTCTTCGGGTGTGAGGCGGTCGCCCGCCTTGACCGAGCCGCGGCATGCTTCGACGGCCAGCCGGAGCAGATCGGACACGAGGTCGGACTTGTCGAACAGGTCTCCCTGCGCGAGTTCGTCCAGGACGCGGTAGATGATATCCGGCACGCGGGCCTCTTCGTAGAGCGTGCAGACGGAGGTGACCTGAAACGTGTTGCCGCCGAAAGGCTCGATTTCGATGCCGAGTTTCGCGAACAGGCCGAGGTTCGATTCGAGCAGCTTGACGTG
This sequence comes from Candidatus Hydrogenedentota bacterium, assembly GCA_903925285.1. Taxonomy (GTDB): domain Bacteria; phylum Hydrogenedentota; class Hydrogenedentia; order Hydrogenedentales; family SLHB01; genus DSVR01. The sequence goes on along the minus strand of CAIYET010001120.1, from coordinate 13,055 downwards.
CGACGGCGGCACGTCGACCAGCAGCGGCACGGCAAGCTGTTGCGATGCATATTCGTGATCTTCGAGGTCCGCCCGGAGCGTGTCATAGGTAAGCCGCTCGTGCAGCGCGTGCTGATCGATGATCAGCAACCGGTTGTCTTCCGGCACAACGAGATAGGTGTCGAAGATCTGCAACGGCGCTTCGCCGAGCATACCGACGGATTCGTAGAACGCTTCCGGCGCGGCGTCCTCGTTGTCCGTATCGTCGAACATTTCGGAGATTTGCGCCTGCACGGGACGCAGTGTCTGTAGGTTGGCGGCTGGCGGCTGGAGACTGGCGGCTGGCGGCAGACCGAATTCCGAATTACCGCGGCTCGCACTTCCTACAGCCTTCAGCCTACTGCCTCCAGTTCCTTCTCCCGATGTTGGCGGCGCGTCGACGGTTTCGAGCCGGTTGCGGACGACGTCGCGGATCGCGTCGCGCACGACGCGTTCGTCGCGAAATCGCACTTCGCGTTTCGTTGGATGAATATTGACGTCGACGAAACGCGGGTGCGTTTCGAGCAGGACGATGGCGACGGGATAGCGGCCGACGGTCAGCAAACTCCGGTAGCCTTCCGCGAGGCCGTATTGGAGCGAACGGTTGACGACGGGCCGCCGGTTGATGAAGAAGAACTGGTGCGACCGTTGCGAGCGCGACAAGGCCGGCGATCCAATCAGGCCGCGGAACGTAAACCCGGCCTGCTCGCCTTCGAGGTCGAGCATGTCTTTTGCGAAGCCAAGTCCCCAGATCAGCGCGGCGCGTTCGCGAAGACTGGCCATTTCGGGGATATCGAGCAGGAGCTTATCGTTGTGGAACAACTGGAAACCGACGCCGGTCTGCGCGAGCGCATGGCGTTGGACGCAATCGATGCAATGGCTCAGTTCGGTCGTGATGCCTTTGAGAAACTTCGCGCGGACGGGCGTGTTGAAATACAGCCGCCCCACGGTGACGCGCGTGCCAACGGGCGCAGCGACCTGCGCCACATCGCGCAACACGCCGCCGTCGACGCGGATGCGCGTCGCGGCCTCATCCTTCGCGCGACGCGTCGTCAGTTCAAAGTGCGACACGACCGCGATGCTCGCCAACGCCTCGCCCCGGAATCCCAGCGTCTTGATCGCGTCGAGATCTTCGGCCTTACGGATCTTGCTCGTCGCATGGCGTTCGATAGCCAGAATCGCGTCCTGCTCGGACATGCCATGGCCGTTGTCGACGATCTCGATGGTACGGCGGCCCGCCGCGACCAGCCGCACGGAAATCCGCGTCGCATGCGCGTCCAACGCGTTCTCGACGAGTTCCTTGACCACGGACCCCGGTCGTTCGACGACTTCGCCGGCCGCAATCTTGTTGGCCAACTCCTCCGGCAACAACCGCACCGGCGGTATGGACGCATCGGGACTCATAATCTGTTCCGTACCCTCTCGCGATGGATTGTAGACCAACCTCGCGCGCGCGGGCAAGAAAGGCGGAACGTCCTGGCGAAACCCACTTTGATTCTCCTTGGTCCAAGAGCTATATTATGAACTTCCGTTCGCTTTTGTGCTTGGGTTAAATTGCGGTGGTTGACAGCCACTTCACGATGATTTGAACTGCGATGTGGTATATCGGCGTGTTGGCGAGACGCTGGTCGGCTCGTGAAATAACCATTCGATTGCGTAGAGGAAAGGGCACTGTGACTGCGCGGCTCAAAGAGTAGAGAACGCGGGTCTTAACTGTAGGAAACGATGAAACAACAAGAAAGGGTAAGAGAATGAAGAAGGCATTGATGGTAGGTCTGGTGATTGCATTGACATTGTTTGCTGTCGGCGGCTTTGCGGCTGATAAGCCCAAGGCGAAGGAAAAGGTTACGGCGCCGGCCGAACAGGATCTGATCATGAAGGTCCTCGACCAGTGGAAGGCGGCGTCGGTCGCGCTGGACTTCGACAAGGCGCTTGCGCTCTACTCCGATAAGTTCAGCAGCTACGAGTATGGCGACAAGGCCGGTCTTGCGTCGTTCTTGAAAGACGCGAAGAGCCAAGGCGAATTAGAAGGACTCGCTGTCGATGCGTCCAAGGCCAAAGTCGAGGTAGACAAGAAGAAGGGCACAGCCGCCGTGACCGGAATTGAAGTCAAGGCCAAGTTCGGCTCAGCGGCCATCGATTTTGATATGGTCAAGGAAAAGGACGCTTGGTTGATCAAGGGAATGGAAGTCCAGATGCAGTAGAAGAATTAATCGACGCATTCAGTCGAACGCTCGGAAAAGCCCGCCACGCACATAGCCAATGTTCGTGGCGGGCTTTGCTTCGCGTAGGCATAAGGCCAGGCTATAGCGCACCCAACGCAGTCTCGGACCTGAATGGCACTGAACCTAAAAAAGGCAGTTGGAGTCCATGGACGCTCATCGAAAGTGTGGACATAGTGGACGAAAATAGGATTCACCCAGCGCGCCGCGCGCAAGGCTTCCGCGCCGGTGGTGAGTCCCATTTGCGTCCACTCCGTCCACAAAGTCCACTACATCCACACTTTCGACGAATCCCCAGAGATCCTACTGCCGTTTCTAGGTTTATCCGGTCGGCAGGTGCGCCGGATTCGGATATTCTTGACGTCGCGCGCCGACAAGGCGGCGGTCACGACATGGGCGCGTACGAATATGCCGGGAGATAGGTTATCGATTGCGGATTTCAGTAGTCGATTGGCGATCGGTAACCAATGGCGCTGGGATTTTGCCGTTCCGATGGATTTTGCGGTAGAATAAGAGAGTGGACGGATGAGTGTAAGGAGCCAAATCATGGCGGTTGTTATTCCTATCGATGAGATGTCGGTGTCGGAAAGAATCGCGGCGATGGAGGCGATTTGGCAAAGTCTATCGCGCGAGCCTTCCGATGTGCCTTCGCCGCCATGGCATGGCGATATGTTGGCGGCGCGGGAAGAAAGCGTTCGATCGGGGGGCGCTGGTTTTCTGGATTGGGAGGAATGTAAAAGGACGCTGCGGGAAACGTTTTCGTGAGAATCGAAATTCTCGATGCGGCAGCCGCCGATATCGAGAGGGGCGTTGTATTTTACGAACGGCAGCGGGCGGGGCTTGGGCGGCATTTTCTTGAGGAACTGTTTGGGGATATTGATTTGCTTCGGCAGTATGCAGGAATTCACCCGGTGTATTTCGGTTATAATCGCATGTTGGCGAAACGGTTCCCTTATGCGGTTTACTACCGTTTCGATGACGTTTCGGTTAGGATTCACGCCGTCTTGGATTGCCGTAGCGATCCCACTTGGGCGAAGAATCGTTTGATGAAGGGTGCATAGACGCTGGCGCGTTCACGGTAGATGATGATAGCTTTGTTCGAGACATATCCGCAGTTGGCGGAGCGGTTGCCTTACGTGGCGTTGGGAGATTTGCCGACGCCGGTGCAGCGGCTCGAACGCCTCGAGGCCGCGATTCGCGAACGGTATGGCGAGGTGTTGGGCGGCGGCGCCATCTATGTCAAGCGCGATGACTGGAGCGGGCCGTTGTATGGCGGCAACAAGGTGCGCAAGCTCGAATTCCTGCTGGGCCGCGCGTTGCGCGATCGTCGCAAGACGGTGCTGACCTTCGGCGCGGCAGGCTCGAATCATGCGCTCGCGACGGCGATTTACGCAGGGCAAGTGGGCCTGCGCAGTATCTCGATGCTCGTGCCGCAACCGAACGCGCCGTCGGTGCGTAAAAACTTGCTCATGAGCCGTCGCGTCGGCGCGGAATTGCATTTTAGCGCTTCCTATGGCGCTTCGGCGCGCGATGCGTTATATCAGACGATCCGGCATCGGTTGCGCGACGGGATGTGGCCATACCCGATCCCGCCGGGCGGCTCGTCGCCCGTTGGCATGTTCGGGTTCGTCAATGCGGCATTCGAACTGCGGCAACAGATTGCGCGTGGCGAGTTGCCGGAACCGGACTCGATCTACGGGGCGTCGGGAACGATGGGTACGGTCGTTGGTTTGCACCTTGGCGCGCAAGCTTCGGGGCTGCGTTCGCAAATCGTGGCGGTCCGCGTTACCGCCGCGACGTTTACGTCCATGAAAAAGGCGCGGCGTTACTTTAGCAGTACGCTGCGCCTGTTGCGTAAGGTCGATCCGGCTTTCCCACGCGCGGATTTCGATGAGCAACGTTTTGTGTTGCGCCATGACTGCTATGGACAGGATTACGGCGTGCCGACGCCCGAAGCGCTCGATGCGATTCGTATTGTGAATGAAACGGAAGGCATCCATATCGAAGGCACGTACACGGGCAAGGCGTTCGCGGCGTTATTGGCGGATGCCGCCGCGGGCCGTCTGCGCGACAAGACCGCGCTGTTCTGGAACACGTACAACTCGCACGATTTCAGCGCCGAAATCGCCGACGTCGATTACCGCGAATTACCGAAGCCTTTCCACCGCTACTTCGAGTCCCCCGACGAAGTCCCGTCCGCTTGAGCGAGGACCGTCGCTCCGTTACAGTCACGACACGGGAGACAAATCCCGGGGCGGCCTCAGCCCGCCTTGTCGGGCAGCGGCAGGAGCACGGTAAAAACGACCCCTTCTCCTTCTTTGGAGTCGAGCAAAATGCGGCCGCCGTGCTCGCTAACGATGCCGTAGGACACGCTCAGTCCGAGTCCCGTGCCCTCGCCTACGCCCTTCGTTGTGAAGAATGGATCGAACACTTTGGAGCGCACCGATTCCAAAATCGCCGGGCCATTGTTGTGAAATACGATCTCGACGAAACGGCCTCGTACGCCGGTGCCGATCGCCAGTTGTTTGTCGCCTCCTTGGACGGTAGCGAGCGCTTGCTGGGCATTGTTCATGATGTTCAGAAAAACCCGTTGCATCGCGTGGATGTCGGCTACCACGCTGGGCAGTCCCTCGGCCAACGCCACGCTCACGGCAATGCCGTCGATGCGCAACTGGTATTCGCGCAGTTGCAGGATGTCGCTCAGCACATCGTTGATGTTGCAGACGCTCTTTTCGGAGTCGTGATGCCGAGCGAAACTGAGCAGGTTCTGGACAATCCGCCGACAGCGCTCCGCTTCCACCATGATGTGATCGAGGCGCGTGCGGACGGTTGGGTCGACCTTGCCCTTGTTGAGCAGTTGGGCATAACCGAGGATGCCGGTCAGGGGATTGTTCAATTCATGGGCGACGCCGGCGACGATCTCGCCGAGGGCGCTAAGTTTCTCGGTTTGGATAAGGTTCTGCTGCAGCGCGATCTGCACGCTGATATCGACCAGCAACAGGATCAGGCGGTCGGGCTGTTCCGATTCGAGACGAACCGGCACCACCGTGATATCGCAATGCAGGTCCGGCCCGAAACGGGACGTAACGCGGACGCTCGGCCATGTTTCCTTCGGATGTCCAAAGGCGTGGGCGAGCATATCGCCCAGCCCGGTCGGCGCCTTCGCGCACAGGCCCATGAACAAGTGGCCCGAAAGCGCATGCACGTTCGGCGCCCCGAACAAGGCTACCGCCGCCGGATTGGCCTCGATGACGGTACCTTGAACGTCCAGGAGCATGATGCCGATCGAGGCGTGCTCCGCCACCGCCTCGATAAGCCGTCGCGAGCGCGCGATTTCGTTTTCAAGGCGGCGTGCCAAGCGCAGGTCGCGCGCAAGCCCGATCACACCGGCCACGCGTCCCTCATGGTACAGACAGCGCGTCGTTAGTTCGATAGGAATGCGGTCGCCGTCCTTCGTATAGATCTCGCTGACGTAGGGCGCGCGCGATACGGCCCCAGGCACCTCGAGGCGCGATTCAATCAAGCTCGCGTACTCGGGCGCGATGAGGTCGTACACGGTAACGCCCCGCGAGACGTCGTCGAAATCGAACCGGGCCAGCGAAAGCCCCGGTTCGTTTACATAGAGCAGCGTCCCGTTCATGTCATGCACGTAGATGATGTCGTTCGACGCCAGCGTCAAATCGTGAAACAGTTCGAGCAGGCGCGCCGGGTCCGGCGTCGAAAGCGGATCGTCGGTCGCCATAAGCCGCTGAAAGAAGAGGCGATCGTCCGGATTGACCGCTGGAACTGGAATAGCTCCTTGCGTACACGCGCGCAATGCCACTACCGTCTCGCGGAATGCATCATCGGACAATTCGCGACGGAACATCTCGATGATCTCGAAAAACAGCGTGCGCAGCAGCTTCGCCATCAGCACGTCGTCCAAGCCCAACACGCGCAATGGTCCCGCATCCAACGGCTTGGACAGTTCGAGACCTTCGGCGAGAGCCAGCGTGATGACGTCCAAGGCCGGTGCGGCCCGTGGCACATCGTGCTGTTCGGCTATGGCTGACGCAAGAGCGCGCGAGCGATCCTTCAACAAAAGACGACTAGACATCATACGTCGACCTCTCTACAATCGAGGCCAGTATAGCAGATGACGGGAAAAAGTGGAACAACATGGTCCCAAAATTCAAGCCGCAATAAATCGCGAAATATCGGCTCTCGCAGTTTTGTTAACTGGGTAAAGGCAACTTCTGCCTTCGTGTATGTGAATTGGGTGGGTTTAAGCAAAAGGAGATCGAAAATGGCGGCAAATATCCAGGTCGTTTTTTACAGCATGTATGGCCACGTGTACCGTCTGGCCGAGGCCGTTGCGGCGGGCGCCAAGGAGGTGGATGGAGCGAACGTGGTTCTGTATCAAGTCCCGGAACTTATGTCCGATGCGGCGCTGAAGAGCAGCGGTGCGCTCGCCGCGCGCGATATGTTCGCCCATGTGCCGGTCGCAAAGCCGGAGCAATTGGCGGAAGCCGATGCAATCATCTTCGGCACGCCGACGCGTTTCGGGAACATGTGCGCGCAGATGCGCAACTTCCTCGATCAAACGGGGAAATTATGGATGGAAGGTAAGCTGATCGGAAAAGTCGGCAGCGTTTTCGTATCGACGGGCACGCAGCACGGCGGCCAGGAAACGACGATCACGAGTTTCCATACGACACTCTTGCACCACGGAATGATCATCGTCGGCGTACCGTATTCGCAGCCGGCGCTGATGAACATGAACGAGATCACCGGCGGCACTCCATACGGCGCGTCGACCCTCGCGGGCGCCGACGGCTCGCGCCAGCCCACCGAGAACGAACTGGTGATTGCTCGTTTCCAGGGCAGGCACGTGGCGGAGATTGCCAATAAACTGGCGGCCCGTTGAGTTCGACACACGGTCCCGTTGCCTCACGTAAGAATCTACTCGAAATGCGTATCGAACACTTGCCCGCTGGCGGCGCGTCACGTACAATTACGTCGAAATGAAACGGGCGCGGAATTTTCTCCGCGCGAATCCGAATGAGGGAGTTCGACATGGCTAAGACGCGCAAAACGGTTCATGTGGTCAGCAATTCGCATTGGGATCGCGAGTGGTGTTATCCGTTCGAGGAGACGCGTCTGCTGCTCCTGGATTTCATGGACGGGCTTCTCGATTTGCTCGACAACGATCCCGATTTCCATTCGTTTACGATGGACTCGCAGACAATGTGTGTCGAGGACTATCTCGAGTGGCGGCCCGAGAAGCGCGTCGTCGTCGAGAAACATGTCCGTTCGGGACGCCTCATCGTCGGCCCGTGGTATTCGCTGCCGGAGGAATACATCGTCAACGGCGAGTCGCTCGTGCGCAATCTGGTCGTTGGCCACCGCATCGCCGCGTCGCTGGGCAAGGTATCGAAGATCGGCTACACGCCGTTCAGCTATGGCCAGACTTCGCAGATGCCGCAGATCTACAACGGGTTCGGCATCGACACGATCATCTTCTATCGCGGCATCAATACGCCGCATAGCGAATTCGTGCTCGAAGGCCCGGACGGTTCGCGGTTGCTCGGCATGCGTTTTGGCTGCATGAGCCGGTTCAGCTATTACGTCTACGTCTACCGCGTGCTGCGCTACGGCAGCGACGACGTGTTCGCGCGCTACGATTGGGATCGCGGCTCGGCGCCGATGCGGCTGGCCTCGGAGCGTTATCCGCGCGAACATTACTACGTGCTCGATTCGGAAAAGAAACATTGGAACGATGCGCCGATTCGCGAGCAACTGCTGAAACTCGTGCGCGACGAATCGGAACATTTCACGACGGACCACATCTGCTGCATGCAAGGCTTCGATTCATCGAATCCGGATCCCAAGGAAAGCGAGATCATGAAGCTCTGCCAGAAGCTGATGCCTGAGCACGATATCAAGCTCTCGAATCTGGAAGACTACATGAATGCGATGCGCAAGGAGGTCAAGAACCCGACGGTCCTTACCGGCGAAAGCCGCAATCCCGGCTCGGTCGGCAACTGGACGCATCTGTGCGGCGACGTCCTCAGCGCGCGCATTCGCCTCAAGCAAGGCAACAATCGCGCCGAGATCGCCGTGCAACGCAAAGCGGAGCCATGGAGCGCAATCGGCTCGATGATCGGCGGAGAGTATATCAAGACGGCCCTCGACCATGCCTGGAAATTCATACTCGACAATCATCCGCACGACACGATCACCGGGGCCGGCGTCGACCAGATGGAAAAGGACAGTCTGTTCCGCTTCGACCAAGCGGCCATCATCGGCGACAGCCTTGCGCGCCGCGGCATGCAGGCGGTCCAGATCCAGATCGACAACTCGGACCTCTCGCCGAAAGACTCCGTGCTGACGGTATTCAATCCGTGTCCGTTCGCGTGGGGCGGGGTCGTCTCGTGCTATATCGACATGCCCGACGGCATGGGTTACGAGGCGTTCAGCATCCGCACCCCGGACGGAAAAGAAGTCAAGCGTGTCCAACTCAAGGAACAATCGGAACCCGGCATTCTCGTGCGCAACTTGCAGGACATCTCGATTGAACTGCGCGCGAAACGAGTACTGTGCCACATCGAGGTCGATGCGATCCCGGCGTACGGCTACAAGACGTATCACATCGTACGCGAAGGCCGCTTCGGCCATTTCCCCGGCACGCTCGCGCCGGAAACGAACGTCATCGAAAACGAGCATCTACGCGTCGCGTTCAACAGTGATGGAACATTCGACCTCACGCACAAATCGAGTAATCACACGTTCCTAAATCAGCACTACATCGAGGATTCCGGCGAAACCGGCCATTCGTGGGTCCATATGGAGCCGGACAACAACCACGTCATCACATCGCACGGCGCGCCCGTGTTCATTGCGTTGGAGGAAGCCGGGCCATTGGTTGCTCGGATGCGGGTGACGTACCACATGCGCGTGCCCATCGGTATCGTAGACGAGATGACCGCCGAGTTTCGCGTAGCCGAGATGAACCACACGCGGCGGCGCGACGAGTGCCGTGAGATCGTCGTCACGAGCCGGTTCACGCTTCGGGCCGGCGCCAAGCGTCTCGATGTCGAGACGGAAATCGATAACACGTGCCGAAACCATCGGATGCGCGTCGTGTTTCCGACGCAACTCGCGGCCGCAACCACCAAGTCCGAGGCGGGCTTCGACGTCATCGCGCGCGACATCCACGTCAAGAAAACGAGTCCGTATTTCGGACGCCCGAATCCACAGTATCCCATGTGCCGCTTCGTGGACCTGCACGACAAGAAAATGGGATTCGCGATCGTCAACAACAGCGGCATGCGCGAGTACGAAGTCGCGGACACGAAGGATCGTCCGCTTGCCATCACGTTGTTCCGCGCCGTCACGTATCGCAATTGCCCGATCTTCGGACGCTATGAAGTGTATCCCGAAATGGAACTCGCACAATGTCCGGGCCGGATGCAGTGGAGCTACTCGATATATCCGCATACCGGCGACTGGACCAACGGCGTCTTCGAGCAGGCCGAGCAGATGAACCTGCCCCTCGAACCCGCTCAGGCCGGTCCGCACAAGGGTACGCTGCCCAAGAGCATGAGTTTCCTGACCGTCGAAGGCGACGGCCTCCAACTCGCCGCGTTCAAACGCCATGAAGATCGTCCGGACAGTTTCACGGTGCGTCTGTTCAACCCGTCGGACAAACCTATCAATGGTCTCCTTCGAACCTTCAAGCCGATCAAAAAGGCATGGCTGACCAACTTGAACGAAGAACGCGAAACTGCGTTGAAACCAGAAGGAAAAACGCTCAAACTGCGCGTGCCGAAGAAGAAAATTGTGACGGTTGAATTCACAATATAGACTTCGCGCCAGCAGTATTCGACGAGGAGAATTTGCAATATGGCGGATGCGCCGAAAGAGCGATGGATACAATGGGTGGCATTGACGACAACGGTGTTCGCAGTGTTCGCGGCGATTTCATCGTTGCGTTCGAGCACATACAGCACACGCGCGCAGTTGTACACGACCGAGGAGACCAACCGCTGGGCCTTCTACCAGGCCAAGAGTCTCAAACAACATGCGTACGAGTTGCAGAGCGACCAGTTCAAACTCCAGGCCATCGAGAGCGCCGACCCAAAGGTCAAAGAATACGTCGACGAACGTCTCAAGAAATATGAGGCGGAAATCGCCCGCTACAACACGGAAAAGGAAGCCATCAAGACCGACGCGGAAAATTACGCATCCGAGGAAGCCGGGTTCAAGACCCACGGCGGCAATTTCGGTCTCGCGGCCATGTTCCTGCAAATCGCCATCATGATGTCGTCCGTCGGAGCGCTCATCAAGAAGCCCCCGATGTGGTATGTAGGACTGGCTCTGGGCATGGTCGGCGTCGTATACATGCTCAACGGACTACTGCTGTTCTTCTAGATACCTGACGGCCTAAGTACGATGACGTATTCTTCGTGCTCGTGCTCGTGTTCGTAATCGAGTGAGTGCCCGGGCCTTTCGATTACGAGCACGAGCACGAACGAGATGCGCAAGTGTGACTACGAAAACGAGGATACATATATGCCATACCCACAAGTAGACCGTCGTCAACTGAATATCAAACTGCTTAGCGCGCGAAAAGACAAAGTATACATCGAGCGCGACCATGTGCCCGTGACGGCGCAACCCGCACCGCTGCCCGACAACGCGCTTGCGGTCATCCGCGAAACGGTCGAGCGCCTCAAGGCCGCGAAGGCTGCGGGTAAATCGCGCATGCTCGTCTTCGGCGCGCACGCGATCAAAAACGGCTTGACGCCCGTGTTCGTCAAACTCATCGAAGACGGCTGGTTCACGCATCTCGCGACGAACGGAGCCGGGATCATCCACGACTGGGAATTCGCGTTCCAGGGACACTCGAGCGAAGACGTCCGAGGAAACGTGTCGCGCGGCGAATTCGGGGTCTGGCAAGAGACCGGGTTCAACCTCAACCTCGCGATCATCGTCGGTGCGTACCGGGGCATGGGCTACGGCGAATCCGTCGGCGCGTTCGTCGAAAACGAAGGCATGGAGATCCCGAAACAGTCCGAACTTATCAAGGAAGTCGTCAAGACCATCGTCGAGAATCCAGAGCAGGCTGCCGCCGCCGCCGACCTCCTCGCCACCATCCGTGCGTTCGACCTGAAACCCGGTTGGTACGCCGTCCCGCACCCCTTCAAGCAGTTCGGACTCCAATCCGCCGCGTACCGGATGAAAGTCCCGTTCACGAGCCACCCCATGATCGGCCACGACATCATCTACGTCCATCCCATGAACAAATGCGCCGCAATAGGCCGCGCCGCCGAACGCGACTTCCTCGCCTTCGCACAAAGCGTCTCGAATCTCGACGGCGGCGTGTACGTCTCGATCGGTTCCGCCGTCATGTCTCCCATGATCTTCGAAAAATCCCTGTCCATGTCCCAGAACCTAGCCCTCCAACAAGGCACGCACATGGACAACCACTTCATGTGTATTGTCGACCTCCAGGAGTCCCACTGGGACTGGACAAAAGGCGAACCCCCCATGGACAATCCCGACTACTACCTCCGCTACAACAAGAGCTTCAACCGCATGGGCGGCCACATGCGATACGTGACGGCGGACAACCGGGACTTTCTGCTGGCTCTGGTGAAGGGGTTGGAGCAATAAAGCGTTCAATAAAGGCAAGTTGACAGTTCAAGAAGTCCAACAAAGGATTGCACTCTGGAGAAGTTGAAGTCGTTGCGTATGATCCGGCGTGGACCGATAAGTACGCGACAGAAGCCCGGTTACTGTTGTGCGCGATTGGCGACAGCGTGGCGGACATCCAGCATATCGGGAGTACAGCAATACGAGGGATGGCTGCGAAACCGATCATTGATATCGCCATCGCCGTCAATGACTTGGATGCGGTTTCATCGTTGGTGCAACCTTTGGAAACGCTCGGCTATGAGTGTCGGGGGCTTCTGGCAGGGATTGACGGTCACTACTTCTTTCGCAAAGGAGACCCGCGAGAGTACTTCCTGCATGTATTCGAAAAGGATTCTTCTTTCTGGAAACGGCGTCTGGCTTTTCGCGACTATCTGAACACCCACTGGGATGCAGCTATTGAATATCAGGCATTGAAATTTTGAATTCCCGGGTTCATCATTTCTTGCCACGCAGGCGCATGGCGGCGTCCAGCCCTTCTCGTGCTTCTCGCCAGTCGGGTTGCGCGAGGAGGACGCGTTGATAATGCAGGATGGCCTCTTCCGCTTGGCCTTTCTTGAGTAGGATACCAGCGAGCGCAAAGTGTGCGCCTGCATGTTTGGGATCGAGTTTCACGGCCTCTTCGAGATAGGGAACTGCGGCATCGGCTTGGCCGTCCTTGGCCAATAACGAACCAAGGTTCGCTTGTGTGTTGGGATTCTTGGGATCCTGCGCCAGCGCGCGCTCGTATTCCGCGCGGGCCTCTGTGCGTTTGCCGAGACGCTGCAAGAGGTCCGCGTAGTTGTTGTGCGCAAGTGCGAAATCCGGTTTACCGAGCAAGGCGGCCTCGTAATGGTCTTGTGCCTCCTTGAGGCGGCCTCGCGTAACAAGGGCATCCGCGAGTCCGCAATGCGACTCGGCATCGTTCGCGTTGATGGCCAGCGCGGCGGTGAAGCGTTCGATGGCCTCGTCGAACTTCTTCTGTCGCGCGAGGAGAAAAGCCAGATTCCGAAGGGCGTCGGCGCTCGCAGGCTCGAGGCGTACCCATGCCTCAAAATGTTTTAGTGCTTCATCGAGTTGGTTTTGCGCGGCCAGCGCCTCGGCCAGGCCCGCGTGCGCGTCCTTATCGTCCGGCGCGAG
>CAIYET010001119.1 GCA_903925285.1 Candidatus Hydrogenedentota bacterium | reverse complement strand
TTGTTCGTGGAGTGTGCCACCAGGGTGAGACCAACGGCGGCGGCGTTACGAACACGTCTTACTGCACGCCTCCTCTGGTCGGAACGATCAGTTCGGCGAACATCGCGGCTCGTAACGTCCCGAACATCCCCTGGGGCCAAGTCCTGGCGGGGGCAGTCAACACGGTTAATCTGCAGGGAACTCTGACGGTCTAAGGAAAAACAGCTCGTGAAATTGTATGACCCGAATCTCGTCAAGCTGATCGCTGCAGGTGTCCCCGTTCTCGGCGGATATCAGGATGGCTCGTTCGTCGAAGTCAAGTTCATGTCGGCGGACTACGAGTCCCAGGTTGGCACGGACGGAGAAGTTGTTCGCAGCCAACTGCATGACAAGCGTGGCACGGTGACCATCAAGTTGATGCAGTCTGCGGACGCCAACGCTGCTCTGAACACGGTTCGTTTGCTCGGTCAGTCGGCGGGTTCTGGTGCAGACATCGGCCCGCTCTCGATCTCCGATCTGAACGGCAAGCTCGTCCTGGCGGCGCCGCACAGCTGGGTTGTGAAGTATCCCGATTCGGATTTCGACAAGACTGCCAAGACTCGCGAGTGGGTTTTCGAGTGCGACGTGTTGACCGCGAACTACGCAAGCCCGGTCGTTGGCTATCCTGTCGTCACGCCCTAAGCCCCTGAAAGGTAGGTCGGGGTGAAACTTTTCGACCCTGCGTACATCAAGATGAACGTCATGGGCATTCCCATCATCGGTGGATATGCGCCGGGATCCTTCGTCGAGGTCCGTCAGTCCGCCGCAGACTTCATCAAGATCATGGGTGTGGATGGACAGGGTACCCGAATTCGAACCGAAGACACAAGTGGGCAGATCATATTCCATCTGATGCATACGTCGGATGCAAATGCGGCTTTATCCGTCATTCGTCAGGGAGATGTGTATTCTCCTAATGGACAAGCCGGCGGACCCACTCAGATTTTGGACCTCAACGGACAATCATTTTTCTTCGCAGGTCGGAGCTGGCTGCAGAAACCACCGGATGCAGAGTTTGGAAGAGCGGCAGGAGAAAGGACTTGGATTGTTGAAACCGACGATTTGCAGCAACAGACTACGGGAACGAACTATGTCTAAGAAACCGAAGAAGGGCAAGGAGGTTCCCATCGAAGGAGATCCGAAGAAGGTCTTCCAGGAACGCAAAGAACTTTTGGCTGAAGCCCTAGTGGCTTTTTTCTCGTGAAATCAGTAGTCTCCTGAGATGGCAAACCTTACACCTAGAGCAGCAGTTGAGCAGAAAATCGGAGACACCGTCTACCGAGTCAGACCCCTTGGCGCGAAGAAGGGTTGCGTGGTTCTTACCAAGCTGACGAAGCTTATCGGAACGGCGGCAGGGAAGACAGTTGGAGGGAGGGTCAACGTCATCGATCTCATTGCGGGGGCTCTTGAGGATCTGTCGGAGGAGAACCTAGCGTTCTTCGTGGACACCTTCGCTGACTACACGGACATCGAGCACAACGGAAACTGGCCTGGGCTCAAGGGAGTCATGGAGCTGCAGTTCTCGGCCAACTACGGGGACATGTTCGAGTGGTTGAAGTTCTGTTTGGAGCTGAACTACGGAAGCCTTTTTACGAGAGTCAGCGCGGCCCTGACGCAAAAGAAGGCCGACAATCTGGAGACGAAGGCGTCAAGTTAAACATACCGAAAGGAGAGTACTGGGACATCTGGAGGATCTACATACATCG
>CAIYET010001118.1 GCA_903925285.1 Candidatus Hydrogenedentota bacterium | reverse complement strand
CGGTCAGCATCCAAGTCAGCTGCCGCGCCGACTGGAGGGACGATCTCTTGTTCGAACTACGAAAGAAGGAGTCAGAGGGGGAAGTAGCGAAGTTTATCGACGACTTCGAGGATCCCTACTTCGCTAAGCACGCTCCCGCCGTCGGAAAGACGTTATTTACGACGTCTTTCCCTGACGGCACCGTGAGGGACACAGGGTTTTTTTCGGTCTGGAGGTCGCCAGAAGGCATCACGGTGAAGCTCCAAGACAGCGAAGCCGGCGTTGTCTGGCAATACACTGCCGAATCGTTTGAGAAGGCCCTCACGCTCGTCGAGAAGGCCCTCCAAGCTGGCAAGCCGGGCAATCGTTCGACTAAGGCTCGAATCCCTCGACGGAAGGGAAAATGATCTAGGGCACTTGCGGCTGCGCAAGTTTGCTGTTACGATGGCCCCGGATTCCGGGGGGGTGTACACTACAGGTCGTCTTCACAATTCGTCATGGCGTAGTGCTCCTCCCCGATTCTGACCTGTTCCCTCCAGAGCAATTCTTTCTCAAACCCGCTATATTCTTTGCAAGTGCTGGCACGTGCCGTTTAGGTGGATGTCGCAGGCGCTGGCACTCGCTTGCGGCTGTAATATGGAGTTTGCTCTAACATGAGCTCACCTTTTCAGGGCAGAGGGACTTTGTTTTTCTCTGGCGGCTCAAGCGGCTGGACAGAGAGCTACTATTTGATCGGTCCCGACTACTCGACGTGTCTCACTCAATTGGCTGCCATCGCTGCCGCCAGGAAAGCTATCCTCCAGCTGGATTGCTCAATCGTCCATGCTTTCGTGTCGAACATCTACGTGCGCGGCGACAGCTTTCCAACGAACTCAGCGAACGGTGTAGGTACTTGGCCTACTTCGCCTGCGTTCATGCCGCTCGACTACGCCATCCAGATGACTTGGACCGGCGGGGTGTACAGTCGAAACAAGACCTTCCTTCGTGGATTTCCAATCGAGATGCAAACTGACGGTGCTTACCTTCCTACGTCACCATACGCTACTGCTGTTAGCAACTATGAGTTGGAAATTGTCACCAATTGCTACATTAGACAGCTTGTGCCAAATCCTACTCCTCCGCCTGCTATGATTTACCAGTTTGTTGCTGTGCTGGGAGGGTCTCCTAGGTTCGGGTTAGCCAGGAGAAAGACTGGTCGCCCTTTCGGGCTGCCTCGTGGACGACTGATAGCACCTTAGTTGGCTACGATCCATGCGGGCAGGTTATGAGTTTCCTTCGTTCCTGTTACACTACAAAAGCGAGGTTTTTCAATGATTCGCCAATCACAAATAATATCATCTGGTATTGGGCCGATGGCTCAGCTGAAGGATTCGCGGGACGTCATACTTTTGCTCCACTCTCGCTTTCGGGGGGTTCCACTGAACTTGGTGGCGTCGTGGGTGAACAATTGGGAGCAGCTCGACCTTGGAGAGATGGATCTAACCCAGTGGCCCCCGCGTCCGGTGTCCTCGACGGCACCCCTGCGCAGTTTTACTTGGGGCAGTCGGTCTCCGAACCCGGCATCGACCGCACAGACTTCGGCATCCCTGTCAACTGCGCCGGTCCGGAACCAGGGGTCTACTGCAACCAAGGTGACGGCGTAGAGTCAAACTGGCAGTTGCGTAGCAATTTTGGTGTGATCATCGGCTTCGCTAACTTCAACATTGGAGGTCATGCTTGGGGTGTGATTGATCTGCTCGGCAACTTTGCCGGCAATATGTTCTGTTACAATTACAACACTCCTGAGGATCCTATTTGGGACTTGACGATAATAACGAACCTGTTTACCGGTGAGCCTGGCCAGTTCAAGCCCTATGACATCAGGTCGGCTACCTTGATCAATTTTCAGGCCATAACTTCGACCATCGGTCCTCAGGTCGGCTATATCACCAAGTTCCCCTGAAATTATTGTTTTTTCCGCCGGCGATCGTCGCGAGCTGTCCGGGCGCTTTTTACCTGGTCGAAGGGACTATCGTCCCTTCGTCATTCTTCTCGTTGGAGGTTCAACCTTTTATGGCCGTCGTCGTAAAAACTCGCTACCTGCTTCGAGGCCGAATCCGTGCGCAGTGCAAGTACACCGTTCTGCTGTGCCAGCGTCTCGTTAAGGCATATGTGCAGAGCGGTGAGGTGTTGCCAATAGCGACGGGTCTTACTGCGGGTGCCTGTCCCGTCACCTACTACAATGCAATTATTTTGCAGCTTCAGGCTGGCCTGCTTGAGAAGGGTTAGCGTATAATGGTCTGCGAGGCCGAATCGACGTAGACTCGAAGCTTGGTCCGTCGAGTGCAAGGGCAGGTGTTACCAGCTTAGGGGTGACATCTGCCCTTTTTTATTTTGCATACCCCTTGACATACTGCAAATCTGCGTTACAATGATTAAGTGCAAAGTTGCACTGGAGGGCAGCGAATGTTTCCTGCTCCGATTATCAGTGTCAATGGCAAGAAGGTGCGGCTATGTCCGGTGTTGTCTGTCATGTCAACGTCCTGGGGCTGGGCACGATTGCGCTGGTTCCCCATGGGTCACTCGGGATACTTGGTCGGGGTTTACCTGGAAATTGGGTTTCCTGGGACGACCGACGTGTCCAAGCGATGGTTGACACGCTCGGTCAGCATCCAAGTCAGCTGCCGCGCCGACTGGAGGGACGATCTCTTGTTCGAACTACGAAAGAAGGAGTCAGAGGGGGAAGTAGCGAAGTTTATCGACGACTTCGAGGATCCCTACTTCGCTAAGAGTGCACCGGCCGTGGGCAAGACGTTGTTTGGCACGTCGTTCCCGGATGGTACCGTCCGGGATACGGGGTTCTT
>CAIYET010001117.1 GCA_903925285.1 Candidatus Hydrogenedentota bacterium | reverse complement strand
TAACGGTTAGCGGGCTTGCGGTTCCGGTCGCTGAAAAGCCGCCGGCAGTCGAGTACACCGTATACGAGGTGATCGGACTACCGCCGTTTGACACAGGCGGTGAGAAGGTCACCGTGACTTGTGCGTTGCCCGCTGTCGCGGTCCCCATGATCGGCGACCCAGGTGTTGTATAAGGCGTTACGGCGGCGGAGGCCGCTGAAGCTGGGCCTATTCCAATCGCGTTGGTTGCCGTCACCGTGAACGTATAGGCGGTGCCGTTGGTCAGGCCCGTCACGACTATCGGACTTGCGGTCCCTGTGGCCGTGAAGCCGCCGGGGCTGGAGGTCACCCTGTAGGAGGTGATCGGGCTGCCGCCGTTTGACGCCGGCGCAGTGAAACTCACCGTCACTTGTGTGTTGCCTGTAACCCCAGAGACTGCCGTCGGCGCCCCAGGCACCGTGGCTGGCGTTACGCTGTTGGACGGGGCTGAAGCCACGCTCGTTCCAACCGCATTCGTTGCCGTCACTGTGAATGTGTAGGCTGTTCCGTTGGTCAGCCCTGTAACGGTGAGCGGACTTGCGGCCCCTGTGGCCGTGAAGCCGCCGGGGCTTGAGGTCACCGTGTAGGAGGTAATCACACTGCCGCCGTTAAAGGCCGGCGGGGTGAAGCTCACCGTGGCTTGCGTGTTGCCTCTAACCGCAGTGGCGCCGGTCGGCGCGTTGGGTACCGTGGCTGGCGTAACACTATTGGACGGGGCTGAAGCCGCGCCTGTTCCAACCGCGTTTATTCCTCTCACTGTGAACGTATAAGCGGTTCCGTTGGTCAGCCCAGTAACTATTATCGGGCTTGCCGGCCCCGTGGCAGTAATGCCGCCGGGACTCGATGTGACTATGAACGAGGTGGCGCCACTGCAGGCTGAGACAGCCGGAGTGAAGCTTACCGTTGCCTGTGCGTTGCCTCGGACAGCGGCGACCAGCGTCGGCGCGGCAGGCGCTGTTGCTGGCGGCGTTACGCTGTTGGACGGGGCTGAAGGCGCACTCGTTCCAATCGCATTTGTTGCCGTTACCGTGAAGGTGTAGGCGGTGCAGCCCGACAAGCCGGTTACGGTTATCGGGCCAGCAGTCGCTGTGCCTGTGAAGCCGCCAGGGCTCGAAGTCGCCGTGTAGAGTGCGATCGGACTGCCGCCAGTACCCAAGGACGGGGTGAAGTCGACGAGTGCCAGCCCGACGCCCGCTACTGCGGTTACTGTAGTCGGCGGGGACGGCGCAACCTGGAATACTATGGGCCGCATCATGTCCATCTCTTCATGGGCCAGTAGATGGCAGTGCCAGACGTACTCCCAGCCGAAATTGGTCATTGCGTTGATGGCGGTAAACGCCGTGTTGGTCAATGGGTCTACGCTTTGGAATGTCGAGCCTTCGGGCATCGTCGGGTTCAGCAGGCGAATGCTGTCGGGGACTCCAAAGGGCAGCGTCGGGGCCGTCGGCTTCATCGCGACGATGCAGTCTTCCAAGGGACTCATCCGGATGGTTTCTTTCCAGCCGATCTCGTCAGGCTCTGGTGGCCGGATAGCGCCGTCCCAGCCAACGCGGTTGATCAACTGGACGTCCATCAAGTGGAAATGGATGGCATGGGTATCGACGCCATTATGCGTGATCTTCCATATCTGGGGCCGTCCGTCCTGGAGGATCTCGGTGGGTGGGTCGACGTACCCGAGAGGGATTGTCGTCTGGGTCTGGAAATTGGTGAACGGCAGTTCGACGCCGAACGTGGCATTCATCCGACCATAATCCAGCTCGAAGAGTTCCTGGATGGCCTTAGGCTTCATTGGGAAACCCAAGTAGGCCGTAGCCGTAGCGCCCAAGCCAGTACCCGTATCCGTGATCAAAACCGACGGGGGCGCCGTATACCCTGAACCTTGATTCGTAAGTAGGATGTTCTGCACGACACCGGTTACGATTGCCGTGGCTGCGACATCCAAACCGCCGCCACCCATGAACGTGACCGCAGGTGCGGTGTTGTATCCAGTGCCGGCTGCCATGACCATGATGGACGTTACCGTCCCACCGCTCACGACCGCCATTGCCTTGGCGCCCGTGCCGCCGCCGCCCGTGAGAGCAACTGTGGGAGCACTGGTATACCCCGTGCCGCCGTTGGTCACCGTGAAGGCGCTGACGACACCGGTAATCGTCGCTGTGGCTGTGGCGCCTGTGCCGCCGCCGCCACCGGTGAACGAAACCGTCGTAGTGGCTGCGTTATAACCGGTGCCTCCGGCCGTGACTTTGACGCTTGAAATCGATTGGGCAGCACCCGTAACGAAGTTCAAGGCGGTGTCTCCAATCCTTGAATACGTGGGAACAGCAGCGCTATAGGGCGCAGGATAGTCCGGCTGCGGAACGATGGGGGCGGGCTGCGCTGCGGTATAGGCCGCTGGCCACGCTGTCTTCAACGCTGGCAGACTGAAGGTTGACGCCGGGGTTCCCGCTACGCGAATCTGCATGAGGGTGCGGGTATTGGGACCAAAGCCCGGCAAGGTCGTGGCCGCGCCACCCGTCCCGTCGCCTGTCGCGACGGAGAAATCCGGGTCGCCGGTGTAGTAATCGTTGCGCACGTCGAACGCCGGGACCGGCGCGGGCGAGTCGTTGTAGAGAATGAGCGTGGATCCGGCCGGAACCTGCGAGAAGTCAACTATGACGTCCGCGCGTTCCGCCGGCCCGAGGAAAAGCCCGTGGCCGGTAACGTTCAGGACCACGATGTCCCGGCGGTTGTAGTTATATACTACTGGCGAACTCGCGGTCTCGACCGGCGCGGCCAGGAAGCCGCCTTCGGTGCCAATCTGGATAAGGGGCGGGCCAGCCGTGTTCGGATCCGGCACACCACCGTCGCGTCCATCCGTCGGCCACGTTGGCGGCAATCCCACGCCCGGAGCCGCCGTAATCATCTTGACTTCGGTGAGGCCGCCGATGGCAACCGTCGGGGCCGTCGTATAGCTGTCGCCGCCGTTCGTAAGCGAAATGGCTGCAATGGCGGCAGGCGCCAATTTCGCCGTGGCCAGAGCACCCGATCCGCCGCCGCCAACGAAATTGACGTTAGGCGCGGAGGTATATCCGGTGCCGCTGGCTGTAAGTGCGAGGGTCGTTATGGACCCGTTTGTGACAGTGGCTGACGCCGTAGCGCCTGAGCCGCCGCCGCCCGTAATCGAGACTGCGGGAGCGGTGGTATAGCCCGTGCCGCTGCCGACGAGCGCGAGGCTGGCAACCGGTCCCGCGACCAAGGTCGTTGTGGCGGTGGCGCCTGAGCCGCCGCCGCCGGAAATGTAGACGCCGGGGGCCGAGGTATAACCCGAGCCGCCGCCCGCCAACACGAGGGAACTTACTGAACCGGTCGTGACTGATGCCGTGGCCGTGGCGCCTGAGCCGCCGCCGCCGTTATCGGCATAGTACAATTGGAGATTTACGAAACGTTCGTTGCAGGCATTCAGAATGCGCAGCCGGTAGGGCTTAGGCTCGACCGTGGCATACGGGTAGGCCGTGCCATTGATCAGGGGGGTATCCATGAAGCCTTCCATGACCATCGAGCAATCGGGCACGCCTGGCGCATAGATCGGGTTGCCTTGCGGATCGGTACCGATCTGAACGGGTCCATTGATCAAGCCGGAGGCGACAGTGACTGGTGGCCAGAACCAAGGACCGTAATCCCACCGGCCAATGGGGTTTGCCCCGCTCAGATCCGATGGGTTCTGATTGGGTATGTATACGTGGGGATACCAGAGGTCGCCGGTGTTCGGCGTAGGTGGCGTCGTTCCCCAATTCCACGTGGGATCGGTAGCGAGAACTGTGGTGGCGTCTACGAAGGTCTTGTCCTGGATGATCAGAGGGATCTGGTCGGCAGGGATGACGCCGGTAGGATTCGTCGAGGCGTTGTAGACCAAGCTTTGTTCCGTCGGGTCCGTGATCATGTAGCCTGCGGCTTCGCCGGCATAGACATTGAGCCGGGTGATTCCGTAAGAATGATCGTGGTAGAACATCAACCGCGCGCTCTGTTGGTTGGTGTAATAGAACGTCATTGACCCTGGCCCTGAATCATTCGTCGCGCCGGGCGTTCCTGCCGGGACCACCGCGTGAGTGGTCGGATTAAACCACATGTCGGGTACGAATTGCGTGCTGTCGCCACGGGTATACGGGGTGCTGGTTTCGCTGGCAGGGGTGGTCCACTGATGCGGCGTCCCGTCGCTGATCCACGGAGTGTGACCGCCGTGGAGGTGGAGCGTGCCGCGGTTCTGGGTGTACATGTTCATCATGTCTGGACCCATGCCTGCCCCCATCACGGTCTCGTCCACCGGAATAAAAAGGTTGCCCGCAGGGACCGGGTCAATCATGTTGGTGAACTTGATGCGTACCGGGCGATTTTTCTGGGCAACGAGCAGTGGTCCAAGATAATGGACCGGCGCCGGGGCCACCGTGTTATTCGCCAACGTGGGACTTACGACAGCGGGATCCGTTCCGTTGTTGACCTGGACGTAGCCCCGCAGGGTCGTCGGCGGCAACTGCGAATGCATCTTCTCCTGATACTGGACCAGGTTGATTTCGTAATAGTCGGCTCCCGGAAACGTGACGGTATCCGGATTCCCGACAGGAATGTATTGCCCGGCGGGATCGCCGCCAGGGGTCACAAGACCGTTCCCGTGAAGTGGCCCGAGACCGGGCAGGGCATCCATGAACTTCTGGATGATCGGGGTCCACGCCCAATTAGGCTCGGGCCCGAAGTAATTCGGCGTTCCGCCCGGCACGGCGGCGGCAAGCGGCGCGGCTTGTATCGCGCCTTGTGGCTCGGCTAACGCCTTTTCGCCCGCTTCGAGCGGACTAATGGTTTCCGCGGAAAGCGCGGCCTTGGCACGAGCGGCCGCAGCCGCCCTCTCGGCATGGGTCATGCTCCTCATACGCGAAGGTGGAGGTAAGTCGTCACCCTGCGCCGCTCCGATGGCATCTTGCGCTTGCGCGCGGCTCGGGGCGATCCCCCAAGGAAGCGCGGCAAGTAGCACCGCCACGCTCAACCAAACCAGCAGTCTTCGTTTGCTCATGTTCTTTCTCCTTTTGATGCTTGTCATCGTCTCAACTATCCGTGCCCGCACTCTGCTTCGACACGGTTTCTCTGCTATTCAACTTTTAGGAATCCCTGTTCGCTTTCCTGTCGCGAACACTTTGAATTCCTCCAGCGCTTACGTCACTGCAAATACAACCGGATTAGACGCCAATGCATTCCCGTCCAGTATCGGCGAATACACCCAGTCTTGTATCGGAGATCTCGGTGGTTTTTTTCGTAGGGGGGAACCCCGGTAGCAATCGCCAAGCGCCAGGCATGAAGCAACATGGGGTGTTGGGTTCTTGGGAGCTTGGCGCGCGTTCATCGATTCTGGCAAGCGCACCGGTTTCAGACGCCTGTTGCACGAACACGTTGCGTAGTAGCGTCAGTAGCGCGCCTTTCGGATGCTGGACTTCGACCAGGGTAGGGTCTTCGAGCGCCCGCGCGGCGGTAATCCTTACGAGGACTTCGGCGTCGGCGTTGTTCTTTGCGAGACCGATCGCTACCTGGTAGAGCATTTTCATGTGGCCGACGAGGACGTTTTCTGCGTTCTGCCTTTGTATGAGTGCTCGATTCACGGTTCTTCTCCCAATTTCAGGCTTTAGGCTTTAGGCTGTAGGCAAGGAAGCCTACAGCCTAAAGCCTAATGCCTAATGCCTACAGCCTTTTTCATCCTTCGTTATTCCTCACGCTACTCTACTATTTTCAGACGCATGGATTAGTGCCGTCACTTGGTTGCCGCGTTCGTTGAACTCCAACGCGTTGCAGATACTGCGGATCAACACATAGCCTCGGTTGCGAATATTGCGGGGATCGTCCGGGAGCGAGGTGTCGAGGCTGGCGAAATCGAAGCCGTTGCCTTCGTCCTCGACGACAATGCGGAAATGCCCGTCACAGGTGCGTTCCAGGTGGCACTTGACCGTTCGGGACGGGATATTTCCATTTCCGTGGACAATGGCGTTCTCGAGCAATTCCTTCATTACGATGGAAATACTCATATAGTCGTCAACACCCCATTGCCGGGCAAAGTCTTCGGATTGACGGACCACGCGATGAACATGGGCCAAGTCCGATCCAAGCGTGTACGAAATGGACGCCTTGTCTCGTATCGACGAAATCACCACCGGCTACTCCCAATTTCAGGCTTTAGGTTGTAGGCGCACTGCCTACAGCCTGGAGTCTGACGTCTTTACGAGAGCAAGTCATATGCCAGTCGGCTGCAAATTCGCCAAGTCGTTTCGATGAAATGGTTTACGGTGTATCATCAACGGGTGAGCATGACCGCAAGGGGTGTGAGAGAAGATAGGCTTTAGGCTTTAGGC
>CAIYET010001116.1 GCA_903925285.1 Candidatus Hydrogenedentota bacterium | reverse complement strand
GTTGCCAAAGCCAGTCGGAAGAGCCTGCCGTGCAGCAACTTGTGAGTCCTGCCCATTCGTGTGATTCGTGTGATTCGTGGTTCAACTGCCATTTCTAGGTTTATTGCCCTCGATGCCAAGGAGGGCTTGTTTCCAGTGTAAACCGGCGGAAAACCCGCCTAGACGGCCGTTCGCGGCCAGGATCCTGTGGCAGGGCACAAGAATCGGGACGGGATTGGCGCCCAGGGCCTGGCCCACGGCGCGCACAGCTTTTGGGTGGCCGATTCGCGCCGCGAGGCCAGCATAGGTTTCCAGCGTACCCCAAGAAATGGCACGCGCGCCCTCCCACACGGCCCGCTGGAACACGGTGCCATGGACGAGATCGAGCGGGATGTCGTGGAATTCGGTTCGGACGCCGGAGAAGTAAGCTTCGAGGGCCTCGGTGAGTCGAGACGCCATTTCCGGGTTATCGGAGATCCCCACTTGAGGGGGGGAGCCGGATTCCGGTAGCCGGAGCCATTGGACTCCCCGAGCGGATACACGCGCCCTCAACTCGCCCCACGGATGCGCATGGCGAAAATTGCCTGGGTCAGTTGAGGCTGAAATACTCGCCATGATCGCGATGGGAACCTTCGACCTTCCGCGCAGTGGATTCGAGCGCCGTTGTGCCATGCTCTTCGAGATAAGCGACAAACGCTTCGCGGACGTTCGTGCAACATGCCTCGATAGTATCGCCCGCTCCGACGATTTCGGGTAACTCGCGGCAACGCCCAACAAAGCCGCTTTCTTCCTCACTTATGACAACCGAAAAAACCATAGCCCGGCTCCGCTACTACTTCCTATCCATATCATGCCCTGTATGCGCACGTTTTGGCAAATGGAGGGCCGGGGGCCTGGGCGGATTGCCTGACGCCTGCATTCCGAATCCCTTCTAGATCTACATCGTCTCGAAGAATTTTTCGTAGGCGTGTGCGGGGAGGACGTGTGCGCGGCAGAGCAGCTTGATGGGCAAGCGCAGGGCGCGCAGCAGCGGGTAGTAGGACGGGTAGTCGTAGAAATACTTGTTGGGGGCAGCGAGGATTTGGTCGAACTCTTCGCGCGAGAAGCCTTGTTTTTTTAGGCAATAGTTGACCAAGTCTTCGTTTTCGAAAAAGGGTTTGGTTTGCAGGGCGTGCAGGGCGTCTTCGCGCGAGGTTACGCCGGTGCGGACTTTGGCGGCGAGTTCGACGATGCGCCAGTCGAATCCGAATTTGTGCCGTGCGTAGTAGTAGACGAGTGCGAATATCTCGTTGTCCATGTGGTGCTGGCCGGTGTCGATCCAGCCGAAGCGCTCGGCCAAGAGCTTCTCGATCTTGTCGCCGGTATCGTCGTAGTGATTGGTGATGTTGACGATGCGAATGCCCTTGATGAAACTCCAGTAGAGCATGTGGTGGATATCGACGTTGTCGAAGTGGACGAGTTTCATGCGGCAGAAGCGTTTGATCAAGGCGCGGGTGTAGCGGGCGTCCATGTAGTTCCACGCGAGTGGGGTGATGCCTTCTTCGCGAAACGAATGGCTGAGGATGATGTAGCGGATTCCTTCGTTGGCGGCGGTGCGGTATAGGGCGCTTGCGATGCCGACGTCGTCGGTGAGGTCGATGTAGGGGACGCATGCGCGGATGGTGCAATTGGTCAATTCGCGCGATTCGGGCCAATCCATGATGATCGTGTGGAGGTCGACATCGAGCGTGTCGCACACGCGGCTCAGGTTGGTCTTCGCGGTTTCGGAATCCCAGCCGTTGTCGAAATGGACCGCGAGCGGGCGCAGGTTCATGACCTCTTTGACGTAGTAGAGGCAATACGACGTGTCGCGTCCGCCGCTGACACCGACGATACAATCGTATTTGCGGCCTTTGCCGACCTTGCGAACCTTCGTAGCGACGCCTTGCAGGATGCGCGCGCCTTCGTCGCCGATGGGAAACGCGCGTTCGAGGTTGTCGTGGATGCGGCAGTGGTTGCAGACGCCATGTTCGTCGAACCGGACGCCTGGTACGGTACTGTCCATGATGCATCGCGCGCAAATCTGGGTCGTCACGTATTTGCTCCTAGAGGCGTGCCAAATGGGTGTCGATAATGCTCATCGGATCCTTGGTTCGGATGTGTTCGGAACGGAAATGGGCGCGGAGTTCGTCGTCGGTCGGATACGTGATCAGGACGGTGCGCCGCTTGCCGTAGAAGAGGAAAAACGCGCCCGCCGCCACTGCGGCTGCGTGGCCTTCATAGGCGGCCTGGGCGAGGTGTGCGACGCTGCCCGCGCCACCGCATGCGATGACGGGGATGGTCAGCGCGTCCGCGACGCGCCGGGTCAGATCGATATCGTATCCGTCCATGACGCCGTCGTGATTGATCGAGGTCAGGAAGATTTCGCCCGCGCCGTGGCGTTGCATGCGGACGGCGGTTTCGACCGGATCGAGGCCGGTGGCGTTTCGTCCGGCGTGCGTGAACACCTCGTAGCGTCCGTCCGCATGCCGTCGAACGTCGATCGAAACGACCATGCACTGCCGCCCGAAACGGTCCGCGCCACGCGTGACGAGGTCCGGGTCTTCGATGGCGGCCGAGTTGATCACGACGCGGTCGGCCCCGGCCTTGAGCAGTTCCCACATGGCCGCGACGGTGCGAATCCCGCCGCCCACCGCGAATGGCATGAACGATTCCTCGGCGATCTGGCGCACGACGTCTATTTGCGGGCCGCGCTGCTCTTCGGTGGCGACGATATCGAGGAGGAACAGTTCGTCCACGTTCTTTCCGTTGAACACGCGCGCGGCGTTGATGGGGCAACCGACGTATTTGGGCGTCGCGAACTGGATGCTTTTTTCGAGTCCCCAACCGCGCAACAACAACACCGGTATGACGCGAACTTTATGCACGGCGGCATCGCTCCACGAAGTTGTGGACCATGCACAGTCCGTTCGCATGGCTTTTTTCGGGGTGAAACTGCGTGCCGAAGATGTTCCCGCGTTCGACTGCGGACACGAACGAAGTCCCGTATTCAGTCCGTGCCAGCACGTCGTCTTGCTCGTGGCAGACGATGTGGTAGGAATGGGCGAAGTAGAAGGGGGCGTCTTCGCGGATACCTTGGAGCAGCGGACTTTCGTGCAGTCGCTGGACATCGTTCCAGCCGAGGTGGGGGATTTTGAATTGCGCGGTGTCGTGCGCGAACCGCACGGTTTGGGCATCGAGCCAGCCAAGGCCCTCGGTGACGCCCTCTTCGCTATGGCGCGCGAACATCCGCATACCGAGGCAAATGCCGAGCACGGGCGTCTTCTCGGCGACAACGCGACGCTCGAGCACGGGCAACAGTCCGTGTTCGCGTAACGTGTTCATGGCCTGGTCGAACGAGCCGACGCCGGGCAACACAATACCGTCCGCGCGCTCGAGTTCGGTCGGATCGGTCGTAACGACCGGATCCGCGCCGACCTTGTGAAACGCGCGGGCGACGGAATCGAGATTCCCTATGCCGTAATTGACAATCGCAATCATGATGTAGCCGATGCCTTGAACCTAAAGAAGGCCGTCAGAATTCAGGAGTCAGAATTCAGAATGTTGAAGACAGTGGACTTGCACACGAGACTCGGCGACTCTTCGCACCGGTGAATGCTTTCGCGCTTCGAACGATACCGTAACCTGTTGTCATTCTGAATTCTGACTCCTGTATTCTGAATTCGCATTCTATTCTCTGGGTTGACAGCGCCCATGCACCATGGTACCTTGGCTATGCGCATAGGCGCAAATGGAGCGTTGCATCGTGTCCGAATCGAAGAAGCCGCGCGTCTCCGTCATCATCCCGACATTGGATGCTTTTCGCGGCGGGGCCGTGCCCCGACTTGTCGAGAGCATCAAACGCCAGACCTTCCGCGATTTCGAACTGTGCATGGTCAAAGGCGTTTCGCCGCAAGGCAAGGCGATCAATCGGGGCGCGGACCAAACGCATGGCGAAATCCTACTCATCCTCGACGACGACAGTTGCGTCGCCGACGAAACGGTCTTTCAACGGCTCGTGGATGTGCTCGATACCGACGCGTCCATCGGCATGGCCGGCGCGAGTATCGTCATCGGCCCGGACGCGTCTGCGTTCCAGCGTCGCGCGGCGGAACAGTTCCCGCGATTCGACACGCCTGTCGTCGACCGTGTCACGGACAGCGATTTTGCATGCCACGGTTGCTGCGCGATCCCGCGCCGGGCGTTTGACCACATCGGGCGCGAACGCGAGGACTTATTGCGCGGGCTTGATCCCGACCTGCGCGTGCGGCTTCGCGCGGCGGGCTACCGCGTCGTCCTCGCGCCAAACGCGCGTATCCATCACCCGCTGCCGGACGGTTGGCGCAGTCTGTTGCGCATTTTTTTCCGCAACGGATACGGTTCCGCCTACGCGCGCAAGTTTCAGCCGGAGAGCGTCTATGAGACGAGCGAGACGCTGGCCGAATCCGATTTCCGTCCGAAGACGACACTTGCGTATCGCGTCGCGCGTTTTCCGGTGCGCCTGTTGTTGGCGTTGACGCGTGGACAAACTATGCGGTTCGCCGCGTACTGCGCATATGCCTGCGGGTATACGTGGGGCATGATTACCGCAAAGGAGAAGGCCGTTGGCGGCGGGACCTCGCGTTAAGAAGTTGCTCAAGCGCGCGACGAAACGGGCCGTGGGTATGGCGGGCGGATTCGTCCGACACGTGGGCGCGCGTATCCTCACGTATCACAGCGTCGGTGCGCGCGTGCATGACATGAATGTGACACCTGTCGATTTCGCCGCGCAAATCGAGTGGCTCGCCGCAAACGCGCGCGTCATTTCGCTACGCGAAGCCGCCGACGGTTGCGAAGGCGTCGCAATCACATTCGACGATGGCTACCGCGACAACCTGGCAAACGCCGCGCCTGTGTTGCGTGCGCTTCGCTTGCCCGCGACCTGTTTCATCTGTACCGGCCGCATGGGCGGCGTGATGGTTTCCGGCGAAGACCCGGCCGTCGGCGCGCTCATGACCTGGGACGAAGTCCGCGCCCTTGCTGCGGCCGGTATCGACATCGGTGCGCATACCATGACCCACCCGCATCTGTCGCAACTCGGCGAAGAGGACCAGCGGCGCGAGATCGCCGAAAGCGCGCGCATGATCGCCGAACAACTCGGCTGCGCGCCCGAAGCCTTCGCCTATCCCTACGGCTCGCTCGCCGACTACAATGCCATGAGTGTCCGTCTGGTTCGGGAAGCGGGCTACCGTTACGCCGTCTCGAATCGCTACGGCGTCAACCCGCCCAGCAGCGACCG
Source organism: Candidatus Hydrogenedentota bacterium (assembly GCA_903925285.1). Classification (GTDB taxonomy): domain Bacteria; phylum Hydrogenedentota; class Hydrogenedentia; order Hydrogenedentales; family SLHB01; genus DSVR01. The sequence goes on along the minus strand of CAIYET010001116.1, from coordinate 1,755 downwards.
TTGGACCCTTCGCCGCATTTGGATCGACAACACCGACACGCCCGACATCTTTCGTGCGAAAGTCGTCGGCCAACTCGACGCGCTCGCCCTGCTCGATTCCCCTCTCGGCATCGCCTTGCGCTACGGGCTGAACCGCGCGTTACGTATCCGCTGACGAGTTTCCGGCACACCCAAGATTCTGAATATACCTGCAAATCCGGAAGATCCCTTTTTATCAGAGTCGTAGTACGGCTCGTAGGCGGAGGGCTTGTTCAGCGTGGCCTTCGTATTGGATGCGGTTGCGTAGGGCGGCGGTTTCGATGTGCATTTTGCCGAGTAGGATGGCGGCCCATAGGCCGGCGGTGGCGTGTAGGGTGAGGTCGGCGTTTGTGGGTAGTTCGCCTTGTCGTATTTCGACTTTGCCGTCGCGGAAGTAGAGTCCGTATTTTTCGCATTCGACGCCGGCTTCGGGGAGGAGTTCGAGGCCGATGACGGCGTTCCAGCCTTCGGAGCGGGTGGGGTCGAAGCGTTCGTGGAGGCGTTGCATGAGTTCGTGGGCCTGGGGCGCGTAGGGCGCGGTACGGACGAAGAGATCGCGGATCGAAATGCGCGGGCGGCGTCCGACAATCACGTCGCGTCGGCTTCTGCGGCGTTGATTCCATGTGTGCAGGAACGCAAAGGTGTGGTCGAGTTCGTCGACGTAGACTTCGCGGCGTTTGGAGGCGGATCGCGCGATCGCGAAGGCGAATTTGAGCACCTCGCGGCCTTGTTCGCCGGTCAATAGGGGTGCTTCCTTGCCTTGAATGGCGGCGATGAAGTTCCGCGTCGCGCCGATGAATCCTTCGGACCAATCGGCGGGGATATCGTTGTAATGGGTCCAGCCTTTTTCGTTGTAGAGGCTGACAATCGGGTTGGCGACGATATGGCCGGTCCCGCGATGGATTTGGATGATGCCGCGCGAGCCGGTGACTTCGTACCATTCGTCGTTCGCGTAGTATTCGGATGGGATTTGGAGGTCGGCACTGTACATGAAATCGCAGACGCCGTAGCGTTTGCCGCCATGGCATTTCCACATGATTGTAGCGGGACAGTCGATCACGCCGTCGGTGGAATCGATCCATGCCGAAACGCGTTCGACGGGTCCGAGCAGGTGCCACGCGGTGGCCCATTCGTGGTGTCCGTGATCGAAAGTTTCGAGTCCGAACCCTTTGCTGGCTTTGGCGAGTTGCTGTTGGATCGTGTGGGCGGGCACGGACCAGCCGCCGAGGGGACTGCACACGTATTTTATGCGCATGCCGACGGGTTCTCCGATGGCGCCGGCGTCGATGAGTTGTTTTGCGAAGACGATGGGGGGGTAGCAGACGTAGCATTCGGTGACCTTGAATATTGTGCCGGACGTTTTCGCAGCGAGGACCATGCGGTCGGCGCTTTTGAGGTTGGTGGTCATGGGTTTTTGGACGGCGACGTGTTTCTCGGCCTTGAGGGATTCGACGACGATTTTTTCATGCGTTTCGTAGGGCGTCAATACCTCGACTGCGTCGATATCGGGGTTGTGCAGCAACTGGCGGTAATCGGTGTAGGCGCGTTCGGCGCCCCATTGGAGACGGCGTTGTTCGGCGCGCTCGGCGTTTTCGTCGCAGACGGCGAAGATGCGCGCGTCCGGGTTGGTACTGTAGCCCAATGCGTGCAGATCCGCAATGCGGCCACATCCGATAATGCCCACGTTTATCACTGGCGTGAACGCTCCCTTCACTACTCAGGCTTTAGGCTTTAGGC
>CAIYET010001115.1 GCA_903925285.1 Candidatus Hydrogenedentota bacterium | reverse complement strand
GAAGCATCCCCACCACCCCAAGTGGGTCGGGAAGAACGCGGCTTTCCACTGCGCGTTATTGGCAACATGGCAGTCGACGTACGCCTTGACGCATCGTTGCGCGCAGTCCCATGCCTGCATGCGCGAACGCGCGCGCCAGAGATGATGCGAGAACGTGCTCATCTCGATCACGGCAGGCTTTTGGATATGGTGGATCAATTCATCGACGAACTTGGCTTCGTAGTGCCAGGCATATTGCGGACCCGCGAGAATATCCGATCCGTCCAGCGCATCCAGGTAGAGCATGTCGAAACCGCAGGCGTTGTACAAATCCGCCGTGCGTTGGGCCACCTCCGTGAAGAGTGAGGAATCGCCCTCTGGCACGAACAAACCAAAGCACTCCTTGAGGTGCTGTGCCTTCGTTCCCTTGGGATGGCGTGCGGCACGCGTGCCGTAGGCGCCCCGGACGCAACCCTTGAACGCAAAAGGAGGCTGCTTTTCAACGCCAGTATACGTGATGAGTTCGTCGTCGATCCGGAGCATCGCGCTGTTACGGACTTGGAACCCCGTGACGGCAGACATGGACTCGGTGCTTTCGGCGACGGTAACGGTGTCCGCGTTTTCTGCAATATCGCTGGCGAGGGTAAAGGTAGCGTCCATGGCAAGACGCGGATCGGGCACTGGCGTCACCCACGGAGTTTCCTTCGCGATGAAGAACGCGTACGTGTGCAGGCCGGCGGCCAATCCGGCCTCATGGATGGCGTCCACCGCCGCCTTCAGACTGTCGCGACCGCGCGGATAGATTTCCTTACTGACCTCGAAGTCGCCCCAGCGAAAAGCCTTGCCGCCATGAAGATCAATCTGGCTCGCTCCTGCGGCTCGCGCGGCGGCAATCCACTTGCCGACGTTTTCCTCGGTCACATACTCGTCCATGGCGATGAGGTAGGACCCCTGATTGATGGGCGCATTCAACGCCCAAGGGCCGCCCAAAGGCGAACAGGCCAAGTCGGGAGATGACTTCACGGCATCCTTCAGCGCATCGCGCAATTCGCCTGCGGGACACGCCACAACCGCTCCCCGCGCCCCCGTGAAACCAAACCGCTTGCAGGCGATAAAGCCTGGCAGGCCAGAAGACAATCCAGGAATTTGAAAGCAGTTGGTATTGAGATTGAGTGCCAGTGGGCTTACGCCAAAAGGCTCCGTAGGATTGCCTTTCAACGTGAGCGGGATCTGTGCAAAAAGAAGTTCCTCCGCGTCGTCGCAAGTGAAGGATATGACCTCGAAGCTCAAACGCCGGTGCTCCGGAACTACACGAAAGACGGCGCGCCCATCGAGGCCGGCAAAGATCACCATAAGTTGATCGTGCTCAAAAGTCACTGCGGTGGCCGGAAAAGTCTTCCCGGCGCTTCGGGCTGTCGCGAATGCCGCGCCTAATCTGCTATCGCAGTAGTCGATGCCTGATTGCTTGTCTATGAACTTTGCGACATGACCGTCAACGCTCACGCCGAGAACGAAGGAGTCCGTCTCCAACATTATGACGTCCTGCGCTAAGGCGCCGACGCTCGCGCCGAATACCGCAGCCAGTATCGTTATGAAAATGACTTTAACGTACATACGAAGATCCGCTTTCTAGACACGAACGTCCTCTGCAAGAACGGTCACATCTCAGCCGGTTGCTATTTGGAGTGCGGCGGCAACGACGCCGCTTTGGATCGGCCCGCGACCTGTTTATCCAAAGCG
>CAIYET010001114.1 GCA_903925285.1 Candidatus Hydrogenedentota bacterium | reverse complement strand
TGGCCTCAGATATTCCGGGCGGCGCTACGGTTGCGCCTGTCGGCGACGCCTGGGCAATCAGCTATGCGAAGAATCCGGGATTGCTCCTCCATGTCAAAGATAACTCCCATCCGTCCTTCGCAGGATCGTGCTTGGCAGGTCTTGTCCTCTATCGTGCGATCTATACAGGAAAGCCTTTGTCTCCCATTCGTTTTAAAGGCTCGCTTTCCGACAAGGATGTTGCTGCTTTAAAGGCAATTGCCGAGCTTAAGAGCCCGTGACGCGAAACGAGTGAGAATGGCCTGTCCGCCTATGCTTTAGCCAGCCTCAACTCTCCCGAGCATCTTCTGGATCAAATGCACGTGCTTAGACTCTTCGTTCTGGAGCGTCAGCAACAGGTCCTTCACGAAGTCCACGGAGCAGTTTTTCTCTAACTCCGCATAGAAATCGCGAGCTTGCGTTTCCATTTTCAGTGCCGCCTGTAGAATTTCGTCTGGCGTTGTCAGTCGTCTTTCCATATCGTTGCTCCAATCTTTTTCTCCCCACACTTCCGAACGTCACAAGTCAGGTTCCGAGCGGAACGCGAGGTAACCTGGACTTGTTGGTTGTGACCTTCATAATTCGTCCACTTCACGCAAGCATGTTTCGATGAACTCAATGAGACTCATGCTCGTCTCGTTGAGAACTCCGTCTTGACTGAACCAGATTGAGCCGTCTTCTGTTCTGATCGCTGCACAGTCTGAGCCGCTCAGTTCGGCAAACAAAGTGAAACCGTTGAACGCCTCTGGGTGACTTCGCAGGAACTTCGACTTTTCCGGGTCGTTCATTCTTTGGAGGCTATCCCAAGTCCGCTTGCTGAGATTCGGATCGTGCAGAGGTGGGATTCTGAACCATTCGTGTTGAAGGCCATTCGCGACCCCAAAGAGCTCACAAAGCGCATGAGGCAGAACAAACTCGGATTGTGCGTGAGCAATGACGTCCGCTGGTGCCGGTGGCGACAGCGTGAACCCATGCCGTTCCGAGAGTTGTCTCAGTTCATTCTTCATATGTGTCACAACGTTTAATGTGCCGCGCGTGGCTTTTACTGGCAACCTTGCCAGCGATGTGTAAATTTTTGCGCTTTCTGATTAGCAAAGCAAGCTGAAATGAAAAGATACTTGAAATTGGGCGCATCTCCGGTTTATTGAGTTTGGCATAAAAGCTGGGCGAATAGGCGTCCCCGCCTGTTCTGTGACCGTACAGCACCTTTCGAAACGACTATCAGATCGTAAGTCTCATACACCAGGCGCTTCGCTGTACAGGCGAGGACGCCTATACTCCCAGTACTTGCACCGAAACAGGGATGCGGCTTTTGAATTTTGAAGCTCGAAACTTGACCGAAAGAATTCACAGACACTGCGTCTCAAAGAAACAGCCGCCTGGCGTTGGCGCCGGTGATGTCCGAGAGTTCCTCTGGTGCGATGCCACGTAAGAGGGCGACCTCGCGCAGGATGAGGGGGAGATTGGCTGGATGATTGACGGGCTTGTTGGTGGGGTCGTTCCCGATGGATGTTCCTCCGAGAGGAAACATGTCAGGTGCGTCGGTCTCAACTAAAAGATGGCTTGCAGGTGTCTCCTTCGCGGCGAGCCTGACCTTTGTTGCGTTCAGGTTGCAGACGGTTCCTGAAAATGAAACGTAGCCGCCCATTTTCAGAATCTCCTTCAGGATCTCCGGGGAGCCGCCGAAACTATGAGCGACAAAGCCGGGTATCTGATGAACATAGGGTTTGAGCACCTC
>CAIYET010001113.1 GCA_903925285.1 Candidatus Hydrogenedentota bacterium | reverse complement strand
CAGTCATTTCACGGCTCCCAAAACGGTTTCCCAAAACACGCGCGGATGATGCTTGGCTTCAAGTTCTGCCTTCATCGCCCGCCCGATATCTTCCGCGATCTTCGGATGGTGTTCCAACCACTCCGCCATCTCCGCGCACTCCTCGATTGAGTGATAGGGCCAGTAGTGAAGGCGTGGTGTGAACCATGATTCAATGGTGCTCGATTGCCATTCTAGGCAACAGCAACCCGCAAACCCGGCCTCTAGCACCCTGCCCTTTACCTGCCTCTCCACTCCCGATCCTGTGAACGGGACGTTGACGGAAACCTGAGTGTATTGGAGGAAGCCGATATGCTCGGCGTAACTGTTCGGATTCCCGGTCTCGTCGCGCTGGCGGTAGTTGAAGCCTTGCACGCGCTGCAAACGATTTATGATTGCGGCCCGTGTCGCGCTTGATGGACTCCCGGAATATCCGATGGAGTACGGGCGCTCGCCAAAGGCTAGGCCAGTGGGGCGGTAGTACCGCAGATCAAGCGGCGTGAGAAGCGTCATGCATTTGCCTTTTAGGTGCGGCCATTTCTCGTCAGTGTGTTCGCCGTATTGCTTGTACATTTCGGTGGTGGGCCAGTCACTCCCGCCAGGCCAGCGATGCCCGCCGTCAATGTTGACTGTGAGGCTGAACTGTCCGCGCCGATCAAACTCGTAGAGTTGCCCTGGCCGGTTTTCGTCGCCGGTCCACCATGGCGGGTCCTGCCCGTCATTAAGTAGATGGATCACGGGGGCCATGGAATTAAGCTCGCCCAGCGTGTCATTCAGCGGGACGAACGCGCCTTGCCATGCCGACACGTAAATGATTACGTCGGGCTTCCCGATCTTGCACTCCATGAGCATTTCGTTGTCCATGGCGATGCGGTCGCGCGACGGGTGCCACGGCTTGCGGCCAGTTCGGATGTCTTCAAATTCGCCAGGGTTGGTTTGACGAACCTGATTCAAAGCCTCGAAATATTTTCGGTCGTAGGCAAACGGAACAATGTCATGCTCGCCGAGCATCTGCAAAGACCCGACAAAAGTTTGGGTGTTATTTGTCGATGTCGTGAGCCACAGGATTCTCATTCGTAGAACCTCGTTGGAATTGGCGTGAGCGCCGTGATGTCGTTGGGGCCGTGTTCCCATTCGTTGTTGCCGTCTATGTTGACGACGCACGAGCAAGCATCGCGCTCGCGGTACTCATGCAGAAGCGGTGCCCACGATGAATCGGAGCCATCATGTATCATCGCAACGACCGGGCAGATTTGTTTGATCCGGCAAATGGCTTCTGTGCCAACTTTGATATGGGAGTTTTGCCCTGTGTAAATTACGAGGTCCGGTTCAATCTGACCTACTACGTCGAGAACCGCGCTGTCTATATCCCGGTACGCCTCGTACCAAACGACAATGAGTGAGCAAAGGTCGAGTTCCTTTAGGCTCTCTATCGTAACCTCAAGATGGATGTTATGAGGCGCAAGCCAGATAGCGCGCATCATCGCGACCAATCCACAATGAGGCTGGTTGAGTAAGCTGCTTCTCCGAGCGGCGGCTCCATGCCGATCTTCGATGCGGGCACGGGCGCTAGTCGGT
>CAIYET010001112.1 GCA_903925285.1 Candidatus Hydrogenedentota bacterium | reverse complement strand
TGTAGGCACTGCCTACAGCCTAAAGCCTCAAGCCTAAAGCCTAAATATGAAAACGCCGCATTCTATCAGATACGGCTGTTTACCACGAATGGCCGAGCAGTAATCATGGACAAGGATGAAGGATGAAGGATGAAGGCGCTTCGTATCTCAAATCTCAAATCTCAAATTTGAGATCGCACCTCGCACTTCCTACAGCCTACAGCCTACAGCCTTTTTTCATCCTTCATCCTTCATCCTTCATCCTTAGTCCGAAACGGCGGCGGCTGCGTTGGTACTGCAAACTACTACAACTATGTCAATCTATTACTATTGTTGATAATTCGTTGTCTTCTGCCAGGTGGAGGATGGTTTTGCAGGCGGCGCCTTGTTGGGCGAGGTCTATGCGGTTGTTTTTCAGGATGATGTTCTTGCTGGACTGAATGTGGATGGCGGCGGTACATGATTCATGGGTGGGTTTGTCGGATACGCCTTTGATATCGTTCCCGGTAATGGTTGCGGTGTCGGTTGCGGTGATGAAGATGGCGGCGTTGTCGGAGCGATCGATTCGGTTGTTTTCGATGGCGATGTCGCGGAATACGCCGGGCAGGGGCGCGTCTTTCCAGCCGGGGGCGATGCCTTCTATGGAAATGACGCCGCGCGCCATGGCTGCGCCGTAGTTGCAGTGGTCGAAGGTGTTGTTGCGTATGGTCACGTGGCGGGCAGGGATGCTTTCGTAGAAATGGACGGTCTCGGCGATGATCAAAATGCCTGCGGAGGTGACGTCTTTGAATGTGCAGTTTTCGACGACGGCGTCGCGGATTTGGATGAGCATGCCTCGAGCGCGGTTGCGTTGGAAGGTGCAATTCGTGATGCGAGCGTGGGGAAGTTTGGACGCGTTGGCGAGCATGTCACCGAGTTTGACGCCGTCGGGCATGGGGTTCTGAAAGGTTACGCGGCAGGTGAAACCGTCCGGCTCGATGGTCGCGGTTTGGACTTTGACGGTTGCGTAGGCGAGCAGCGTGTCCTGCGGCGTGAGTTCGATGTCGTCACCGGGATCGGGTGTCGAGAGCATGTTCAGGTTGTGTCGCGCGAGCACGGTACGCGGGTCGATGATTTGCACGATATTGAGGAAGAGTCCGCTTTTCATGTTGATCGCGTCGTCGCCTTGTCCGTCGAAGAGGCAGTTCCTGACAATGAGGTTGCCCGTACATCCGCCGAAGTGGCTTCCGTCGGCGGTGACGGAGATGAGGCGTCGCGAGCCGGGTTTGGGTTGGACGACGCAGTGGTCGAGCGTCATATCTTCGCAGCCAAACCCGGTAAAGGCCATGCCGGGACAGGTGTAGACGGTGATGTCTTGAAAGGTCATTTTCTGGCTGTGGTCGGCTGCGAAGGCGTTGTAGGCGTAGACTTGGTGGCGGAGGACGGCGAGTTTGCCTGTGGTTATGGGTTGGGTGTTCGCGGGCAAGGCAACGCGGAGGGTTTGCGGCCGGACGAGTTCGGTTTTCATGGGTTTTTCGAGACTGTAGACGTCGAGTCCGTGGCGGCATGGCAGGCCGGTGTCGGGTTCGTAGTCCATGAAGGCTTGGACGATCTCGCCGCCTTGGACGGGGAATTCCGGAAAGACCTCGACGTCGAACCACGTGTCGCCGACGGCGGTGATGGGGCCGACGGAAAATGGCGGGCGTTCCCAGTCGATGATTATGTTCTTCACGGTAATCTCCGAGCAGCGTCCGAAACCGAAGCATGCGGTGATACCGTGAAAGATGAGTTCGGAACCTTGGCCGTCGATGGTGATGCCGTGCATGTCTCCGATGGGCAAGCTCATGCGCGGTGAATTGGGATTTGCGTTTTCGTGAAAATCGTAGCGGCCTTTTGGAAACACAACGCCTTGGGCCTTTTCCGCTCTGCATTTCTCGAACGCGGCCAATACGGCAAGGGTATCGTCCTGGCCATCGTTGGGTGTGGCGCCGGTGGTGGTTACGTCGATCAACATGGTTTTGTCCAATCCTGGTTCTGCGGCATATACGAGGTCAAGGCTTGTGAAGAGAATGATTAGCGCCGCGAACGTGTTTCGGGTTGTCGCTTGGGTTGCTCTCATCGTGGCGTCTCCGTTCGTTTGTCGTTTGTGATTCTCGAAGACTAGGATACAGCCAGCGGCATGTGAAGATCGATGGGTTGGCAATTAGTCTGGAGTGTGATCGATGCGATTTGGTGGGCAGGTTTCTATTTTGATGTTTGTTTTTGGGTTGTTGATGGGGATCTCGGCTTGGGGAGGGGAGGATCGGAATCTGGGGTCGTGGCCTCAGTTTCACGGGGTGAACCGGGACAACATATCGACCGAGACGGGCTTGTTGAAGAAATGGCCGGAAAACGGGCCGCCTTTGTTGTGGACGTATGACGCATGCGGCGTTGGCTTTTCGGGCGTGTCGGTGGCGGAGGGGATGATCTTCACGGCTGGCGATTTCGATGCGGAAGAGAAGTTGATCGCGCTGAACGGAGTGGGGGAACTGGTGTGGAAGGTGTCCAATGGCGGGACGTGGACGGGGCCGTATCCGGGTGCGCGGACGACGCCTACGTATAGCGACGGCGTGGTGTATCACATGAATCCGATGGGGCGGATTGCCGCGTTTCGTGCGAAGACGGGCGAGGAGGTATGGCATGTGGACCTTCAATCGACGTTTGGCGCGCAGGCGGGAACATGGGCCATGGCGGAGAATCTGACGATCGAGGGGGATCGCTTGTTTTGTCTGCCTGGTGGCGACAAGGCGTTGGTTGCGGCGTTGGACAAGCACACGGGCGCGACGATTTGGACGAATGCGGATTTGAAGGAGACGGCGGCGTATTGTTCGCCGGTGCTGGCGACCTACAAAGGCGTGCGATTGTTGATTGCGTTGACGCAGAAGTCGGTGATCGGCGTGGATGTGGCGACGGGAAAATTGCGCTGGTCGTATCCGCATCCGAATCGGAACGATCAGAATGTGACGACGCCGATATTCCGGGATGGGTATGTGTTTGTCAGCAGTGGGCATTCGGCGGGTGGCCGGTTGCTGCAGATCAATGACGCGGTGGATGGGGTTAAGGAGTTGTGGTGGAATCAGACGGTCGATAATTGCCATGGGGGCGTGATTTTGTTCAATGACTGCCTTTATGGCAGTGCGTGCCGGTCGGGTGGGAAGGGGTTCTTCTGTGTTGATCTTCTGAGCGGGAATGTGCGGTACCGGGACAATAAGACGGGAAAGTTGTCGTTGACGTACGCGGATGGGATGTTGTATGGATTGTCGCAGCAAGGGGAGATGTTTTTGATTGCGCCGGGAAAGGACCAGATGGAGATTGTGAGTCATTTCCAGGCGACACATGAAAGTGATGAACTGGCGTTTGCGCATCCGGTGGTGTGTGGGGGCCGGCTTTACGTGCGGCATGCTGGGCGGTTGTATGTGTTTGGGATTGGGGGCTGAAGCATTCGCGGTAGTTAAGGGCCATCCCTACCGCGAATGAAGAGTTGGAGGTTTTTTGACGCAGGCCTTTTGCATTGACCGCTGTAACTCTGTTAAGATAGCAGTATAAATCCATTCGGGGTGTCCGAGGGGTTTAAGATGACGCAGTTCTCACTCAAGGGGAAATCATGGGTTCCACCACGGTTAAGCAACTCTATGATCAAGCAGTGCGGTCGTTTCAAAATAAGAATTATGCTGGCGCCTTGTTGCTGCTGACATGTGCAGAAGCAATGCCCGAATGGGACAAAGTCGGGCTGCGAAGCAGAGGAAGCCTCGTCTATGTCCGCGCAAGGTGCCTCTACAGCCTCGGTTGGCTCGACAACGCGCTTGCATGTTGCACGTTGTTGAAAAAGACATATCAAGACCCGCGTGGTGCAGCCCTCGCCAAGAGAATTCTCGGTACGGGTCATGACAACGAGCAAGCCGCATAATCTCTGAATTCCGACAGGGAATCGCTAATTATGAATTATGAATTATGAAACGTTGGTGTTGGCGAGAAACGCCTCATGTTGCGGGAAAAATGCAGAGA
>CAIYET010001111.1 GCA_903925285.1 Candidatus Hydrogenedentota bacterium | reverse complement strand
GATGCGCGAGGCCGCGCCGGTCCTGAAGGACGACGGCCATCCGCTGACGATGCCCCTCCACCCGCCGTCGCCGGAGACGAAGTTCCGCCCGGCGCGTAAGAAGAATGAGGCCGCGCAGGCGGGCGACGCGAAGCCGCCGGACGTGACGTCTTCGGACGGCGAAGCCAAGCCGCGGCCGTCGATGATCAAGCGGCTCAGGAGGCTGCCCCCGCCCCCGCCGAAATCGGATGGCATGGGGGCGTCGGGGACGGAATCCGCTCCCGCCAACGCCGAACCCGCCTTCGCGTAAGCGAGTCACCGGATCATAGGAACGCAGAAAAAGCCGCGCCGCGATGCGCGGCCGCTTTGGTTTTCGGGCCGGACGCCAGCGATGGCGTCCGGCCCTTCGCGTCTCCGGCGGCCCGCGTGCCACCGGTCCACTCGTTCCACCGCGGCGATGGGCGGTTCGCCTTTCGCTCGGGGCGGAGTCGAATGGCCGGATGCGCGGCCGCCGGGGGCACAACATGGAAGGGAGCCACATGAATCGACACGATGAGAAGGGCGCGGTGCCGTGCGGCGCACGCCCGACGCCCAAATTCAACTTGGGTCCGCTCGTAGCGACACCTGGAGCGCTTGAGGCCTTGGAACGCAATAAGTCCAACGGCCTCGAATACCTGGCGCGTCATGCCCGCGGCGACTGGGGCGATCTGTGCGACGAGGACAAGCAATCGAACGACGCGGCCCTGCAAACGGGCGCGCGGCTTCTGAGCGCATACCGCCTCGGCGACGGCACGAAGATATGGATCATCACGGACGCGGAGATAGACGACAAGCATTCCCGCCAGGCCACGACGATCCTGTTGCCCGACGAATACTGAAAGGAAATCGACGATGAAGGCAAAGACATGCGGGGACGCTGACGGCGGAACCGCGCCGTACAGCATCCCTTTGTACCGGCTGCAACTGGTCCAGGACGGGACCGTCGAGGGATCCGCACTCAGCGCCCCGGCGGACGTGGCGCGAATGCTGAAGGACATCGCTGCGGCCGACCGCGAGCACATGGTGGCCATTTTCCTGGACACGAAGAATCGGCCCATCGGACGTCACCTAATCAGCGTCGGGACGGTGAACGGAACGCCGGTGCAGCCGCGAGATGTGTTCCGCGCGGCGCTGGTATCGGGCGCGGTGAACGGGCTCGTGCTCTCGCATAATCACCCCTCCGGCGACGTGACGCCGTCGCGCGAGGACGACGACGTGACGCGAAACGTCGCGCGGGCCGGTGCCCTGCTGGGCATCAGATTGCTCGACCACGTCATCTTGGCACCGAACGGCAGCTTCTACTCATACAAGGACAGCCGCCCCGACTGCATCGACGCGTGAGCGTCGCAGCGGACGGGCCAACCCCGAAAGGAATTCGCAATGAAGGCAACTGTGCAGACCGTCCGGCGGCGAATCTTCCGCTCGGACGTGAGACCGGAGATCGAGTCGGGCTTCCAGGCGGATGAAGCCGTCCTGAAATGGGCCGACGAGCACCCCGTTGTGTGGCAGATTGTCACGACGCATCGGAGCAAGGCGTTCGGAAGCGGATCGTGCGAGTACATCGGATGGGCGCAGCGCAGCAAAGAACCCAACGCCGTGTTGGAGCGCGTCCGCCATATGTACGGTCGCATCACGCGGCTCGCACTCCAGCCCGATTGCATCTTCCAGTGGCGCGCGCAGTTCACGCTGGCGCACTTCCGCGACAAGGGATTCAAGGGCGGGTTCTTCCAGCAGTGGGACGCGAGCTTCCCCCGAAGCTGCCTGACGCTGGACTACACGCCGGAGACGCTGAAGGATGTCATCGACCGCTTCTGCGGATGGATGGACCGGTACCACCGCACCGCGCGCGTCACGCTCGACGGCGAGACCGTGCGCGCATTCGGGGAGAGTGAATTCAACGGATCGGATGGCCGGTCGTAACCGTCAACGAAGAGGAGAAATGGCGATGCTGAGATTCAGCGACGGCGTCAATCTGGATACCTCCGGGCCGCTGCGAGCGTTGCACCTGGCCGACGGCTGGTACGTGCTCGGCGGCGGCATGAGCATTCCGGTTGCTTCCAACGAAGAGGCGGCGGAAACGATCCGCCAGATGACGGAACATGGAGTAAGGAACGAGGACGGCGAGCGGCAGCCAACGCATGACGCGTGAAGGAGCGCCGCTACGCACAACCACAAGGGAAACGAGACATGGGCGACCTGTGCGATATGAATGACATTAACAGGGCAATGCGCTCCCCAGAGGGCATGGCGCGGCTGGCAGGCATCCGCGAGACGCTGGTCGGACGCACCGTGACAGAAGTAGAGTTCAGCAATGAAATCCACGCCATCACCATCCTGCTGCGCCTCGACAACGGCGACACGTTCCTCGCGATGGACCCGTCGCTCGACGTTGACGCGCTCCGGGAGGAGTTCGCCGAGGTCATCCAGCGCGAGTACCTGATCGACTACCCCGAGCGCGCGAAGGACCCACCGTGAGCGCGCGCGGGACGATGCTCGATATCGCCCGCGCCGCCATCGACGCGCGGGCCGTCCGTGACGGATACGCGCCGGGCGAATACGACGGCGCTACGGACGACGAGGGATACGTCATCTCGATTGTGAATGCACTGCACCACTGGTGCCACGAGCGCGGCATCGACTGGGACGCCGAACTGGCGCGCGCCCAAGAGCTCTTCGAGCAGGACGTGCGCGAGGGATACTGAGTGCGAAGTTGGCGAAGACGCGCATCAGCCTGAGAACAATCGGTGATGCGCGCCCGTCGCGACATTCGCGGATGAGGGCGTGTTCGGGGGGTGGTCCAAGGCGACGGCCACCCGAAAGCGCCACTCCAACGCCCCCGGACGACGGCCCCGGCCGAATGGCCGCGGCCGATCAGCCCGCCGGGCCGCCAATCCGGCCCGAAGGGGCCGCGCTGCAAGTATGAACCCCCCATTCTCTCCCGTGGAACGGGTGGAACCGTGGGCCGCGCCGACGCGAGACGCGCCCGCGGTCACGGCCCGCCCGTCCGCATCTGCGGGGGAGACCATCGCCGCCGCGCCGACCCTGCCGCCGGAAGTCCCGGATGGCGAGGGCCTTTGCGCGGTAGGCACCGGAAGCGGACCGGAAACTAACGTGAAAAACCTAACAAATCATTGGGGGCAGGGCGTATGAGCTCGCGTGCAAAGGACAAGCCAGACTGCGCTCTGGGAAACCGCGCCCGCGCGCCGCCCGGCCCCGCCCATCCCAACCGAACCCGAACGAGGAGACACCCAACATGAATGGCAATGGCGAGATGGCGAGGAAGTTCCGCTTCACGCAGAGGGACCTGGAATCCCTACCGGCGCACGACCCGTCGAGCGCGTCGCACCAGATGGAGTACTGCGACAGCGACATCGTCGGGCTGCGGCTCTTCGTCGGCCACACCGGACGGCGCTTCTTCTATCTGAGGTACCGCCTCAACGGAAGGAAGCGGTCGTGCCGGATCGGCGAATTCCCGTCCGTCAGCCTGAAGGAGGCGAGGACGCGCGCCCACGAACTGAAGAGCATGATATCCAGGGGCGACGACCCCTCGGCCGAGCGCCGGACGAAGGCCGCCATACCGAACTTCGCGGACTTCGCCCTGAACGAGTACCTGCCGGACGCGAAGCTGCACAAGCGCAGCTGGCGCGACGACGAACTCCGCATCAACAAGGAGCTCGTTCCGCGCTTCGGCCGGATGCAGCTGACGGCCATCACGTCGCGGGACGTCCAGCAGTTCCACGTCGCGGTGAGGGCCAGCCACGCCCCGGCCACGGCGAACCGATACCTGTCGCTCGTCGCGCGCATGCTGCAGGTCGCCGTGGAGCGCGAGTACATCGAGCGCAACCCTGCCCGATCCGTGCACAAGTTCCGCGAGGACAACGCCAGAAACCGGTATTTGTCGAATCAGGAGATAGCCAAATTCCTCGAAGCGCTGGACTCCGTGGGAAACCGGAGCATGGCGAACGCGTTCAAGTTCCTGCTCTTCACGGGCCTGCGCAAGGGCGAGGCGATGACGCTCCCGTGGCGGAACGTGAACCTGGAGAACGGCACCGTCTACCTCGAAAAGACGAAGAACGGTAGGACGAGGAGCGTCCTGCTGAACGCGCTCGCGCGGCACGTGCTGGAGGAGATGCTGGCGCTGCGCAGGGGCGACCACCCGTACGTGTTCCCCGGCCGCGAGCCCAACTCGCCGGTCACCAACCCGTCGAAGGTGTTCGCCGCCGCGCTGAAGGCCGCCGGGATAGAGGGCTTCCACTGCCACGACCTGCGCCACACGTACGCGAGCCTGGCCATCAATTCGGGCGCGACGCTGTACGACGTACAGAAGCTGCTCGGGCACGCGACGAGCCAGATGACGCAGCGGTACGCGCACCTCGCGGATGCCTCCCTCCGCACGGCGACGGAGAACGTGGCCAACCAGATATCCGCCGTCGCGTAGCGCGGCGAGCAACACGAGCTTTGCGAAGAGGCCCCCGCCTGTCCGGCGGGGGCCTCTTCCCACAAGAGCTTTCTTCACAGAGTAGATATGACGAGAGAGTAGCGGTATCATTTCATCGCGCACACAGATGGCACCTTTCGACCAGGGAATCTTGCATTGACAACGAAACTCGATGCGAGGCCGTGTCCTACGCCACCCTTACCGGTTGGGACAAAAAGGATCGTCCTCTTCGACACGAATGCCTACAGAGTCTTTTGCTCTGATCTGCCGCTCGGCGATGTGCGCGAAAAGACACTGAAGTTGAGGCATAGGGAGAAGATAGCAGGCACGGTGGCTCTGGCTAGCCCTCTTGTTATATGGGAGTTGGTAACTCATCTGGCAGATTGCGACGATCCTGCTTACTCACATTGTCTCAACGCTCTGGTTGCGCTTGCAGAACACACATTGTGCCTAGAATCTAATGGCGATTTGAGGTTATTCGCCGACGCCGATCTCACACTGTGTCGCGAGCTCTTTGGCCAAGTTCCTGCAGGCTCAGAAGGAAACGTGTTCAATCTCGGCATGATAGCCGCCCACGTCAGAAGAGAGGCCCCGACAATCGTCTCTCGCTCCGTTCGCGACATGATCGAGCGCTACGCGGAGGCAATGAATCAGCGGGAGCTTCAATGGCAAAAGGACATGGAAGTCATTCTTGACAAATGCGCTCCACAGGTTGCGGAAACTTGGCTCGCTGACACGGACGATAGAAAAGCGCAAGAACGTCTTCGTGAGATGTTTGGTAGCAAGGAGTTCCTCACCCATCTTGCGGCGTTCACCGTGATCCGCACAGCCCACATGGCAGGCAGAGAATTATCCGGGGCCGAAATTGCGGAAAAGGCGAATGTCATCAAAGATGTCTTTCCTGTTTACTTCAGTATGATTTCAGCCTTTCTTCAGAAGCTGGCCACCCCAAATCGTCTGAACATCAGAAGCAAAAAGAAGAAACACTGGAACCTGATGTGCGATTGTTCTCTCTGTCTTTCGATTGGCACATCACACGAAATCGACGGAGCAGAAATCTACTTTGTGACGGGCGACAAGGCGATCCGGAATGCGGCGACAGTTGCAGGATGTTCCGAACGAGTCCTCACCTTGGCAGATTACCTTGGGGGTTTTGGTTCAGAGCGGTAGACATTTGCTAAAGGCTATTCCAAACGGACCTTAGAAAGCACAAGTATGAGACTTGACAGCGTGCATGATTGGTGGCTGAAGGTGCTGCAAGCGCCCGTGGCCGATCCCGGCGACTGGGACAGGCAGCCGGAGCGCGCGGCCCTGTACGGTGACTACGTCGCATTCTGCAAGAGGGCGCGAACGAAGCCCATCGGCGTTGACGCATTCATTCGGTGCCTCCGCGCCATCATGCCCGAGCGGGGCTTCGCCGCCCGCCTCCGCACGGCCCCCGATTCGGGGGATTCGGGCGGATACAGGCGACGGGACGTCCCGGTCCGGTTCGAGCACCTGTGCATCCCGGCGCTGGGCGAGTGCCGTCGAGCATTCGAGGCGACGATGGGCACCGGTCCGCTCGAATGGCCGGAATGCCGCGGCGATGCCAACGGCCCCGAACGGGACGTGTCCGCCGTCGAGGACTGGTGGCGGTGGAAGCTCGATAGCGGCGTCACCGTGCCCGACGAGGCGGACCCTTACGGCCAAGATGATGTGTACTGGAACCGCACGGCGGCGGCGGACCTGCTGTTCGCCAGCTACCGGGGATTCTGCGAGGACGAGGGGCGCGAGCCCGTGCGGCCCGGCTTCTTCGTGGAGCTATTCGATGCGCTCCTCCCCAGGGACGTTCGCAGTGACCGCCGGATTTTGTTCAGGGGGTGCGACGGGAATGCAGAGGGGCGTGTGGATGTCGGCCGGCTTGAGCGCGTTCTTTGCTACCGCCTTCCATTGCTCGCGGATTGCCGGGACGCGTTCGTCGCGAACACGGGCCGGATAGAAACGTGGCCAGCGGCAGCGGATGAGCCCGCCAGGAATACGCCGGTCACGCGCGCGCCCGACCGCGATGCCGTCCAATTGTGGTGGCGATGGAAGCTAGCGCTGGGGTGCATCATCCCCGACGAGCGGATCGGGCCGCAGTTGCCGAATGACGGGCCGACCTACGAATGGGAATCCTCCGCGTACGCATTAGCGCTGCACGCCGACTGCGCGGAATTCTGCCGCAGGCACGGCAGGAGGCCGGTGGAATTCGGGGCGTTCATGTCCGAGTTCGCAGCCCTCGCACCAGCGGGGATGCCCGAGAACCCCGACCATGATGAAATAGACATCCCGCCCCTGGAGGAGTGCCGGGCATGGTTCGCGGACAGGATCGCCGGTGAACCGATTGCGTGGCCGACGCGCGCCGACTCCGGGGACTGACTGGCTCGAATCCAGTTTGGACGGGGATTCTCGTTGCAGACGCAACGTGCATATGGGTTTCGCATAGCAAATACAGCGATATGCCCCGCGGAGCGCGTGGGAGCCACGGACAGGCCTGCCCGCCCGTCCGCGAATAGCCCCCGGTGGAGATCATTATCCCTCAAGGCTCATATCCCGTCTGAGAGGCCGACAGGCGGTATCTGTTCCGCCCTTGCCACCCTGCGCGGCGGTCGAGCACCGCTCATGGTGACACTCCTCGACAGCGCTATCCATTCCGTTTCGCTGGCAGACCCCGTAGCTTCGTGGGGCGGATAATGCACGTTCATCGAGTAGCCTGCGGTCCCGACCGAAGACGGGTCCACCGTTCCACGCGTTCCACCGTTCAGATGACGCATTCGCATTTGCGCGGCTCCCGAATTGGATGGCGCTTCACGGTGCTGGAGGAATCTCGCACGGTGAGAGCGGCGTCCCGCCCCTAGAGGAGTGCCGGGCCTGGTTCGCGGGCGAGATCGCCGGTGAGCCGATTGCATGGCCGACGCGCGCCACCGCCGGGGAGTGATCGCCTCAAATCCAGCTTCGACGGGGATTTCCTTGGCGAGCGCCCCGGCTGCTTCGAGATGCCCATTTTCCCGGAATGCCCGTTGAGGCACCTCAGAGCCGCTAATGGGCGTCTCGGCAGATCCGCCGGTCCCTTCCGGCGATCATATATTGGATGTGCCGTCGCCGTCTCTGGCGCGCTCGCAGGGGGCAGCGGATACGGGGAATATCCCCCTTGGACGGCCAGCATGGCTGCACGGACGATTGCCTGGAAATATGCGAATCCCTTTTCTCCGGTGTGGAACTTGTGGCACCGTGGAACGGGCCGTGATCGCTCTATCGAAAATCGTACGGCTCTCGCGGAAAGCAGGTCCACCGTTCCACACGTTCCTCCACGGAAATGGAGCTTTCGCATTTCGCCTGGAATGCGCGCTGAGTGCGGAAGGCCCGACCGCACAGACAGGGCACAGTTGCCACAGTGAAATGCCAGTCGCGTCCTATTTCCACCGCATCCTCTTTGTCGCGCCCAAGGCCATCAAGACAAGCAAAGTGGTTAGGCCAGCAATACCCGCAACAGGCATACCCCATGTCACAACAAGTTCGGTCGAAGACTGGAGCGTATCCGAGTTGGCGTCGGCGATATGGACTTCGTAGGTTCCCGCGTTGGCGTCGGCAAGGTTCTGTAACGTCAGTTCGGATGTGGTTGCATCGGAAATCAGACTCTTCGCTCCGTCCTTGTACCAACTGTACGTGAGCGGCTGGAATCCGCCGGACATCAGGACTCGGAGCGTCACATCCTCGCCGTATTCCTTCTGGACGCTTGCAGGCAACGCTGTGCCAAAGCTCAAGTGCTCGGCCACTTGAAGCGATGATGCGCTGGAGAAAACAGAAGAGCCCATGTCGTCTGTCACTTGGCAGGTGTAGGTGCCCGCATTGCCGGTGATCAGGGACGGGAATTGCAGTTCCGCCGTGCTTGTGCCGGTTGGCTGTCCGTTTCTGGACCAGTGATAGGTCTTCGGGTCGAAGCCGCCCTGGGTTGTTACGGCGATAGAATGACTTTGACCGGC
This sequence comes from Candidatus Hydrogenedentota bacterium, assembly GCA_903925285.1. Lineage (GTDB taxonomy): Bacteria > Hydrogenedentota > Hydrogenedentia > Hydrogenedentales > SLHB01 > DSVR01. The sequence continues at coordinate 1,175 of CAIYET010001111.1, read as the reverse complement.
GTACTTCTTCACTTGCGCGGGCAATGTTCCAGATAAGCTCAGGTGGTCCTTCACTTGCACCATGGCCGCGCTGGTAGAGTTACCGACCGGGGTCGTGACCGTCAACGAGACTTGGTACTCGCCGACTGTGGCGTACTCATGCCAGGGGTTCTGTTCCGTGCTCGTTTGACCGTCGCCGAAAGTCCACACTCGCGTTGAAATTGCGCGAGTTCCCGGATTTGATAGGTCGGCAAAGTGAACGGTCTGCGGCGCATAGCTTCGGATTGGACTTGCCTCCAATGCGGCGGCAGGCGGCATGTCGTAGTTCCCGACGAGCACCAGCGTACCGCCATTTCCCAGGTATTGCGGCTCGGGGTTGGGAGGCGCAATGTATCCGGGCACGGTCCCCCACGTCAAAGACAACGTGCCTGCGGGCACATCGGCGAGTGGCTTTGCTCCCGTGTCGTTATGCACGGCGGCATCACCATCCACCAGCGACCACGGAGCCGGTAACCCTTCAGGCGTTACGCGGATCTCGACGGTTCCTTTTGTTCGCACAAACGTGGCCTGCACAGTCTTGCTCGTATCCATAGTGATTGACAAGGGGCTCAGGGACTCCCGGCCCGCCGGTATCTCGCCTGTCCATCCGGCAAAGGCATACCCATCGTCCGCCACCGGATTCGCCGTGACAACCGTTCCTACCGTATAGACGCCGCCTTCCGGCGTCAGCCCAACCGTACCGTGCTCAGCCGATGCTTGCAGCGTCAGCAGAGGCGCGACCGGCACGGCGGGCAGTTCCGTCGTGGTGGACGACCAATTTCCTGCGCCGTCACGTGCACGGACAACAAAGAAGTACTCCGTGCCATTCGTGAGGCCGGGCACCGTGTAAGCCTTGTTTGTACTGGAACCCCCTCCCTCCGGATCTGGGTTTGCGCCGTCCGTCACAATGGCAGGAACTCCAGTTATGGCACCGGCGAATGATGTCGTCGCCAACCATATGCCGTAATTGATAGGAGTCGTGGCGTCCGTGGCCGCCTGCCAATCGAGAATCACGGCCCCGTCAATGCCATACGCAGAAGTGAGTCCCGTGAAGGTTGGCGGGATCGTATCCGTGGAAACGGTCAAGGTGGCGCTCTGCACGGGCGTACCTGTTGTGTACACCGTTTTGCCTGATGGTGTTCTCCACGCAGCCACTT
>CAIYET010001110.1 GCA_903925285.1 Candidatus Hydrogenedentota bacterium | reverse complement strand
CAAAGTCCTGAAGGATGTGGTCGCCGCAGGTCACTTGGGGATGAAGACCGGCCAGGGATTCTGGAAGTGGACGCCAGAGGAGATTGCCAGCGAGCGCGAACGCCTGGATCGTACTCTGATGGCAGCTCTCAGACTTCTGCGCGAGTCGAAGGCAGTCACAGAAAAGTAAGCATGGGTGCCCTGGCTTTGCCCAAAAAGCACGGAAACACATCTGCTTGTTGGGCAACCGGGGCCGCCTACGGTTCTTGTTTCGGGGTTATTGAATACTTGGCGCGTAGCTGTTGAAAAACTCGGTTTTTCGGAAGGGATGTGCGCGAGGCTGGGGCTGGGTTGGGGACTGGGGTTTCTGCTTTCTACCTATCGTTCACTTCATGCGGTTGCGGGAACCAGGTCCGTCGCTTTCGGAGTGAGGAACCGTACCAACCTTTTCATGTTCTGAACTGTTGCGGCGAGGTAGAATTGCTCGCGAACGAACTTCAAGCGACGCAATCGTAAGCGGCGCAACCCGATTCGGTTCTTCAGTTCTGCAAACAGCGCTTCCACTTTGCGCCGATCCCATAGCGACTTGGCAAACTCCGGCGTTTTCGCAATCTCATGGGCACGCTGCCGTGCCGCCTCGTGGATGTGAACCCCGACGATTCGGTACACGCCCTTGGTGCAATCTGACTTCACCGGGCAGTCCCGACAACGCTTTGCCGTTGAGTGATACACATGCATTCGATTGCCTTGATTAATTCCGAGGTACTTCAGGGTCTTGCCTTGCGGGCAGATGTAACGGTCAGTCTCAGGCTGGTACGTGAACTTTTCAATGCCGTATAACTCAGCTCTGGGTGCGGCTTCCTTTACGGGCACGTACGGCGTGATCTCTCGCTCCAGCAGCCAGTTCAGCATCTCGCCGTTGCCGTAGCCCGTGTCAGCCGCCAGAGACAACGGATAATGGCCATACCGCTGATGAAAGTCAAAGATCATATCGCGGGCCGCCGTGCTCTCATGACGCAGGCTAGCCCCGGTTCCCTTTACGCCGACGATCACACAACTGGGATTATCGATGAGATAGTTATCGAAGTAGCCGAGTGTCGCGAACATGTTTCCTTTGCTGAAATACGTGGCATCAGGATCGGTCGTTGATACCTTGCTTTGCTGATGCGTCACCTCCGGCTCACCATCCCCATTCTGCTCTTCCAGTTCTGTTACAAACTCCCGAACCGTCCGGTTCACCTGCGCCGCCTCTGCTAGTTGCTCACGCGGGATGCGGCTGCCATTGGTAGCGTCGGCGTGAACGAAGCTGCCATCGACCGACATGTGCTCGCCCTTCACTAAACCCACACGGACGCATTGATCCACGATGCGCTCAAACAACTCCTGAAAGAGGCCGGATTGCTGGAAGCGTCCGTGCCGGTTCTTCGAGAAAGTGGAGTGGTTGGGAATCTCCTGATCGAAGCCCAACCCGGTGAACCAGCGCCAGGCAAGGTGCATCCGTAACTCCTCGACCAGCTTGCGCTCGCTGGTGATGCCGTAGAGGTATCCGATCAACAAAATCCGCAGTAGTACTTCGGGATCGATCGAGGGCCTGCCCGTTTCGCTGTATGAGTCGCGAAGAACTTCGTGCACGAAATCGAAACTGATATGGCGATCGATAAGTCGCAACAGATGGTTCTCAGGGACTTGGTCTTCAAGGCGGAAGTAGTAAAACAGCGACTCAGAACGGGTGTGTTGACCCATCATAAACAGCAGGCCTCCGAGAATGGCGATTGAGAAAAACATGAGCAGAAACTCTGACCTGTATATAGCTTCTTGCCTTCATGCGTTTCAAGCCTAAAATCAGAGACTTTTTCAACAGCTACGCGATGTTTCGCCAACAATCCCGTCGCTGCATCCGCGCTCATGCTGTCCAGAGTTCATCCGTCCCTGCCAACAAAACGACGTTCACACTAGGATGGGATGGACAGTACAGCACATCAATGGACATACCGCGAGGGAATCT
>CAIYET010001109.1 GCA_903925285.1 Candidatus Hydrogenedentota bacterium | reverse complement strand
GGGCGAGGCGCGGGGTTTACGCTGGCGGTAGGGTTGCACCTACCAGGGTATATGCAGCCCGCCAGGGAAATCTTACATTGCCGAAGCCATCTTCTATCGGAAAGCGGCGTCGCGCGGACTACCGCTTGCCGCCGCACTCCACTGTCTGACAGCCGGACAGCCGGACCGCCGGACCGCCGAACCGTGGACCGTGGAGAAAGCCGCGACAATTCTTTCCGCGCCATCTCGTCCAGCAATGCATCCTCGTCGCGCAGAATCGCGGCAGACTGCGCCAGCATGGCGCGGATGGACGGCGACCAGCGTCGTTCGAGCCAGGGGAGCACGGTGTGGCGCAGGCGATTGCGCGGAATGCGTTCATTGCGGTTGGAGGCGTCCTCGCGCCACGCCTGCCGCTTCCGGCGCAACCAGACGCGCAACTCCTCGTGCGTGCACCCCAGCAGCGGCCGCACATAGTTCACGCCTGCCACCGTGTGGCAGGGGCGCAGCCCGGAAAGCCCGGTGGCGCCGCTGCCGCGCGCCAGACGCAGCAGCAGCGTCTCCGCGACATCGTCCGCCGTGTGGCCGGTGGCGATCGCGTCCAGACGTTCCTGCCGGGCGGCAACGCGAAAAAAGGCCTGCCGGGCGGTGCGGGCGCGCATCTCCACGGATTGGGTGGAAGGTGTGGGGTGGAGGGTGGAGGGCGAGGCTTGAATCGTCCGTCGTTCTCGTCCGTCGTCCTCGTTCTCGACACCAACCACCGAACCGGCACGCCCCATTCGGCACTCCACCCTTATCCGCCGCGCGAGCCGCGCCACGAACCGCGCATCGGCTGCGGACGCCGCGCCGCGCAACCCGTGATCGAAATGCAGCGCCACCGGCGTGATGCCGGCTGCGCGGCAGAGCGGCACAAGCAGGCGCAGCAGCGCCACGGAATCGGAACCGCCCGACACGGCCAGACCCAGCCGCCGCACGCCGGTCAGCATGTGGTGGCGCGTAAGGAACGACGCCATCTGAGGTTCAAGCGTTGCTGTGCGCGTTTTTCGCATCTCCAGGTTATCGGAGCCGCGCCCGGATGCGATAAAATTCGGCTTTGTTTGTGGCCTGGTTGAAGAAGTTCGTGAAGAGTATCACCGGCGACCCGGACAAATTGGTGGCGTACGGCATGGACGTCCACGTCTGTCCTTTCAGCGAGGAAACAGACTCAATGTCGTATGTCCGCCCTTCCGTAGCCGGGAACTGCCAGACGATCCCGAGCACGTCATACACGCGCTGGGTGCTGATGTCTCCCGTATCGGGGTCGGTGAGGACGTTGTCCACGAAATTGGTGCCATGGGCCGTAGCGCTTGCAGTAAAGCGCAGGCACGAATTCGGATCGCTCGGGTCGGTACCGGCAATATACTCGTCCGCATCGGTCATGCCGTCGCCATCCGTATCCGTGGTTGCCGACGCCTCGAAGCTGTTGGTCAGCCCGTATTGCGCCAACCACCAGTGAGGCACGCCCCTGTTGGTGGTTACATTCGCCACGAAGTTCGCCGCGATCGACCGGTTGGTGTCCACCGTGAAGCCGAGCAGGTTGTCCGCGGGACTCAACCCGGCAAGGTCGCCACTCCAACCCGTGAAGCGCCAGTAGCTTGCCGGCGTGGCCGTCAGGCTGACATCCGTTCCCCATGCGTACTGCCCATCTTCGCCAGCCGTTGGATCCGCCAGAATCTGTCCCTTTCCGGACGGATTGGCGGACAGGGTGAGCGCATAACGCGGCACGGACGACAGGGCGGCGACGTTGTTCATCTCGTCCGATTCCGGGATGGCGTCGTTGGCATCCACATAGACGTAGATGTTGGTGGCAGGCATGCCGGCAAGATTCAGGCGCGTGTCGAGCGACACTGGTACGCCACGGGGGAGGCTCGCGTAGTAGTTGCTGGAAATCTGCGATCCGCTGGTCAGCGGATTCCCATTGAAGAAACGCACCAGCACATTGTCGAAGTCCCGGCTGGAACCGGCGTCGTTGAGCAACACGGCATGAACGTCCGCCAAAGCGGAAGACACTCCATCGACAAAGTCGAAGGAAATCACACGCAGGTCATTCGATGTGGCGTAGATGTTGATCTGCGAGAGACTGCTGCCAACCCGGTCGTTGGCGGCGACCTGCAGGCCGATAGCGCCGACGTATTCGCTGGCAAACTGCACCGTGACGGTCGGGCTGGAACTGGAGACGTCGCCGGCATCGCCGTAGATGCCGTTGCCGTTCAGGTCCCAGGTGTAATTCGTGACCGCGCCGCCGTTCGGGTCATACGAGGCGCTGCCGTCCAGCAGGATGGGCTCGCCGATGCGCCCTGCATACGCCGGGTGTCCCGGCGGAATCGCCACCGCCACCGGCGGTAAGGGTTCATCCGTGACGGTGATCGTGATTGTCTTGGTGTCGTACAGCGGCGGGTTGGAGTTGTCCTTGATGCGCAGCGTCACGGTGTAGGTGCCGGTAGCCGCATAGCCGGGGTTGATCGGGCGCGGACCGGTGGCATCCGGGTGGCTCCAATCCACGCCGTCCGAGGAGTCCCAGTCCCAGAGGTATTCCACGATCGATTTGGCGGCGTCCTGATGGTAGGAACTGCTGGCGTTCATGGCGAACGGGAGCGGCGGGTTGGCGGGCAGCGGCGCAGGCTGCGTACCGACCGGCGCAATCGAGGCCACGGGCATGAGCACGGTCACGGTCTTGGTGAGAATCAGGATGGCAACCGCCGTGTCGATATGTGCGTCATTGGGCATATAGCCGTTACTAGATAGCCAACTGCCATCTGCAGCCTGACCGAAAGCGCTGTTGATGCTTTGATCGCCAAGACTGGCAGGCACATAGGGCATGCCATCTGGCGTGGAACCCTCGGCGTTTCCGAGCAACCATGCCGACATGTCATTGTACCAATCTCGATCGCCATACGGCGTGGGAAGCGTGGTCACCCCCTGCAGGAACAAACCTTTCTTGGCGCCGTACATGGCGTAGAAATCGCCCGCCCAACCGGTCCACCATTGGCTGCCGACATAGAGGATCGCTTTGTTCACCCAGGCATCACCGACCACCAAGCCGCCGACTTTGTAGGCCGTCAATGAGCCGCCGGTCTTGGCAAGATTGGGCATGGAGGAGGCAGCACTGTACCCGATTGACCCGTCATTGTTCCGAATCTGGGCGAAGCCATACAACGAATTATCGATGACCCATTGTGCCGGACGCAGGCCCCAACGCTCCGATGCAACCATGAAATTAATATTGGGCCATTGTTGTGCGGAACCGTCGTATCCGCCCTGATTAAAACAAGAATCAGACGGTGACATGGGGTAGCGCCATCCGCCCAGATACCCATGCTCGGCGTCTCCCTGGTTAAAGCTATATTGATCAAAAATATCCTGCACCAATGTGAAATAAGTCATGCCATCGAAAGGACCGCCGGTAATGACCGTATTGCTGGCGGCTTGCGCGGAAGGCAGCGCCATGATCAGCGCTGCCGTGCCGATTCCATTGGCATACACACCGTCGTAGAGATACGCGCCTTTGCCGTTCCCGTTGGAGTCCGGGTCGCCAGACGTTTGCATGGAAATAGCCGTGCGCAAACAATAACTATTGTTCACAAGCCAATTCAGACCTTTCCGGACGGTTTCGGCGTAGATGTCCGCGTGATCGTCGTTCAACATCAAATGCCCGTTTTCTTCCATGGCTTGCACATTAAAACCTCCAGCGGCCACATCATACTCATCGCCGCCCGCCCCCCAATTTACCCGGTTTGTGTCCACAACCGTTTGATGTCGGTAAATCCAAAGCAACCCCTTTTCAATGGCCATGTTCACGCGCAGATCGTGCGTGGGCGTCAGGAAGACCCGGATCACCGCCTGGCGGGTCACTGTACGTCCGAGACCGTCGGTCACAGAAAGCGTAGCAGTCTTGGAGCCGCCGGACGTGTAGGCATGAGACTGTCCGATGAATTTCGGGTCGTTGACCGATCCGGTTGCCGGATCCGAGCCATCGCCAAAATCAAGCGTGTAGGCGTAGGGAGCGACACCGCTCCATACCCGGCCCCATACCGTGACCGAGTCGTTCAAAACGGTGTTTGCATACGTGGAGTTCTGGCTGTAACTGGGCATCATGCTAATTTGAGGGACCGGAAAATCGGTCACCACATGCACGATCCGGGTCACAGAAGAGGCGTGGCCAAGTGTATCGGTGGCGCAATAGGTGAGTTCATAATCACCCGCCGTGCCGGTATCCACCGTGCCGGCCACACCAACTTCCAGCGGATTCCCGTAGTTGTCGACCGCCGTGGCGCCTGAATCCGTAAACGAGCCGTCCAGCCAGACATACATCTCTGCAGCCCCGTTGATGGTCACAGTTACAAACGCCTTGGCGCGCTCATACGAGAAGCCGCCGCCATTGTCTTCACTTGTCCACCCGGTAAACTTGGTGTCAATGTAGATGTCTTCCGAAATCAGGTGCACAACCGCATCGCGGCCGACGATGCTCGGCGTGTCGCCTTTGGAACGGGACCATTCGTGCCAGGTCTGGAACGTCAGATCCCAGAGATTGGCGGTTGTGCCGTATGCCCATTCGGTGTCTGCAGGCGCGGTCCCTGTTGCTCTGTTGTAGCCCGCTTCCTGTTCGATGTTAAACAAACCCTGGCTGTTCTTGCGTGTCAGCCAGACAGCCGGCGTGATCCGGTCCTGATTCGTGGGATCGGTCCAGTCGGCGTTGTCCGGCTTTCTGAACGTCATGCGCGGGCCGTTCCAGATATGGGGAAGCGTTGTCATCACACGCACCAGGCGCTTGGCAATGCCGGTGCGGCCTTTGGCGTCAACAGCCGTATAGGTCAACGAGTAGACGTTGAGCGTGTCGACATCCACCGTCCCGTTCGTGACCACAGCCAGTGGGTTGCCGTCAATGTCAACGGCCGCGGCTCCGGGATCGACGAAAGGCGCATGCTGCAGTGCGGCCATGATGGGATCGCCGTTCAGCGTCACAAAGACCACACCCGCGCGTTCATACGAGAAGCCGCCGCCATTGTCTTCACTTGTCCACCCGGTAAACTTGATGTCGATGTAGATGTCTTCCGAGATGAGATGCACGACCGCGTCGCGTCCGATGATGCTTGGCGTTTCGCCTTCGGAACGGGCCCAGTTGTGCCAGGACTGGAACGTCAGATCGAGGTTGGAGGTTGTGCCAAAAGCCCATTCGGTGTCGGCAGGCGCGGTCCAGCCATCTTTGTCATAACTCTCTTCCTGTTCGATGTTGAACAGCCCCTCGGCATCCTGCCGCGTCAGCCAGACGTTGGTCGTGATCCGGTCCTGGTTGGCAGGATCTGTCCAATCGGCGTAGTTTTTCTTTACAAATGTCACGCGTTGCCCGTTCCAGATCTCGGGAAGAGATGCACATACACGCACCCTCCTGAGGGCCCGAACCGTAAAGCCTCCCGCGTCCGTGGCGCTATACAGCAGGGTATACGTTCCTAGGGTGCCGGTGTCAACCGAACCGGAAACCGTGACCGTCAGCAAGGTTCCGTCCAGATCAATGGCGCTGGCGCCGGGATCAATGAACGTGCCGCCCTGCTGGACAAACAGCAGTGAGGCTCCGTTCAGCGCGATGGTGGCCTGCGGTTGGGCGCGTTCATACGAGAAACCGCCGCCATTGCCGTCGCTGGTCCAACTCGTGAACTTGATGTCGATGTAGATGTCTTCCGAAACGAGATGCACGACCGCGTCGCGTCCGACGGTGCTCGGAGGACCGCCGACCATTCGAGTCCAGTTGTACCAGGGTTGGAACGTCAGGGTGCCGAGATCGGCGGTTGTGCCGTAAGCCCATTCCGTGTCGGCAGGCGCTTGGCGACCGGAATTCCTGTCGTAACTCGTCTCCTGCTCAATGTTGAACAGCCCTTCTGCATTCTGTCGCGTCAGCCAGACCTTTGGCGTGATCCGGTCCTGATTGGTTGCCAGCGTCCAGTCGGCATAGTTCGGTTTTGTAAATGTAATGCGTGGCCCGTTCCAGATTTTGGGTATCTTTTCCACCACATACACGGTTCGTTTTGCAACGCCAATCCGGCCCCTGGCATCGACGGCGGTGTAGAGCAGTTGGTAGGTGCCGAGTGTGTTGACATCCACGGTGCCGTTCGTGGTCACGGCCAAGGGGTTCCCGTTGGTATCTACAGCGATCGCGCCCGCGTCAACGAAGCTGAATCCTCTCGGCAGATATAGGTTGGTGTCTCCGTTCAGGGTCACAAAAACCACGCCCGCGCGCTCATAGGAGAACCCGCCGCCGCCCGGACCGCCACGATCCGCACCGATCGTCCAACTTGTGAACTTGATGTCGATATAGATGTTTTCCGAAATGAGATGCACGACCGCATCCAGTCCAACCGTGTTTGGCGGCCCGCCGACTGACTGTTGCCAGTCGTACCAAGGCTGGAACGCGAGGCTCCCGAGGTCGGCGGTTGTGCCGAAGGCCCATTCCGTGTCTGTGGGCGTCCCATCGCCGTATTCGGTTTCCTGATTGATGTTGAACAACCCCGCCGTGTCCTGCCGCGTCAGCCAGACGTTCGGCGTGATCCGATCCTGATTGGCCGGATCGGTCCAGTCGGCATGGTTGGCTTTCGCAAACGTCACGCGCGGGCCGTTCCAAATCTCGGGCGACGGCGTAGTCACGTTCACCTGCCGGGTAATGCTGGCCGTGGAACCATCCGGCCCGGTGGCGCTGTAGGTCAGGGTGTAGCTTCCCAGGGTGGTGGTATCGACCGTGCCCGAAACGTTGACGGTCAGCGGATTCCCGTAGGCGTCGGTGGCAACGGCGCCAGGATCGTCGAACGTGCTGTATCGCGGTATGGACATCGACGCCGATCCGTTGAGCGTGATGGCGGTCGGCACCCGGGCGCGCTCATACGCAAAACCGCCGCCCCCTGCGCCGTCGGCAGTCCACGACAGAAACCGGATGTCAATATAGATGTTGTCCGCGATCAGGTGCAGGACGGCATTGCTGCCAACCATATTCGCAGGACCGCCGACCGAAGTGACCCAGTTGTTCCAGGTCTGGAAGTTCAGGTTCCAAAGATTTGTGGTCGTGCCAAACGCCCATTCCGTATCGTAGGGACTGTACTCGGAATCATAGCCGCTCTCCGCGTAGATATTGAAAGGCCCATCGCTGTTCTGCCGCGTCAACCAGGCATTCGTCGTGATGCGGTCCTGGTTGGTGGGATCGGTCCAGTCGGCGTAATCGGGCTTCGTGAATACGGTCGTGCGCGGCCCGTTCCAGAGAATCGGCAGCTGGTCGACCACGGCCACAGTGCGGGTGGCGGTGGCGGTATACCCCCGGCTGTCCGTGGCCGTATAGGTCAGCGTGTAGTGGCCAAGCGTGCTGGTATCAACGGATCCTGTCACGTTCACGGACAGGGGATTGCCAGACGAATCGGTCGCCGAGACTCCGAGATCGGTAAACGTGCCGTACTGCTGCACGGACATTGAAGGTGCGCCATGTAGGTCCAGGAACACGGCGCCGGCGCGCTCGTAAGCAAAGCCGCCACCGCCGCCTTGCGTCCAAGCGGTGAATTTGATGTCAATGTAGATGTCATCCGCGATCAGATGCAGCACCGCGTTGCTGCCCACAACTCCGGACGGGTTGTTGCCGTTCCATCCCACAAAAGGCTTGAACGTCAGCGGCAGATCGGCGGTTGTGCCGTAGGCCCATTCCGTGCCAGCCGGGCTGACCGTGTTGGTAACGTAGCCCGATTCCAGCGCAATGTTGAACAGACTTTGCGTGCTCTTGCGCGTCAGCCAGACATTGGTCGTGATTCGGTCCTGATTAGCAGCGGCTGTCCAGTCGGCATTGTTGGCCTTGGAGAATGCCAGGCGCGTTCCGCTCCAGATCTGGGTTGCCGTCGCCACTGGTGGCGATGCAGTCCAGGCTGCCAGCGCAAAAAAAAGAACGGTCATTGCCGTTCGTCGTAGGATGATCTGCCTTCCACCAAAACGATCTGCATGCGCAGTTGTCAATTCCATCGCAGCCTCCCTTGATTGGCACAGTCCACATTTAACGTTTCTTAGATTAGGCAGTCTCTTGTTTGCTGGCAAGCAAAGTTTTAGAGATAAGAAATCGCTTTCTGGACAGCTTCCTGGTCGGCAGGGTCACGGACCCGCTGGGACTGGTGAGGAGCGCCGCATTCATGGGGAAAACGTAGCAGAACCGGCGCAGAATGTCGAGAATGCACCGAAACGCCCCTGC
>CAIYET010001108.1 GCA_903925285.1 Candidatus Hydrogenedentota bacterium | reverse complement strand
CGCCGAACTTTCCGCAATGTCTCGCCAAGTCCTGCGCGAGCGATGTTCGGTTCTCTTCGCGTTTTCTCTTCATTTCTTCCAACGCTTCAATGCGTTTGCCGCTCTCCACGACTTCGCGTTCGGCTTGCGCCAGGCACACTTCCCTGGGAGAGGGACGCCGTGAGACCATCGTTCTCGGGAACGTGTTTCGCCAGAACAGTTCCGTGAGATTCCAGTGGTCGAACAAGGCTGTCACGGTCAGGATACCGAGGACTGCGCACAATGCTCTTGCAATCTGCGATGTCTTCACGGCGTCCCTCCTCAGTCTTGCGGTCTGCAGTTTTCTTCACAATCACGTCCACGATGCTTTCTACGGCTTCGCTTGCCCTTGCACCGCGTCTGAAGCGGGTGGTTTAGTCTCCGGCGTTTGGCTACTTGGGGGCTGTGCGGAACTGCTTTTCAGAAACCGGTCGATCTCGGGTACAGCGTCCTGGGTAACCATATTCGAGTCGTAGTTGATCAGGTGCGGAGCGTTGGTTGCGGCGAGCCGGGATACGGCGCGACGCTCCTTCTGAGCGACGCGGCGTTCATAGTTCTTGAAGGCGTCTTCGAGCGCGCTGTTCCCGCTGACAGGGGCGCTTGTCAGACTGTTGGTGAGGGTCGCCACCTCCATGCGGATATCCGCGTTGGCGTTCCGCGTTTCGAGGCGTGCCAATTGGCCCCCGAGTTCGGTGTACTTCTTTTTGGCTTCCCCGAGACTCTGACGGCCTTGCTCAACGGCAAGATTCAGGTCATGGAGCAGTGACTTCTGGAACTCGATGTCTTCCTGAGTCTTCTTGCACGCCTCCACGCGTCCGAGGGCGTCACTGTTGACTTCTGCCAGGGAGTACTCGTGGCCGCCAATGAGGTATCTCTCCTGCCGTTTGGCCAGCAGAGTGCCGATCTGTTCGATTAGCTGCTTTTCGCCGTCCAGTTTCTTCGTGAATTCAGCGACGCTTTTCTGTGTGGCTTCCGCGCGTCCCTGGAGGTCAAGGACTTTGTCCTCGTATTGCAGGACCCGTTCGTTTTCCCTGTCCATCAGGGCGCGGATGCGCGCCGCTTCGAGCGGCATGGGGGACGTCTGATCCACCTTCTCGTTGATCATCCGCTGGCCGCCCTTGGCATAGCTCCAGGTTTTCTCGCCGCCCAGAACCACAAGCCCCAGCACCAACACGATACTTGCTACGATCACAATGCTTTTCATCTCTGTTCTCCTTCTCCTTATGCCATCCGGACCCTTCCGGAAGGATTTCGAACCTCTTGTTGAACTCTTTTAAGCGCGTTCTACGTTTGCATCTAATCTTTCTGTAGTCTGCCAATCCTCCTTGTCGCCAAACGTCTTAGGCGCCAAATGCCTGCCTTTTCTGTATGCCGTTTCATCCTCAGTCTTCCTTTTCGTCTTCCGTGACGCTTCTTGCGCGATATCAATGCCATGCCACATAATGAATGGACATTTATAAATCGCCTATAACATACCATAGATTATTGGTCGTTGTCAATATGCAAAGGGAACTTCTTTCACCGGCAAGAGAACCTCAGAATGGCACTGTCGCTATCATTATTAAGATTTATAGCATTATGCCAACATCGGCCGAGAAGAATCTATGCTTTGCGTCAACGTTGCCGAACAGGTTCGTCGTGAAGTCCCCTGGCTGAACCGCGCCCCCGATGTATGATTTTCCATGTAATTCGGCACGAGATGGGGTCGAGACGTGGGACGCTTATTCCAAATGTTCATAACTCGGTATACACAACGTAGAGTCGACAGGATGGCAAGGAGCAAGACCGGGGATTAGTTTTCGGTCTTGTTGAAAATAGAAAGTCCTTATTGTATAATGGTCAGTAGTAGCAGATTCAGTCGGTTGCTTCTGGAAATAGACTAACCGATAAAGGAACTCAAGCGAAGTGCCCAGAAAGAATTCACAAGTCTCCGCTCGCGAGAACAGGGCTGAGCTCGCGTCTGTTATTCGCCATGCTATTGACGAAAGCGTCTTCGATGTGGCGACAGTGGCGGACCGCGCGAACATCAACCGAACCCATCTTTACCATGTACTTAAGGGGGAAAAGTCTCTCAGCAAAGGAAGGCTAATAACCTTGGCGCAAGTCCTGGGAAGACCACCATCGGAATTCCTAGCTCCTGCAGGATATTCCGACTTGGAAGCTGAGGCCTTTTCCCTTTCTACACTTGCTCTGGCTTCCCTGGCACAGTTTCGTGGGAAAAAGCTCCGTGTTGTCACCGACCCACGCTTTGCGGATAGCGCGCTCTTCCTATGGATGATGAGCACGCAACCATTTCGGACAGAGGGAATTGAATGCGAAATTGTCTGGGATACTTACTGGCGCGATGTGCCAGAGAAGGTTTCAGACGAATTGGACCCAGGCACGTATTCCATTGGTTTCTGTAACCGGCGGTCAAAGAAAGCTCAAGTAGAGTCCGAGCTTTTTAACATTGCATATTGGACCGACCTGTGCATCTACAGAGGTTATGCGTTGCTGGCACGCGCCGAGGATGTTCGCGAATTCATGCACGAACGAGGGATCGCTCACCTAGATCCCCAAACCTATTTCCGTGAACCAGGCGTCACGCACGTTTCCGACTTCATTGAGCATTGTCGAGTTGCGGAAGGGAAACAGCGCGATGACAAGTGCGTAACATTGGTTACTATGGGACCGGACACGCGGTGGCGGCTTTGCATCTCTCGCGATCTGGAAGTCCTGAAGCATCCTTTCTTGGATACCAAGAACACCCGCGTGATTACCCGCGGGGACGCTAACGCCGCCCTGAAGCTATTCCAAGAAGGCACCGGCTCTTTCTTCGCCGGTGGCTTGCCTCAACGCCTCGCGGGCGTTAGAGAATATGGGTATATAGAAGTAATCTCCTACGACAACAATCCGTTCCTTTTCTCGATCAACTCACTCATCTGCTCAGAGACCACTCTTCAAGACGCAAAGATTCTATTGGGAGCCGTGGAAGCTCTGTGGTTCCAGACTCTGCGGCGCCTGTATGCCGAGGAGCTTCAGAAACTCACGAATGTACCTCGGCTAATGGCAGATGCCGACATAAAGGTTTGGGTCGATTCATTGACCGACACTCATGATCTAACTGGAAACCAGCCTGACAACCTAAAGAAAACGCTACACGTTATAAAGAGCGTGGCGCGATCGGTACTGGAGTTTCTTAAAGACATTAACATAAACACCGATCACATAAATGAACAAATCTACTTTGACATGTTCATTAATGACCGCGATAAATATGAAATACTGCCAGGCAGCCCCAAGGAATTGCTTGATGCTTACATGAAAATAATCAGAGACATCGCCGAACTGGACTCGCCCCAGTTACGTCTTGCCATGGCTGCTACCGAGACCTCTTACGGCCCCACTTTCGAAGAGTAATCTATTATGCGTTTACCAAGAGATAGGAACGACCACCGCATTGTCAAGGCCCAACTGGTTGGCGTTGACAAGACCTTTGAGAATGATGGACGTTCCGTTCAAGCGCTATCCGGGCTTTCCCTTGAGGTTTTCAAGAACGAGATTCTCTGTATTGTGGGTCCCTCGGGATGCGGGAAGACGACAGCGATAAATGTATTAGCGGGTTTCACTTCTCCCACCTCAGGGCACTGCCTTCTGAACGGAGAGAGAATCGCTGGCATAAGCCCTCATTGTGGCGTGGTCTTTCAACAAGAGTCCGTGTTTCCCTGGATGTGTGTGAGCAAGAACATCGCGTATGGCTTGCGATTCAATGGGACTCCCAAGGGGGAGCGGGATGCAATCGTCCAACGCTATCTGACACTTGTTGGGCTTTCCGATTTCGCTCACTCATGGCCTCGTGATTTGTCGGGAGGAATGCGAAAGCGTGTTGATTTGGCTCGCGCGTACGCCGCTAATCCGGAGCTCTTGCTCCTCGACGAGCCCTTCGGTCAACTCGACGTGTTGACGCGGGAGGAAATGCAGACATTGCTCTTGGATGTGTGGGCCTGCGAGAACAAAACCATGCTCTGTGTCACTCATGATCCTGAAGAAGCCATTTTTCTTGGTCAGCGAGTTGCAGTTATGAGCCCTCGCCCCGGCGCAATTGTCGACACGTTTCCTATTCCGTTTCCGATGCCTCGCGATCCTGCACTCAAATGTTCTCCCGAATTTCAGGAACTTCGACGGGAGTTGCTTTCCGCTCTGAATAGAGCCAGGCACAACAGCAAAGCCCCCAGGACTTTCCCATGCGATTAAGAGACACAAATCCCTCCATGCGGTATACAGCATTGAGCATCTGCTCGGTGCTCACGCTTGTCCTCCTGTGGTTCCTCTTGACACCGCGCGTTCTTCCAGAGCTTGTATTCCCGAGCCCTAGATCTGTCTACGACGCAGTCGTCTCGCTAAAATGGCATCTCTTCGAACACGCTGCAGTTACGCTAATCAGGGTGTTGATCGGTTGGAGTCTTGGCGTTCTCACTGGCATCCTTGCAGGAATTCTGATGACATGGAGTCGCGCCTTCTATGCGACGGCCAATCCCATTATTGAGGCCTTACGTCCTGTGCCTCCGATTGCCTTGATTCCCTTCTTCATTATTTGGTTTGGTTTGGGGCCGAGTGGCCAGATCGGATTAGTCGCATTAGGGTGTTTCATGGTACTCGCAGTAAACACGTTCGTTGCTGTTCACACCGTTCCGCCGGTGTACGTGCGCGCAGCGTCATCTCTTGGCGCTTCAAAATTCCACATCTACACGACTGTCATTATACCTGCAATAATCCCTTCATTGATGTCAGGGTTCCGTATCGCGGCAGCCCTCGCTTTTGGACTGGGTGTTGCCGCCGAATTCATGGGGGCACAATCAGGTCTGGGCTACGTCATGATGGTTGCTCGACGCACATTGAATACAAATACAATTCTTCTTGGGATAGTGCTGTTAGGAATTGAGTCATTCTTGCTGGACAAGTGTATCCGTGTTGTCGGCCGGTATTTATGCCGATGGAGCGAAACATCTATCGACTCGATTCAAACAATAGGAAGTAGATTATAGCATCGCGGTCGCGGGAGTCATGTGGCGCGAAGAAGGAGATACCAGCATGAAGAATCAAGTAACGTATTCCCAATGCAAACTTGCTCTCGTCTGTGTTCTCGGACTGGTCTTGTTGGCGAGTGCGTGCTCGCCAAAGTCCCAGCAAGCCATTGAACGGAAATCAACCCCTGACTCCTTTCAAGTCAAGTTCGGCGTATCCCCCTTTCAAGACACACTTCTGCCTATTGTGGGAAAAGAGAAAGGGTGGTACCAAAAAGAAGGACTGGACGTGGATTTTAAGATCCTGTGTTGGACGGAGGTCTTGGAAGCTCTCTCCGCAGGACAAATCGACGTGGCTATTAACAACATAT
>CAIYET010001107.1 GCA_903925285.1 Candidatus Hydrogenedentota bacterium | reverse complement strand
GAGGCCCAGACGGAGAAGGGACTTTATCCTTACTCGGCGCATTATCTGCGCGATATCAAATGCAAGACCGGCCAATATTGGCCTTATCACTTCAGCACCATCGGTATTGTCGGCATGAATGAAGCCGCTTTGAATCTGTTTGGCAAGGATTTGGGAAGCCAGGAAGGACAACAGTTTGCCGTGGAAGTCCTGCGTACTTTGCGCAGCCACATTGCCGAAGTTCAGACAGAGACGGGGCACTTCTATAATTTGGAAGCAACGCCCGCCGAAAGCACGGCTTACCGGTTTGCCCGGTTGGACAGGGAAATGTATCCGGATATCAGAACCGCAGGCGGTGATACCCCGTACTACACGAACTCGAGCCAGTTGCCGGTCGGATACTCCGATGACATCTTCGAGGTGCTCGATTTGCAGGACGAATTGCAGTCCCTGTACACGGGCGGTACGGTCCTTCACCTTTATCTTGGCGAAAGCATTGAGGACGCGGCGGTAGGCAAGCGGCTGATTCGTCGAATCTTCGAACGGTACAAGCTGCCGTACCTGTCGCTCACTCCCACGTTTAGCATTTGTTCAAACCACGGATACCTGCGCGGCGAGCATGCCGCTTGCCCGCGTTGCGGAGCTGAGGCGGAAGTCTGGTCGAGGGTCACGGGGTATTTCAGGCCGGTTGCAAATTTCAACGAGGGCAAAAGACAGGAATACCGGGACCGCGTGAACTTCGTGCTGCCGACACTGCCCGATGGAGGAGCGTAAAGAATATGGAGATCGCCGCCATCGTGAAATGCTCCTTCGTTGACTACCCGAGTAAGATCGCAGCCGTCGTCTTCACGCCAGGATGCAACCTGAACTGCGGCTACTGCCACAACCGGGAACTTATTGACGGTGACACCGTGACATGTGGCACGACACAACAGGAAGTCATCTCATGGCTTGAGTCCCGCCTCGGGCTGCTTGATGCGGTTGTCGTCAGCGGTGGGGAGCCTACTCTCCAGCCGGGTCTCGCGGCATTCCTGGCGGAGGTCCGCGCCCTTGGTTACCTCGCGAAATTGGACACCAACGGCACACGCCCCAACATTTTGGCATCAATCATAGATCGAGGGCTTGTTGACTTCGTGGCCATGGACATCAAGGCGCCGCCCGACGAATACGACACGGTCTGCTGCGCTCACGTTGACCAAGAGGCCATCGACGAGAGCATCGCGCTTCTCATGAATGGACGTGTCGATTATGAGTTTCGTACCACCATCATCCATCAACTTACCCGTGAAGACATCCTAGCGATCGGCAATCGCATCCGCGGTGCCCGCTTGTACGTCCTGCAGCAATATCGCGAACTTCAATCAACCGAAGCCCTGAATAACCCGCGCTGGACATCGGCAAGCCACCCACCACCCTGGCTCGAAGATGTGCAACAGCGTCTCGCCCAGATGGTGAAGTTCTGCCTCACCAGAGGATTCGACATCAATCTCATTCCTGCGACACACCCGCACTGAAACGTTCCGCCGATATCCCCCGCATTATGGATAGTCAGAGAGCATTCAAGACCAACAATGGAGGACAGAAAAATGTCGTGGAATGCAACAACGGAAGAAGCCGCGACGACTGTCGCTGAGGGCGAGTTCGACGGAGAAGTCACGAGCGTCCAGGATATGGACGGCCAGCATGGCCCGATGGTGCGCATCGAATTCACACTGGCCACAGACGACGAATGGGACGGACGCCGCGTT
>CAIYET010001106.1 GCA_903925285.1 Candidatus Hydrogenedentota bacterium | reverse complement strand
TTCTGGAACTTCCTGCCCCCCGACGAACTCGATGAACTCTTGAGACTCTATGCGCTGGTTTCTCACAAGACCCTGCGGATCTCGAAGACCTTCGGCATCGAAGGGAAACAACTGTTGAGGCCAGAGGACGATTACGAAGCGCTGAAAGACTTCCTCCATGCGTACGAGGGGACGAAGACCCCTGAAGAAGCCATGCACCTGGAATTCCAACAGTTACTGAAAGACAATCCCGGACTGGAAAACAATCTGAACGCGATGCCGAAGCGGGTCTTTTCAGGCAAGCAGCACCCCATCGCGGGATCGAAAGGGATCTTCTTCTGTTTCTCGCGGCCCGCTCTCGATGTGACGCAACAGGAAAGGGGTATCACGGACGCCTCGGCGTGGACGGAAGACGCCGGAGACACGAAGTGGTATCTGTATGACCTCGATACCGGCACCATTCTCGAAGAGGCATCCGATATTGTTGGCCTCATCCGGTCCCAACCGGACACGCCCCGGCACCGGGCCATAAAAGACAAGACGCTTTCCGAAATTCGCGCGGCGATTGAAAAGCACATCAAGAATACTTACTTCAAGAGCGTCCAAGCCCCTATTGGTGTCAAAGCTACACTTAGAGCCTGGATGGAACTCAGTTGAGGAGGCCACATGGAATTGACGGACGTTGAGCGGCTGCGCAGCATCAAATCGTTCCCGTCGTTGGTGAAGTATCTTCGGGACGATCTCGGCTGGCCCGTGGACTCAGACGACTTCGACGAATTGACCTACGATTATGAACCCGCAGAGCTTGGCCTCGATGCGAAAGCGGCGGTCAAGATCAAGGAAATCAAACAGCTTCGTCCGCTCACGACGGATCAGCCCTTTGGCATCTTCTTCATCAATTTTGATCCGAAGCGGCTTCCGGTTGTGGTTCTGCGCCGTATTCTTCGAGCGTTGGTCCTCAAGAAAAGGACCTCGGCGGATCGTGCAAGCCAGGCCGCATGGAAGCAAAATGACCTGCTCTTCATCTCGTCGTACGGGGAAACCCATGATCGAGCCATCAGTTTCGCGCATTTCAGAGAAGACGAATATCAGCCCGGCGATCTGCCCACCCTGCGGGTCTTGGGCTGGGATGGCCGCGACACAGTCCTGCATCTTGATCATGCGCACAAGACCTTGCAGCAGAAGTTAAAGTGGCCGAAAGACGAAAAGGACGCGGACTCGTGGCGAAGGGGGTGGTCGTCCGCGTTTACGAACCGGCACAGAGAAGTCATTACCACATCCAAAGCCTTGGCAACTCGTCTGGCCGAACTCGCAAGGGACATTCGCAACCGTGTCAATGCGGTGCTGGAAGTGGAATCGGACAAAGGGCCGATCCGAAAGCTTCACACGGCCTTCAAGCAGGCGTTGATTCATGACCTGACCGAAGACGACTTCGCCGACATGTACGCGCAGACTATCGCGTACGGCCTGCTTACGGCACGGGTGTCGAGACCGGCGGGATTGGTGGCCGAAAACATCATCGATATGACTCCTGTCACGAATCCATTTCTTCAAGAACTATTGGAGACCTTCCTGCATGTTGGGGGGCGGAAACGAAAGAAGAATGCAGCGGTTGATTTTGACGAACTGGGCGTCACCGAAGTGGTCGAAGTACTCCGTCACGCCAACATGGAAGCGATCCTCCGTGACTTCGGCGACCGGAATCCCCAGGAAGATCCCGTCATTCATTTCTACGAGGATTTCCTTAAGGAATACGACTCAAAGAAACGGACCAGCCGGGGAGTGTTTTATACGCCGAGACCGGTGGTTTCCTTTATCGTTCGTAGCGTCCACGAACTGCTTCAAACGGAGTTCGGACTGGAAGACGGCCTCGCGGATACAACCACCTGGGGTGAGATGGCTGCGCGCAACCCGGACCTGAAGATCCCCGACGGTGCGCGCCCGGATGACCCGTTTGTCTGCATCCTCGATCCCGCCACTGGCACGGCCACCTTCCTTGTCGAGGTAATCGAGGTCATTTACCGGACCCTGCGCGACAAATGGATGGCCCAGGGCAAGGGCATCGAACAGGTTAGAGAGCTATGGAACGCGTACGTACCGAAACACCTGCTGCCGCGCCTGTACGGCTACGAACTCATGATGGCTCCCTACGCCATCGCCCATATGAAAATTGGTCTCATTCTTAGCGCTACCGGCTACCGGTTCGCCAGCAAAGAGCGAGTCCGCGTTTACCTCACCAACGCCCTAGAACCGGCGCAGGATTTTTCCGACAGGTTTGAGTTTGATGTTCCTGCTCTCGCCCACGAAGCCCAAGCCGTCAACGATGTCAAACGCCGCCAACGCTTCACCGTGGTAATCGGCAACCCGCCATATTCGCTGATGTCTGCAAACCTTGGTGAGACGCAGCGTTTCCTCATAGAACCTTACAGGTTTGTTGACGGGACTAAGATCAAAGAGCGAGGAGCACTTCAACTAGAAAAGAACCTACAGGACGACTACGTTAAGTTCATCCGCCTCGGCCAAAGTCAGTGCGAAGCGGTTCCGCTCAGCGTTCTCTGTATGGTCACCAACCATTCCTACGTTGAGAATCCCACGCTTCGCGGTATGCGCAGGTCTTTGATGTCGACTTTTCACTCTATCAAGGTTCTTGATCTGCACGGCAATTCGAAGCGCAAGGAAGTGTGTCCGCTACCGGAGCAAGACCAGAACGCCTTTGATATTCAGCAAGGCGTGGCAATTGGGGTGTTCGCGAAAGGGTGCGGCTCCAGCAGTTTCGGAGTTCATTATGGCGAACTCTGGGGCAGCCGCGAGAATAAGTACCGCACTCTGCAATCGAAGTCTATTCAAAGCCTGTCCAGCACGGCTATTTACCCAAATTCGCCGCTCTATCTCTTTGTGGCTCAAGACGAAAAGATCAAGAAGGAATTCGATTCAGGATTTTCGCTCGACGGCATCTTCTCCCTCTACTCAACTGGCATTGCTACTGCTCGTGATAGCCTTACGATTCATTTCAACGTTGCAGAACTTCGTTCTGTCGTCGAGACGCTGCCCCATCTAAGTGCCGAAGAGGCCCGTAGCCAGTTCTCGCTCGGCCCGGACACAAATGACTGGAAAATTGAACTGGCTCAGAGGGACTTGATCAAAACGGAGATTTCAGAGAAATATACTGCGAGTATCCTTTATAGACCTTTCGACTGCCGTTCCACCTACTACACGGGGCAGCCGCGTGGCTTCCTCTGCAATCCGAGGCGTCCGGTAATGCAGCATCTGCTCGCTGGCAAGAATATGGCGCTCTGTGTGGCCAAGGCCGTTGAAGGCGGCCGCGGATTCTCTCATGTCTTCGTGACAAAGACGCTATCAGACCATCATTGTGTGTCACTGAAGGAAGTCAACTACATTCTTCCCCTATTCGCTTACCCTTTGGAAGGAATGCAGCATGATGCGCAAACAAGGTTGTGGGAACAAGCAAATGTATCAGGTCCGGCAAGACCCAATGCCAATTTCACGAACGACTTCTTGACAATACTGACGCAAAACCTGAATGCCAGAATCAAACTTGATGCTGAGGATACCTCGGAAGCCGTCAATGCTAGGCACATCTTTGGTTTCATTTATGCGATTCTGTTCTCGAAATCCTACAGGACGCGCTACGCGGAGTTCCTGAAAAAGGAATTCGCGCGAATCCCCTTTACGTCGAGTTTCGATCTGTTCTGCACGCTGTCCAGGCTCGGTGGTGAACTCGTTGCGCTTCACCTTGTCGAGGTACCTATACAGCTGGCCGTTTCTGCGCGCTACGACAAGTCTGTCGCAGCTTGGCACTACGACGTTGCCAAGGGCAGTCGCCTGCCGTTTGCGCTCACCTTCAAAGGTTCTGCCGAGCCTATTATCGAGAAAGTGACTTGGTCGCGTGACACCGTCTGGTATGATAAGAAGCAGACGCAAGGCTTCTGTGGTGTCCGAGACGACGTGTGGAACTTCCAGATCGGTGGCTATCATGTCTGCGAAAAGTGGCTCAAGGACCGCAAGGGCCGCGTACTTACCGCCGAAGACATCGCCCATTACCACCGCATTATCATCGCTCTGCACGAGACCATCCGCATTATGAAGGAAATCGACGAAGTGATCGACCAGCACGGCGGCTGGCCGGGAGCATTCGTAACCGGCGCGAAGGACGAGTGATGCCGGATTCGGGTAATGACATGCTGGACACCACCTATTACTTCGTCGATGAGGCTGGCGATCCGAATCTGTTCGACCGCAAAGGCCGTGTCATGGTTGGCACTGAGGGTTGCTCGAAGTATTTCATCCTCGGGAAGCTGGATATCGCCGACCACCGTGCATTGTCGGACGGGCTCGCCGCGCTGAGGGCATCGCTCTTGGCCGACCCGTACCTGCGCGGTATGCCGTCCATGCAGCCCGAAGCCAAGAAGACGGCGACGGCATTTCACGCGACAGACGACCTGCCGGAAGTGCGCCGCGAGGTGTTCAGGTTCTTGGAACAGCAGAAAGAGGGTATCCGGTTCTACGCGGTTGTTCGCGACAAGCACGAGCTGGTTTCCCACGAGTCTCAGAAAAGGGAAAGTGACCCTGTTTACCGGTATTCGCCCAATGGACTGTACGACACGTTGGTCAGTGAACTGTTTCGCAAATTCCGGCACGCGACGGATCGCGTCCACATCTGCTTTGCGAAACGCGGGCGCCGGAACCGGACGCGCGCACTTGAAAAGGCACTTGAACATGCGAACGTGGAGTTCGAGCGAAGCTATGGCTTTCGCAACAAGGCCGAGACTCGGATTGACTCCTGTTACTCACATGAAAGCGGCGGGCTTCAAGCCGTCGATTACTATCTGTGGGCTTTGCAACGCTTCTATGAACGCGCCGAAGAACGGTATGTCGAGTTTATATGGCCCCAAGTGGGCGACATTCACGATTTGGATTTCATCGAGGGTGACAGGCGCGGCGTCATCTATCGAGGCGACAAGAGGCTGAATCTTGAAGCACGACTCCCCAAAAAGAAGAAACGGCGAATATAGGGTTTGCGGTCGTAACCACCCACCTCACGGCATGAAAGCCGAGTTTTGTTCGCCGTCACTTGAATTATACAGCGGCGGGATACCACCGTCAAGAGTTTTCTTTTCGGATCTGTGGTCGAAGCCCGTGCACAGCCCGCGCACCGTTTTCGCAATGATTTGCAAAATGAGGCAATGTAGGCCATATTCCCGGGAAACTGACAGGTAAAGATCGCGATTTTTGGAGGTCCAAAATGGACTGGAAAGAGAGCATTCGGGAAGAGTTCAAGACGGAAAGGCGCAAGACCGACAAATGGGTTTCAAAAAAACATGCCGAACTACTGAGGACGGATCTCAGCGATCAGAAATCGATGGCCGAATTTCATGCCGCAGCAGATCTGGTCCAGTTTCTGCGATTCTTTGGCCAAGACTCCGTGACGTTGGATGGTTGTGTCAGGAGCACCCATTTCTCAAGGGATGACGACGAGGAATTATGGGAGTCCGATGAAATGCATCGCCTGGACAATTTCCAGTCGGGTACCCGTGACATCCCCGTGTGCGAGTGGCCGATGTACGATGAAGTGGTTCGGGCGATTCGAGCCGGTAAACTTGGCTACCAAGAATTGTCGAATGACACTTACTATGTCTGCCCATTAGAGTTCCTGCACTTCGCCATAGAACGCGGATACGTTGTTCGGTCCCTCCCTGATTGGGCAAGAGATCGCTTGCAGGCGCTCTACGTGCCTCCTGCTCCGTCCGTCAGGAGCGTAGAGCGCACGCATACAGCCGCGCCAGTGACCCTGCCAACACTACAGGAGAACGGCCCGCTGGACGATGCCGGACGCACGTTTCGTTGGAAGGACACGACGCTTCACCTCACATCCAAGCAGGCTGGGGTTTTCATGGCACTATGGAGCGAGGGGAAACGCATCCCGCTCACATGGGAAGAAATCAACGACCGCGCTGGTATCAGTGAGAGTACGCCGTTGAAGAATACGTTTCGAGGATTTGGAGAAAAGAATGACGGTATCGACTGGAAGACGATCATAGTTCCGGGGAAATCAAAGGGCGTCTACCAATTCGCGGACATTTCCCCGGACAAATAATGTCCCTCGAAATGTGCGGGGTAATGCCCCACTTAGTGTCCTGTCCACTTAGGTATCGTGTGCATAG
>CAIYET010001105.1 GCA_903925285.1 Candidatus Hydrogenedentota bacterium | reverse complement strand
TGTCGCTCAAGGCGGGCGGCACGGGCTTGAACCTAACCGCCGCTTCGCATGTTATTCACTTCGACCGATGGTGGAATCCGGCCGTCGAAAACCAGGCCACCGACCGCGCGTTTCGCATTGGACAAAAACGCAATGTCCTGGTCCACAAGTTCATCACCAGCGGAACCGTGGAAGAGCACATTGACGCGCTCATCGAAGAAAAGCGACAATTGGCGGATGAAATCCTCGTCGGTGGCAGCGAAGTGAATCTGACGGAACTGCCCGACGATGAACTGTTGCGGCTGGTCCGTCTCGACGTGACCCGCGCGACGCTATAGGAGAGGAGAACCGATATGTCATTTTGGGGCCGGTATGTTCCGGTGGCTGAGCGTCGCGCCAACGCACGCAAGGGAATGAAGAAGCTTCTCAAGAAAGGCAAAGAAGCCCAACCGGTTGCGCTCGACGGAAAAACCATTGCGCGCAGTTTCTGGGGCAAAGGCTGGTGCGACCACCTCGAATCTTTTTCAGACTTCGAGAACCGCCTGCCGCGGGGACGTACCTACGTCCGCAATGGATCCGTGTGTCACTTGGAAATCCTGCCCGGCCACATCGAAGCCGTTGTCAGCGGATCGTCACTATACAAGATATCTATCGGCATTGAGAAGTTGAAGCCTGCCGTATGGAAGGCCATCAAGAAGAAATGCTCCGGACAAATTGGTTCGATACTCGAACTCCTCCAAGGCAAACTGTCGAGCCAGGTGATGGGGATCGTGACAGACCGCAAGGATGGCCTGTTCCCCAAACCGGGCGAAATTGATCTCAAGTGCTCGTGTCCCGACTGGGCGGTGATGTGCAAACATGTCGCCGCCGTGCTCTACGGTGTTGGCAACCGGCTCGACAGCCGGCCCGACCTGCTTTTCCTGCTGCGCGACGTCGATGCACAAGAGCTGATCTCCGCCGAAATGGCTTTGCCCGCCGCAGCCGCCCACGTGGCCACCGATGCCCTCGCTGCCGACAAGCTGGGCAACATTTTCGGTGTCGACGTTGAGATCGAGACCAAAGCGAAACCGGCTCTGCATACGAAGCCAAAGAAACAGTCCCGCGCCGTAGCAAAGCCTGCCAAACCTGCCAAGCCGCTCAAGAAGGGCAAAGAAAAACGTACGGAAAAGCGAACACTCGCCACCCCGGCGGTTCGACCCCCGCGACCCGCTAAAAGAACAACCAGTCGTAAGAAACCCACCAAGTCCACAACCACCTCCGCGCCGCGCCGGCGAAAACCACCGTCGGCTTCAGGGTGAAATTGTCAGTCGGCTGCGTGATTGTGTTGCTAAAGCCACTCCATTCAGCGTGGAGCGCAGAATCGGGCAAGTGCTATGGGCGATTCTTGGTCCTGTTGGGGCGGGAACCAAAAGATAAGCCAAGAGGTGACGCTTCAAATCTGCACTCGCAACTTGATTGAGTCGGCCACTCTAACTGATCATATGCGCCTGTACAATCAGAGTATCGGAGAAAGTAAGAATGTGTGTCTGTCCTTGGTGGCTTGCTTATACCTTCGACAACCGTCTTCGCCGCTTACTCTACAAGCCGGAGACGGTTCTGAACCCGTACGTCAAACCCGGAATGACCCTTCTCGACCTCGGCTGTGGCATGGGATTCTTCTCTATCGCCATGGCCAGCCTGGTAGGCGACACGGGCACCGTCATCGCCGTAGATCTCCAGCAGCAGATACTCGACGTAATGATGAATAGGGCTTCCCGAGCGAACGTTGCCCACCGCATTCGTCCCTATCGATGTAATGATGAGGATATCGGACCCCACACCTCGGTTGATTTTGCGCTTGCCTGCTATATGCTCCACGAAGTACCAGACCGTGCCCGATTTCTCCGGCAAGTATGCGCGACCCTCAAGCCGAAGGCTCGATTCCTTATTATGGAGCCCAAATTTCATGTCACGAAACGTGCCTTCGCCACATCGCTTGCCATAGCCACCGAAGTCGGCCTTGTTCAAGTCGATGCTCCCGTTATATCCATGAGTCACACGGCTCTGCTTTCAAACGAAGCCTAATGCAGGCCAACACGGAGGATGCGTTT
The DNA here is from genome assembly GCA_903925285.1 of Candidatus Hydrogenedentota bacterium. Classification (GTDB taxonomy): domain Bacteria; phylum Hydrogenedentota; class Hydrogenedentia; order Hydrogenedentales; family SLHB01; genus DSVR01. The sequence goes on along the minus strand of CAIYET010001105.1, from coordinate 1,142 downwards.
TCTTGAGCAAGTCAATTGCGATTGTCGGTGCGTCGACGGACCGAAGCAAGTACGGCAACAAAGCAGTGCGAGCCTTCAGCCAGGGCGGGTGGACCGTTTACCCTGTGAATCATAGCGCCAGCGAGGTAGAAGGTCTGAAGAGTTACGCCTCGATTGCCGATCTCCCAGGATCTATTGACCGCATCTCAATGTACGTCCCGCCCAAGATCGGCAGAAGAATGCTTCCGGATATTGTGGCCAAAGCGCCTCAAGAGTTCTTCCTCAATCCGGGTTCCGAAGATCCTGAACTCGTTCGAGAAGCCGAAGCCCTTGGACTGCACCCGATTCAGGCTTGCAGCATTGTGAACATCGGACTGCGACCGAATATGTTTACGGACGAATAGGGACAAAAGGCCCCGGCTTTATTAATCCCCGACTGCGGCTTCATAGCCCAAAGCCTGCACCGCCGCGGCCAGGACCGTTCCATCAAGTTGTGTGCCGGAAATGACCGCTTCGCCTCGTGCCAAATCAACCGTCGCGTCGGTAACGCCTGCAAACTCGCGAAGTCTCCGAGTGACTGTATTCACGCAATGCGAACAACTCATACCGCTGATTTTCAAAGTGACCGTGTTTCCCATGGCGGTATCTCCCGATGGTTGAGCGGCGCTACGTCTTGGTAACAAGCTATAGCCAAGCAATCCGATTAAGAACACTGCACAAAGATTTCCGAACCAGCCACTGCTTTCGTGCACGTGAACATGGGCGTTCAATGCAGTATGTGCTGCGGGAATCCATTGAAAGAGCAGATCGAGCGAAATGCCCGCGATCAAAGCGCCCAGTGCAACAGTGCCCAGATATACAAGCGTAACCCGCCTGCCGAGCACTCTCCAGGTCACGGCAATGGCCGCGGCATTAGTGGCGGGACCGGAGATTAGAAACGCAAGGGCTGCACCGGGTGAAACCCCCAAGTGCATGAATCCCAGCGCAATCGGGATGGACGCCGTCGAGCAGACATATATCGGGATGCCGACGGCGATCATGATTAGCATGGAGCTGATGCCGCCGCCCAGGTAGGGAGCCAGAGCGTCCTTCGGAAGGAGGACGGAGATTGCGGCCGCCACGGCGATTCCGCCTATGAGAGCCCGCGCAAGATCGCGGGGAAG
>CAIYET010001104.1 GCA_903925285.1 Candidatus Hydrogenedentota bacterium | reverse complement strand
CCTGGACCTTTTCCCAACCCTTGATGACTTCCGAGCCCTTGATGACGACCTGCTCGCCCGGCGCGGCCTGATAGACGATGCGTTTCTGGTCGGACTCGCCGCCGCGCGGCGGATTGATGCGTTCGCGATAGACGCCTTCATGCACGGTGATGACGTCGCCCGGTTGGGCCAGGCGCGCGGCAGCGAAAATGGTTTTGAGCGGCTGCGGTGCGGAGCCGGCATGGGCATCGTCGCCCTTGATCGCAACGTGATATTCCGTCCCAAACGCCGCGGATGCGAGCGTCAAGGCGAGGATCGCAGTAAGTGCTTTCATGGTCGCCGTTTCGGTTCTTTTGTTGTTAGTGAGGTTGGAGCATACACCTTGTCAGGTTAAATACGATACATCAGTTACATGAGCGACCATCGCCACCGGTGTTTTTAACTCATACAACTCATACAACTCATGTACTGCCAAGACCGCGGGATAGACGACACCGAGGAACCCCTCTCCCCAGCCCTCTCCCCTTCTGAAGGGGCGAGGGAGGAGGCTCCGCAGCTTTGGGTGTAGCGTATGCTGCGGACCCCTCAGTAACTCATGTAACTTATTTAACCTGTCACGGCGCTAGTTGATCACGTCAACCGTCATTACTCGCACCGGCCCGAGCAGACCAGAAGACAGAATCGACTGGTCAATAGAGTTGTTGGTGCGCGTGCGCCGCTGTTCGGCGGGCAGTTTGGCGTCCCCGACGAGCCGGTTAGGCCACAAGTTTACCACTTCGATCTCCAACGCGTTGGCACCGGGCTTGAGAGCTTTGGTGATTTCCACCCGCCACGGATGGCACCAGACCACACCGAGGTCCTGGCCGTTGAGGCACACGCGCGCGGTCTCCCTGACCGTGCCCAGATCGAGAAAGATTTTGGATTTCGGATTTTGAATTGTGGATTGATCGGCAAGTTCGAAAGTCTTCCGATAGACCGCCGTCCCGCTGAACGAGCGGACCGCCTCCTCCGGCCGCGTGAGCCAGTCCTCCAGTTTGTCAAAAGCGATCAAGCCCCGCGCCGCGTCGCCGCTCAGGCCGGCGGTTGGATAGAACCACTGCGGGTCGAACTGGACGGTCCACGGCCCAGTTAGTTCCTGGGATGGTGTCAATTTCGGGAAATTCGTTGCGGCCGGTTGCGGGCTGCCGGCCACGGCGTCCGCGCAGCCCTTGCGGAACACGACGAACATCGATCCGTAAGGCTCGAACTCCAGCGGCACGGTGATGCGCCCATCCTTTTGCGCGAACACCGGCAGGTCACGCCGGTCACCACTGACCGGGTTCCACAACTCCGGCTGTTTGCCGGGGACACGGAACGTGCAGTCCAGCGATTCCGCCTGGTTGTTGCGATTGGCGAGGAAATAGACCTCGCCCTCGGCGGTCGTACGGTGGATGAAATCAATAAAGGTATTCCCTCCGGAATAATCAAAGTCCGGCCGTACTCCGTCGGCCAGCAGGATCTCCCGCAGGGGCTTGTTCCAAAAGATCCGCCCCTCGCCGAACCTCCGCTGCTTAACGGCCTGTCCGTCGCAGTCGCCCCAAATCTCGGCTGCGATCCGTCTCACGTCCTGATCACACTTCGGGTAGTTCTTCAGCCCCGGATCTGAATGGGGCATCGGTCCCACCACGGTGGCACCCGCCTGCACCAGTTGCCTGAGTTTCTTGATCACTTCCACTGGCATCTGACGGCGCTCCGGCAACACCAACAGCCGGTAGTTCATACCGTCGGGCAGAACGATCCGTCCCTCTTTCACGGACAAGCGCGTCAACAGCACCTCGGCATTACAAACGTCGTAATCGTAGCCCTTGCCGAGGGCCGGATCGACGTGTTTCGGCTCGACCAGATTGGGCGCCCAGTCGCCGTTATAGTAAAGCACGTCCGCGCTGAACTTCACGAACATGACCGTGCGGGGCGGAACACGCACCGTCCTGCGCTTTGGAGCGGGCTGCGGATTGGAGTTGCAGCCCATCACGGACGTCTTCGTTAACGAGGTATATACCTATGCCATGCTCTTCAAGTTTGACAGTGTGGACGGTTGGGCGCGCATCCTGGACACGAAGAACGGAAGTATAGATCGCGGGCTGTACGCCTGTGGCGGCGGACTGAATTACTACAACTACAGCCCCGCCAGCGCCCTGTGTCTGACCAACAACACCTGGCACATGGTCGCCGTCACCCGTGATCCGGCTGGCCAAATGACGGTGTACTGCGACGGAGTGCAACGTCTGACCCTGAACGACTCCGCCAACCAATATGGGGTTATCAGCAGCGCCAACATCCTGCGCTTCTTCAAGGACGACGGCGACGAAGATTCCGGCGGTGCGGTCAGCCGCATCCACATCTATTCCCGCGTGCTGAGCGCCGCCGAAATCACCGATTTGAACAACCTTGACGACTCGACGGATCCGTTTCCAGACTGGATTGCCGGTTATGGCCTCACTGGCACCAATGCCGATCGCCTCGCCGATCCGGACCATGACCGCCTGAACAACATCTTCGAGTATGCCTTCGGTCTGAACCCCACCAACGCGGCTAGCGTCGCTTTCCCGTCGCCGTCATTAATCGCGGGCCATCTTACGCTCACGTATCGCCAGCGCACCGGCGGCGTCGGCACGGTGGGCGTGAGCTATGCCGCTGGCGGCTACCTCTACCGCGTCGAAGTCGCCGATACTCTCACCGCCCCGTGGAGCAGCGGCACCACCCTGGTTG
>CAIYET010001103.1 GCA_903925285.1 Candidatus Hydrogenedentota bacterium | reverse complement strand
CTTTCGAGATTGCCGCGAATATGGAGAGATTTCTGTGCGAACTGGACAAGCAGGTCGATGGGCGAGTCGGGGTCGGCCATTAGTTCCCAGTTAATGGAGGTCGCGGCGACGAGACAGGCGTTGTGGCCGCTGAAGTGTGTTGACAGGCCCCGCAGGTCGTGCCAGATCGGGACGTTGTCCCAACCGATCCGGAATTGCTCGCCGGGCACGGCGGCAACGCCTTGTGCCACAAGTTCGCGCACTTCGGCCGTCAACTGGCGGTAATACTCGACGCATTGCGGCGTACCGCGCAGGGCGACGATGGGCGCCATATGTACGAAGGTGTCGAACGACGTCATGGGCGCAGGTTTGTGCGCGAGGAGATCCACCAGGCCGCTCCACAGTCGAACCGCCTGCGCACCGAATCGGCAGGTGGTTTGGAGTTTGTCAAGGCTGGCTGGTTTGCCGGTGATATCCACTATTGCTGTCATGAGGCTCTCGAGCTGCCTTCGCACGTACTCGACCGCGTGGGGTGGCGGCTCACCCTGGACGCGGGGCGTATCGAGGTAGAGCAACGGCACGTCGAATTCGCGCTGAAGTTGTTGATACCACTTAGTGACAGCGCCACAGTGGTTTTCGCACAGCAGGAAATCGGGCTTGGGAAGACGTCCCAAGGGGCCGCGTCCCGTATAGATGTTGCCCAAATCGATACGCGCGTATGAGCAGATGTCGCGCGAGAAGCCGCGCGCCTCGGCCGCTTCGCAGAGCATATCTCCCACTCTCCGGGCGCCACAAAGCGCGGCGTGGTTTTCCGGGTAAAACGGTACGACGTCCGCCGCGTATAACAGTTCGACCGGCGCGCAGGCGGTCACCCATGCGATTTTACGGCCGGTCCGTGCGGCCTCCTCTGGGGCGCGGTAATAGTCTCCCATAATCGCGGCCAGCATCTGCGCGGACTGGAAAGGTTCGCGTTCGCCGCTCACGGCCGCCCGGCCCCGTCACTCACCGGGGGAACAGGACGCGCCGGTTCCGTCAGGGGCCGCTGCCGGCGGTCCGGGATGATGAGGCTGTCGAGCTTCTCGTCAACGGTTTCCAAGGTTATGCCCCGCGAGATGCATTGGGCCTCGAGGCGCGCGCAGCAAAGGGGGGCGTCTAGTTCTTCGACATGGCAGATCAACCCCAGGCGGCGGCCCACTTGGAACAGCATCTGTTTGTGCGGGTCCAGCATAAGGAAACGATCGAGTTTCGAGAGCAATAAAGCTTTGTCCCTCGGTATCTTGCCATCCAGGTCGGTAATGATGTTGAGAAAGATATTGCTCTCCATCGTGCTGGTGATTCCGTCGAGATGCACTATCAGACTGCGGATTTCTTCCGAGATCGTCACCTGCGAGCACTTCAGGAAACGGCCTTCCTCCCACTCGTGGAACAGCGGCGCATCCGGGACGAGCAACAGGGTTCGCAGCCGGATGAAATCGGGGTTGATGGCATTGAGCACCTCCGCCGTTTTCAGCGCGTGCTCGTGTGACAGTGCCTGGCCGCCCAGTCCCGGCATCACATATTCCGATAATTCTATTCCCGCCTCCTTGGCTTTCAGACCGGCCTCGATATGCTGTGCACCAGTTATCCCCTTCTTCGCAAGGGCGAGCACGGCATCCGAACCCGACTCCAAACCCACGTGCACCCGGTTGAGTCCAGCCTGACACATCGCTTTTAGATCCTCGACGGATTTATTCAATATCGTTTTCGAGCCCGTGTAGGACGTGATGCGACGGATATCTGGAAAGAACTCACGCAGGCGTGTCAGAATCTTGACCAAGTCTTCCGTGCGTAACGCCAATGCTTCCCCGTCCTGCAAGAACACCGAATCCATCCCCGCCCTAAACCACGCCAATGCCGCCTCGGACACAGATCGGACTCCCGACGGCAGCATCCCGCATTCCCGATTGACAGTTTCTCCCTCCCCGTCTTCGATGTTCCTGCCCGCCCGCAGATCTTGAATGCAGGCGTATAATGCATCGATATCCTGGAGG
>CAIYET010001102.1 GCA_903925285.1 Candidatus Hydrogenedentota bacterium | reverse complement strand
GGCGGGAATCAATCCCGCCCTACGAGAACGGCATTTCTTCACAACCTCAGAGCTTTACTTTCAGATACTCCTTCATGCACTCGAATATGGTTTCGGCTTTGCGCTCGATTCCCGAATTGGTCATGTGGTAGATGTCGGTAAATGTGTCGTATCCACCCTCGATATGTTCGGCCACGGGGACGTACAGAAATCCTTCGCGCGCACAGAGCGCACGAATTTCCTCGTTGAGAAGGCCGAGAATATGTCCATACGTTTTCAGGTCGAGACAAGGATCGAGTCCACCGGTCCGGGCGCAGTAATCGTAGAATCGCCTTTCGTTTCCCGGCACACGACGTGAATCGGGACAGGGCACGCTGCATATCGCCATTCGTATGCCGCGGCTTCGCGCCACGTATCCGATCGCGCGCAGGTTTTCGATGAACAGGCCACGGATCCCTTCTCGCATCGTGGCATCGTTCGGATAGAGCGCGGAGTTCAATTGCCAGCGCACGAACCTCGAACAACTCAGCAGACGCCGCCATAGCGGTGAATTGATCGTTCGCCAATACTCGACCAGATCCCGGTGAATGTCGTTGACGCCCTCGTAGAAGACCAACATCTCCGGATCGAACGCGAGGTAATCGGCGAGCCGGGCAACATGCCCGGAGGTTGTCATGCCGGAGACCCCGCAGTTGAGGACTTCGACGCGCTTCCCGCCTCCAAAATGTCCGTTCAGCGCCTTTTCCAGCAGCTTGGGATACGTGGTGTCGTTGGTCGGGCCTTCTTCCGTCGTCGAGCCGCCTATGCAAAGCAATCGGATAATGTCAGGCGGTTTGGGCACGGCCACATCGCAGTCGCGGAAGCCGTAATTGTTCGTATCGAAAATCACGCCAAGCCCCGACCGGCAATTGCGCAGATTCTTCTTGTAGCGAAAAAACGGGATGCCATCCCACGGCGTGTCCGGCGGCAGATCGGTGAAACGGAGCGTTTGAAAATCACTGTCGATGAACGCGTAGACCAAACCGCTTGCTCCCGCTTTGAGCAGCAGTATTTCCTTGTTGTCTTCGATTCCGGGTACGCCGGCCAATGACAGTTTCAAATAGGCCGTTGAAGACGTCGGCGGAAAAGCATTCGCGTCGCGAAGACGTTTCTTGAACGCCTGAAACAAGAGAACGTCAACGCCTGCTTCAAAGGGCGCTCGAAACAGCCAGTTGCCGTAGACGCGTCGTATGCTTGCATCGGCATCCAGTTCGAGAACGAGTTCATCATTCAGCAGCGCAAACAGATTTCGATTCGGTTCGTCCAGGCCGACGAACACGCCACGGCGTTGTCCGGCTTCCTCTTTCGACCGCGCCGTCTTGGGTTCCGCCCAGGCAGGCAGGTTCTGTGTACGTGCGAACGAATTCCACTCCGGCTGAGTCGAGCACGCTTGGCAGAGTCCCTGTCTGTCCCGTACCGGCGAAGACGGCTTCACGTCCGGCCTGGATTGATGAAGCTTTGCCGCAAGGATGAAGTCGTTGTGCGCCTCGATCCACCACGTGTTGGCTGCGGCGGATAGCTCGAACGCAAACGCTGCCACGACGAGCCACAGCAGGCACGCGAACGCGCCGAAACATAGACGCAAAAGGCGCGTCGTCGCGCGATTGTCGTCGGCAGGAGGCTTCTGAGGTTCTGTTGCCATCGTCGATTCCATATACAGGTGCGACTCCACGCCGGATCACGAGTCGTCACTTTCACTCTACAAGAGTCTGCTCCGCCGCCGCAAGCAAACGTTCCAAAAGTCGTAAAAGCAGGAACTGGCGACAATGGCAATTGCGGCGTCTCGTATCGAGAAGGTATTATCCTGATTAAGGCAGTTAGGAGTTAGGAGTTAGAAGTTAGAAGTTAGAAGTTAGAAGTCAGAAGTCAGAAGTCAGAAGTCTTCAAAACAGGATCGTGACATTCCGACTCCTAACTCCTAACTCCTAACTCCTAGCTTTTGGCGGACGGGTTCATTCCCCGCCCTGAAACCGGAGCAGTTCTCGTATCGTGAACGTGGCATACACCATATTCGGCGTCGTGGGTTCCATTTTGTTCTTCGGACGATTCTACGTTCAGTGGATCGTTGCGGAGGTCAAGAAGCAATACGTCATTCCCGTCGCCTTCTGGTACATGAGCGCGGCAGGCTCGCTGCTGCTGTTCGTCTATGCCTATGGATGCGGGTCTCCGGGGGGGACCTTTGGCGTTTGTTTCAACATCATCGTGTATTGCCGCAACCTCATTCACGTGTGGAGGGAGCGCGGCGTGCTCACGCCTTTCTGGAACGTCGTAGCGCACGTTTTTGCCGTGGCGGTGATGATCGTCGCCGCAAGTCTGACTTTTCTCACATGGCGGCACAGTTATCAAAACACCGCAGAGTTCTGGGTGTGGTCGGCGATCTGGGCCGTTGGCCAAGCGGTGTTTTTCCTGCGTTTCCTCATTCAGTGGGTGGTTACCGAGATCAAACACAAGAGCGTGATTCCAGTATCGTTTTGGCGGCTGAGCATTTTTGGCGTGTTCTTGCACGGAAGTTATTTCTTCCATCGCGGGGATTGGCTCCTGGCGTTCGGAACCGTCGCGGACGCCCTGCCTTACGTGCGCAATCTATGGTTGATGCGTCGTTACGCGCCCGAACCCGATGACGCGGAATGACAAGAACGATGCCGTGCCCCTCTACTCGGTGAGCAGTTTCAGTCCATAGTATCCCTTGAACTGGGCGGGGGCGCTTGGAAGCCACACGTTCATCAGGAACGGGAAATCCTCCCGGTTGCGGACGCGATAAAAACCCTTGAAGTTCACGCCGGGCTGGAAAGATACGCCCTTGAACGTGCTGACAGGCGCCCAATAGGGGCGGTAAAAATTCTCGGTGAAACAAAAGACCGGGAAGAAGAACCGGAAGACGCCCGGACCCGTGTCATGGATGTCCGCAATATCGAAACCGGCTTCGGAGTCTTCGTATTGGATCTCCGCGGTCGAAGTCCGCCGATCCGTTTCGAACTCAGCGACCACATATTCGGTCAAGACATCCGGCGCCGGTCTGAACGGCAATCCCGCGAGCGCCAGCGCATCGAGAAGCTTGACCGGCGGCAGCGTTCTAAAGGCGGGGAAAAACGCGGGCGCGTACAGGGTATTTCCGCGCTCATCCGTTTGCTGGACGACCGGAATCGGCTCCAATTCCGCGCGCGCATAACGGCCTTGCAGTTCACCGACCCGATCCTGTTGAAACGCGCGGAGCGTGTAGAGCGGGATGCACGTCAACGCCGCGAACAACATCGCGAAAAGCGTCGCGCGTCGCGCGGCCGCAAAAAGAAACCCGCGTTCGATACCGCGAACGCGCCGTGCGGCGGCGATGACCCGGTCGAGGACGAATCCGGGGAACCAGAATGAAGCGAAGTTGAGATGAAACGCATGACGCACTTGAAACTCCAGGCTTGGATATCCGCAGAAATACAGCAGGATGAACATAACGCCCACGGCCAGCCAGAAATTGGATCCGCTCAGAATTAGGAACGCCGCTACGACATAGAACAAACCGTAACGATAAAGGTGATGCGAAAGCGGCGTCTCGATCCTCTGGAGGGCCGACAGTCTTACGTCGGACGGCCTGGGATGGAACAGTGGATCCAGATTGCGAATGACCCGCAATGCCGCGGCATACCACCGGGCGATTACATCGGCGGGAAACGTAGCTGCAAGTTCATAAAGATATCGCCGTGCGACTATCTCTTCGCACCTGGACCAAATCGTGAACTGGAACGCCTGGCCCTGCAAGGGAATAATGAGGGTTGGAGACATCGGCGTACATTGGGCTTCAGCCATCCCGCCGACGGTAGCCAGCGTTCGCAGGCTCTCGATACCCTGCACGTAGCCGGTCTGGTCTCGTGCGAACGTGTCGATGTACGCGTACGCGATGTAGTCTGCGCATGAGTACAGTGGAACATAGGATGGACGAACCATGTCGAGATCTCTGAGGCATGGCAACGCGAATCCTTGCATCAGATAGAACGAGTTGTTTCCGCCCGTGCGCGACGTCATTCTAAGGGCGGGAAATGCCGAGACTAGAAAACAGGCAACGAGCAACGCGGCGCCCGCGAGCCGCATGCGCACCGTGAGACGCGGTTCGCAACGCGCGAAAAACACGATGAAGAGCAGCGCCGGCGGAAGGCAGATGATCGAGTCCTGCCTGAACCCGACGCCGATTCCGATTATGATGCCCAAGAGGCCCGCCACGGCAAGGAAACGCCGGCGTCGCACCGTGCGCGCGAGCAGGTACCCGCACAAGAAGATGGTGGCCAGTATGAACGGGGCCTTGCAGAAATCGCGGAGCGCCAAAACCTCGCACAGCATCACGGGAGAAATCATCGTCAACACCGTTCCCGCAATGCTGACTGTCCGGCCCATTCCGAGGCGGAAAATGCCGAACACGAGCGCCGCCACAAGCCCAAAGAACAACGCCGCGAGACTATTCAGCGTTTGCCACGAGATGCCGAAGATACGCCAGAAAAACGCGATGGTATAGACCAGGAAATAGCGGTCCGCGGAAAACTTCTCCCCCCAGAGCGGGGTCGTGGTCAGATCGCTATCTTTTGGGTAATCGCGAGGATCGAGCACGAGCGTTTTCTTATCGAGAAAATCCTTGATGGCGGGCGGCATGGATGCCATTGCGACCAGGCCATGTCCCGTCGCCACGGGCAACGCAAGGTCCACCACATCGCCGATGGCATATTCAGGCCCGGAGGTGATATTGAACGCCGTCAGGCAACCCCAACAGCCGACTGTCGCAATCAGAAAGATCAGGACGGCGCACTTCAGATCCGTGTCGACCGCGCGGAAGCCTCGCATAGGTGGACCTCTGTGTCATCGTCAAACCATACAACTCGCGTTAACGCTTGGATTTCGCGGCATCGCCGATATCCGCCGCAAGTAACGGCGTTGCCAAATCCGCATACAGTGCATTGCCCGCCGCGCTCATGTGGCGATCCATTTCGAAATAAAGACCCGACGCGTCCGTTTTCTCGCGAAATCCGTCCGTCACGGCATGGAACCGAATGCCTTTCCGCTCGCACGCTTTGTGGACGGCTTCGTCGGCGACGTTACCGGTCTGCATTTCGGGAACGACCTGAAAACCGATCCGTTGTACGTTCTTGAAAGCCTCCTTGTTCACGTAGAAACCTTCCGGAATCGAGAAGACCACGACGTCGGCGCCATAGCGATTGGCAACGTTTTTGACGCGCCCGAGCGCGTGCGCCATCAACCGGATCGAGAGGCCGAGCGAGTCCATGCTGACTGTGTTCATGAAGTAATCCGGATAACCGGTGGAATGGCCGATCATCCACGGATTCAGGAGTCCGTCGTAAAAAGCCTGCTTGACAGGCGGCTCGATCCGGTCGAATCGCGCGCGCGCTTCGGGAGACATTTTCTGCAGGATATCCTTGGCCGTACTCACATACATGGCGCGCGAATCCGCTGCGGAACGTTTCGGGGGAGGCCGCTCGCCCTTGTAGGAATCACGGTGCCACAGATATCCCGCCAAATGCTGGAGATTTGGAAAATGCGCACGCAACGTCTTCTTGGCGCTAAGGAGATCCAATTGTTGCAAGTCATCGCCGGCAAGAACGCCCACAAGCACGAGATCCGGTTTCAAGACGGGCACGGCGCTCTCGACGATTTCGGCATAATCGTCGGGACCGGCCGCTGGTTTGCCCAAGTTGAGTATCTCGATGTCCATGCCTTGCTCGCGAAGATTGCGTTCGAGCCGTTTGCACCACGTATCTTCCAGATTGACGCCCCATCCGTAGGTGAAGGAATCGCCCACGGCCAGCACGCGGTACGTGCACGTCTTGCGCAAAGGCGTCTCGCGGTCCCGGAAGCCCAGCGAGTTGATGCGCACCGAGCAGCTATAATCGCGCATGTCGAACTCTTCCTCCGTGCCCGGCTCGAAGATCAGGCCCATAGATCCCGGCCACAATTTCGCGGTGACAAAGGGTTCCAAGGCGCGGTCGCAAAGCGCGACGGACTCAATCGCCAGGATTACCGACAAGACGATCAGCCCCACATTCGCCAAAATACGGAAGCAGCCTTTCATGACAGCCCTCTAGTCAACCGCTTCTGCGGATGCGACGCCAGCCGATCTTCAGGAGACTGTAACCGACGGAAATGAAGTTGCGTGGATTGAATGCCTTCGACACGCCGTGCTGCCGCTCTTCGCTGGGCACCTCGACTTGAACACAGGTGGCGCCCCGGGCCAGCAAGCGCGTGATCAGTTCGGCCTCATAGGCAAATCCCCGCGTGCCCGGATGCCATCGAACGGCATTCTCGCGGAGATGAACGACGGCGCCGTTGTAATAGCCGATCGCGTTTCCGCCGATAACGTTCACCAAGAACGTAAACGTGCGCGAGATGACCCGCCGCCGCCACGGACGATTGTCCATCGCGCCGAAATAGGGGATGATGATGTCCGCCTGCCCCAGTTTCGAGAGCAGCGCGACGAGGACCTCGCGCCGTTCGACATTGTCGCCGTTCACCAGCATGTAGTACTTGCCACGGCCAATGCGGGCGCCTTCTTCATGCATCAGGCCCAGGCCCAGATGACGGTCGTGCGTCTTGAGCGTGATAGGCATTTCCGGATGCTCGGTGCGGAACGCCTCGACCACGGCTACCGTGCCGTCCGTCGAGCAATCGTCCATCACGAGGATCTCGTAGGAGACCGGCGCCTCGGCTACGGCTTCCATTATTACCCGAAACGTCCCCACGACATTCTTCTCCTCGTTGAGACAAGGCACGAAGAACGTAATATCGGTGGGTGGCGTCGTTTCATTCGTCATGGGCCGGTTTTCCTTTGATCGACCGAAAAAAGACTCTATCCAGCAGTGCGCAAATTGTACAGGCGTTTCCCCAGCAGTGCAAGCCGCACGAGGAACCGGCCTCGTGCGGTGCAGGCATACGTATTGCCGTCCGTTGCGGTCAAGTATCCCTTGCTCCGAAGGACTTCGACGCGGCGTTCGATCATATCTTGCCGGGGATATACGGCATCGAGTTCGCAGTGGGTCGCGAACCCATTGCTGGATTTGGCCAACTCCCCCAAGATGCGAATCGACAACGAACGGTCCACTGCGAAGTATAGGTGAAAGTAGAAAACGATCAGGAACGCGAAAAGCGGCAACGAGGTCCATAGATGCACCCGCAACGGAAGGGTAAGGACGACTGCGCAGCCGATCACGGAAACCACGTAGCAAACCAGCGCGCAAATAACCAGCGCCAGAACGCCTTTCCGGGTTGACGCAAGCCACTGCCACACGAGTACGTGCAAAATCAGAAACGCCGCGAAACCCGCGAGGGCCGGCATCGCCAAATGTAAAACGGGCGTCATCCGTTATCCTCCCTGGCCCGGTTTCAATATGCGCTTGATCCAAATCCCGATGCGGCCCACCCAAAGGCCCCAAGGTTTGCCCAGCGCAAGCCCGTCACGTTCGCGCGCCAGCAATCCAAGCCCTTCGAGAACGACGATGCGTTTTTCCATGAGCCAGTCCACGCCCCGGCCCTCGCTGTACTCGCGCATGATGCCCGGCACATCGAGCGGGCCAGCGCGCTCGATATCGACCATGATCCGCAACGAAAACCCGCGGCAGATTTGCGAGAATACCTGCATGTAGGCCAGACAGACGAATCCCGCCGTCGACCAGCCCGCGATGACCTGCGAAACGGACAATGCAGCGCCCCACACGGCAAAGGCCGCAGCCAGCCATGCCGCGCCGTAGAAGCTGAACGCCGCGAAGAGATGCACGAAACCGGGCGTCGTCTCTTTCTTCCTCCGAAAGAGCAAGATGTGGCAGCCAACGAATACGGGCATAAGGACGACCGCCAATCCGATGGCCAACAGTTCGCGCGGAATGATCATCGCGATTCCTTCATTGCGGCATACGTTTCGCCGATGCCGTCCGCGATCGGCGTGAGCGTCAACGAAGGCAGCCGCCGAAGCAGCAGCGGCGCGTTGAAGACAAGGTCGATTTGCGCTACGTCGCGTTTGTAGACCACGCTCAACGTCTCTCCCACCGACCTCTCGACGATGCGCAGCATTTCGTTCAAACTCGCGCTATGGCCCGTCACCGCGTTGAACGTGCCCGGAACCGGCGTCTCGCAAAGTGCTTGAACCAGCCTGGGAATATCGCGCACGAACAACAAGTCGCGAAGCTGCTCGCCGTCGCCATAAATGGTGATCGGGGCACGCCGAACGGCTGCGTCCAGAAAGCTGTGAACCGGCCCCCAATGCGTGTCGCCGGGGCCGTATACGCCGGGCAATCGAAGAACTGTAAAGGGAACGCCCGCCTCTTTGCACGCCAAGCCAAGAATCCCTTCGGACGCGTACTTGGACACCGCGTAGTAACTGTTTGGACGTATCGTGCTCGATTCATCGAGAGGCAGCGCCGAATTTTCGCGTCCGTACACGTCGATGCTGCTCAGATAAATCACGTACCGCGGAGCGGCCAACGGGATCAGTTCCGCAAGATTGCCCGCGATGGCCACGTTGTTGCGCATGCCGTCGATGGGCGTTCCCGCCCAGTCCGGCGACCGCGCCGCAGCCACGACCCAAACGGACGACGGCACGACCGTGCCCGCCAACGCGCCGACCTGCGCCGAATCGGCCAAGTCGGCGTCCTTGGATGAAAAGCCCTGCGCCTGCAACGCGCCGCACAGCGCGCCGCCGACGAATCCACCGGACCCGAATATCGTCAATCGAGTCGTCATGAGCACCCACCCCATCCGCCAGATAAGGATGAAGGATGAAGGATGAAGGATGAAAACGAACACAGTCTCGTTCCGTCCATAGGACTCTTCGATTGAACACTCGGCATTTCATCCTTCATCCTTCATCCTTCATCCTTCGAATCCACCGGACCCGAATATCGTCAATCGAGTCGTCGGCATCACACGAACCCCAGGTGGCTATTCTCGATATCGAGGTATTCGAGCACGAGACGGTTCTTCGCGTCCGCGACGCAGTGATGGTTACAGTCCCGCGACGGATCGACCTTGAAAAACTTGGCCTTGTCACTCATCCAGAAATCGCGAAACCGCTCATGCTCGATGCTGCCGACGAGGCCCGTCTCGCGGTTGTACGCCTTATCCTGGCAGGTATACACACGCATATCCGCGCCGATGACCGGCAGAATCTGCAAGTACGGACACCACGTATACGGCTTATCGAACGCGGTCTGTTGATCGTGGTACGCGTGGTAAATCTCGAACGGCATCGCGCCGAACGCCTGTTTCGCGCGCGCGATCTGGGCGTTCACCTCATCGAAAAACGGACGGTGATAGGCATTGTTATCCCCGCTGCGGTCGCTGATGACGCAGGGCGAGACTTTGATGCTATCCGCGCCGAGGTCTTTCGCCATACCGATAAAATCGAACACGTGCGGCGCGTTTTCGCGGTCCACGACGAGATTGATACCCAGACGGCACGCGCCTCCCATTGCGCGAAACCGTTTTATATTTCCAATAACGCGGTCGAACTCGTCTTCGTCAACGGAACGATACCGTGCATAACTTTGCGCATCCCAGCCGTCCATCGAAATCCGCAGCCACGCCGCAGATTGCGCGAACAGCGCCGCAACGTCCCCGGCGAGGCGCGCCCCATTGGTCAGCGCCGCGAACTGGATACCCGACTCGGCCAGCCTCTCGGCCGCCTCCTTCAGGAACGGATAGCAGAACGGATCGCCGCCGCCGCTGAACGTAACCGCCTGCACGTCCATCGCGACAAGGTCGTCGACGATCTCGAGCATCTTCTCCTTCGGGATGAACTGCCGCTCGTCCATGTCGCGACCCAACTGAAGGTCCGGCGCGCGATACGCACAATAGCGGCAACGGTGCGAACACGCATTGGTCGGTTTGATGCGGATATGCAGCGGCGGGCGTATCTCCGGGTTATCGCGAGGCAGGGACGCCAATTTGTCCGGGAAGTGAAATACCTTGAGCGGTGAATATCGCACGCGTGTCCTCTTATTCAAAAAAAGCGAACTCGTAGTCGCCCGTATAGCCTACCTTCTCAAACAACCACAACCACTCATCGGGACGCAAGAAGCTCTCGCACGTCAATGCCCAACATTGCAGATTGAAGAGTTCCTCGACGGACCGGTAACTCTCGGCGGCGACGAATTTACGAACGCCGACGCGTTCGATTTCGGACAACGCCAACGCCAACGCCGACAACGGCAGATTATGCAACGTCATCAACGAAATCACCAAGTCGAATTGGCCGTCCTCGAACGGATACGGGGCCTCGGCCTTGTGTATGAACAGCCGGTCGCGGATTTTGCTCTCGCTTGAATCGAGGGCGTACTGCGAAATGTCGAAGCCCGTCACCTCGGCTTCAGGCAGCGCGAGGGACAATTCGTAGAGCAGATGGGCCTTGCCGCAGCCAACGTCGAGAATGCGCGCCTTCGGTCCGAGTTCGTAGATCTCGATAAGCTTGTGCGCAACCGGTTCCCAACGTCCATCGTAACGATAGCCGCCGTAGCCGTACCGCCGGTCGCCGTCCCAATAGTCGCGGCCATACTCGCGGGCGACCTCGCTGCAACGGACCTTCTCGTCCGTCATACGTCCCACGTAATCGCGCGAGGTCCGCATATGCAACGGCGTAATAATCTCAATCGGCCTACTCAAGCGGCGCTCCGATGCTCGTCGATGCCATCTTGACGGTAGCGGCAATGTTCTCCGGCGTGATTTCGTACCACTTCATCAAGTCCGCTTGCGAACCATAACGATCCGGGAACACATCCGGCATGCAGATCCGCCGGAAACGCGTCCCGCGAAGCGAATCGTTTTCCGCAAACAATTCGGCAATCGCGCTACCCAGCCCGCCCGTACGAATGTGTTCCTCGACAACCACCACAACCGGCGCGCGCGCGACCGACGCCATGATCGCATCGACATTCAACGGTTTGATCGTCGGACAGTGCAGGATGGCCGCTTCATAGCCGTCCCGCGCCAGCAATTCGGCAGCAGGGAGCGCCGTGTGCAGCGTGACCCCCGTGGTAATAATCAAAGCGTCGGCGCCGTCGCGAATCGGCACGACATCACCGACTTTCACACCCACGGTGTCCGGCGTGATCGCAGGCTCGTTACCCTTGCCGAGACGGATGTATGCAGGCCCCTCATGATCGTGGACGGCCAGCATTAGCCGGCGCATCTCCGGCGCATCGGCGGGCGCGAGCACCGTCATGTTGGGCAAGGCCCGCATCAACGCGATATCGTCCGTCGCCATGTGAGTCGGGCCTAACGGGGCGTAGACCAAGCCGCCGCCGTTGCCGATCAGGCGCACATCGAGGTTGTGCAGGCAAACGTCCAAGGCCACCTGTTCGTACGCGCGCCGCGTCAAAAACACCGCGAGCGTGTTCACGTAAACGATATGCCCTTCGGACGCCAGCCCCGCCGCCATGCCGACCACGTTGGCTTCGCACACGCCTTCCATGAAGAAGCGGTCCGGCATTTCTTTGCGAAATGCATCCAACGTACCCGCACCCAAGTCCGAGCCGATGAAGACCACGCGCCGGTCCCGCTTGGCGAGTTCGTGGACCATATCGAGTGCGGTCTTGCGCATTACGGACGCTCCAGTGCCCGATACAACTGGGCAATTTCATCGTCGGTCAGACGGCTCTTATGATGCCAGCCCGCGTTCTGTTCCGCGAACGGCAGCCCCTTGCCTTTGATAGTATGGCAGATAACGACGCTTGGGCGGTCCGGCTCGAACGGCAGCCGCGCCAACAGCCCACGCAACGCCGCTACATCGTGGCCCTCGACTTCGGCCACGCTGAATCCGAAACTACGCCACTTGTCCGCGAACGGTTCGAGATCCTGCACGGAATAGGTACTGTCGTACGACTGCATTTTGTTGTAGTCGACGATGGCGGTCAAGTTGGCGGCCCGATGTTTTCCCGCGCCCATCGCCGCTTCCCAGACGGACCCTTCATCGCACTCGCCGTCGCCCAGCACAACCACGACGCGGGTAGACATCCGTTCCATCCGGGCATGCAGCGCCATGCCCAGCCCGATCGACAGCCCATGGCCGAGACTGCCCGTCGAGGACTCGACGCCGGGGATCTTGCGCGCATCGGGGTGGCCGCCGAGGATGCCATCGAATGCGCAGAACCGTTCGAGTTCTTCTTCGGGGAAAAATCCCTTTTCCGCCAGCAGAACGTACAGGGCCAGGCACCCATGTCCTTTGCTCAGGATCAGACGGTCGCGGTCCGGCCAATTGGGCCGTTGCGAATCGTAGCGCAACACCTCGTCGTACAGGACGCGCAGGATTTCGACGAGCGAGAAGGCCGACCCCACATGGCCCCTGCGACTCGAGCGCAGGCAATCGACGATCCGACGTCGCAACGCCAGCGACCGTTCGTCCAGTGATGTCGCGCCGTCAGCCACCGTAGGGGAAATCCTTATAGGTATCCGCAGTTTGCTCGCACAACCGTTTTGCCTTGGCCAATTGTTCGGAAAGGACCACATCTCCGTCGCGAACCTCGCCCGCGAATCGCCGCCGAGACAAATGCTCCGCAATAAACTCGTTCAGCATAATTACGCACCATTTGACTGCGACTAGACTATAGGCTACGGGCAACCGTTTTGCAAGGAAACGGCCGCCACGAAGTTCCGTGCACAGCCTGTTCGCAAAACGTTTTCGGTACTCCTCGCGCAATTCCATGGCTGGATGCAGCAGAAAATCCGACGTCAGTTTCGCCACGTCGTCCCAGCCAAAGAACTCGAAATCCAGGAAGACAACCGAGCCGTCTGGACGGCGGACGGCATTGTGAAAACCCAAATCCGACGGACTGAGAATACGTTCCTCGGCATCGAGTTCCGAAGTCATCGAGAGGCCACGCTGCGCCAGGAATCCCCTGCTCCAACGGATAAGGTCGTCGAGCAAGCGCGACAGATCTTTTTCGAGGAACGCGTGAAGATCGCGGTAGATCGAACTTTCCGCATGCAGACGCTCGAGGCGCTCGATCCGCGCATTGATATTCTCGACCATGTTCTGCAACGTGAAACAAGCCTCGGCCGCCGGCGCGCGCCAACCGGTTTCCGCCCGGCTCAATTCGTCCAATTCGAGCACGAAATCGACCACGGCATCGAGGTCGCCCTGCGTAACCGTGGCGTCAAACGGCGTGCCTGCGACGTAACCGTACACGGCCATATTCCGCATGCGGTCGATACCGACGGCGCATGGAACCGGTCCGACGCCATGGGCATTCAGAAATTGCAGCGCGGCAAACTCGACATCGAGACCATTGCGATCCCCGGACGTTGCGTACTGTTTGACGGCATAGTAGGCGCCGTCCGAGGTCGTCACGCGAAACACGCGGCTGTTGCGCCCCGCCGCGACGCGTTCGATCGCAGCAACCGGCTGTCCGATAAGCGCAAACGCCGCCGCCGCCAGTTCCGTGTAATCATCCATACCAGCATGTCCTTGAAAAGTGTTCCAGGATCGCTTCCCACGACGCGAATCGCAACCAATCCCCGGACGCAGAGGAATCGTCGTCCGGAGCATACAGCAGCTTCACGACATCGGCGGGAAAAACTGGTGCGCTAAACGTCTCAACGAGGTCGTCGACGAAATGCGTGCATCCCAGCGCCCGTATTCGCTCGATTTTGCCCGTGCGCGTCGATTCGAAATAGACATGGCGCTGCGTAAGACCAAGACGGCCGTCCAACAGGCCGCATTGTTTCATCCACGATAGCGCCGTCTCCCGTAAATCCGGCCCTTCGGGCGTAGCGGCTGCGAATTGCGTCTTGTGGCTTACGATGTAAATCGATGCGCCACGTTCACGGCATGCTTCGATAAACGCCTCGACGCCGCCGATCAATTCCGCGTCCCGCATACCCGGACCATAGATGTACGCCTGCAACTCCTGCCACTTCGTTTCGCCGTCCGGCAACAAGCGGACGCGGTCGCGAATGGCACGTTTACACATGGGCGCGCCCGACGGTATCCAGCCCCACGACAGCGCCCGACGGTAAAGGACGTTGCCATAGCTAACGATGGTATTGTCGAGATCGAGGCCGACAACGCACGGGACATGTGTAGGAAATCCATTTGGGTATTCCATACAGTTACTCTAGTTTCCCTGCAGCTCGCATTTCAACTCGAACGTCTAAGCAGTCCGTTTTGTAATTACGCTTATCCTTATCTTCAGCAGAATGGACGCGTGAATGTCTTTGCAAGTTGACAACGGCGGCCCCATGGCCTAGGCTATCGCCGATGTTGTTCGGTAGAACGAGTTGGATGGTTGTAGAATGAAGCGGTGCCACAAATGCGGCAAGGAATGGGTTAGCGATAAGCGGCAACCGGGCGTGAAGGAGTTTTGTCCGGACTGTACCGCCTATTTTCACTGCTGCAAAAATTGCCGGTTTCATGACCTGCGCGCGCATAACCAATGCTTTATTCCGAACACGGAATCGGTCGCCGACCGCATCGGGTGCAACTTCTGCGACGAGTTCGAGTTCAAGGATACGAGCGCCGATTCGGGTCGTAACGAAGGGAAGCAAGAGAAGGCGCGCGACGCGTTGAGCGAAGTGCTCGGCGGAAAAGTCGACCGCACCGAAGAAGGCCGGGGCGCTTTCGATAAACTTTTTGGGGACTGATTGCGTGGGATATATGAAGCGCCGAATGCTGGTTGTCGACGACAAGGAGAGCATGCGGGCCATGCTTATGGCGGCGTTCGTCGAGCGCGGTTTCGTCGTCGAGGAGGCGTCGAACGGCCTGGATGCCATCGAGATGGTCCGGCAAGACCCGTTCGACGTCGTAATCACCGATCTGAATATGCCGGGAGAGAATGGCGTCGCGGTCCTGCGCGCGGCGCGTG
The DNA here is from genome assembly GCA_903925285.1 of Candidatus Hydrogenedentota bacterium. Taxonomy (GTDB): domain Bacteria; phylum Hydrogenedentota; class Hydrogenedentia; order Hydrogenedentales; family SLHB01; genus DSVR01. The sequence goes on along the minus strand of CAIYET010001102.1, from coordinate 11,401 downwards.
CGGCGTCGCCGGATACCGTGGTAATCATGATCACGGCGTTCGGCACGATCGACGTTGCGGTCGAGGCGATGCGGCTCGGCGCGCGCGATTTCATCACCAAACCGTTCAAACTGGCCGAGATCGAGCGCAAGGTTGACCAGTACCTCGAAGTCCACCATGAGGAATCCGCCCACCCCACGAAGACATGGCTCCATCCCAGCGTCCAGCACATGGTCGGCACAAGCGCGCAGACCAAACAGTTGCTCAAAATGATCGAACGTATCGGGCCGAGCCGAAGCGCGGTTCTCATCGTCGGCCCGACGGGCACCGGCAAGGAACTCGTCGCGCGCGCAATCCACGACTCGAGTCCGCGCCGCGATAAGCCCTTCGTCGCGCTGAACTGCGCCGCGCTCGCGGCAGGCGTTCTCGAAAGCGAACTGTTCGGCCACGAAAAAGGCTCGTTCACCGGCGCACACGAGCGGCGGGTCGGACGATTCGAACGCGCGCACACGGGCACGCTGTTTCTCGACGAAGTCGGCGAGATCGATCCGCAGATCCAGACCAAACTCTTGCGCGTGTTACAGGAAAACGAATTCGAACGCGTCGGCGGCACACAGCCAATCACCGTCGACGTCCGAATCATCGCCGCGACGAACCGCGACCTGTCCCAGGCGATCCACGAGGGCCGGTTCCGCGAGGATTTCTATTACCGCCTGAACGTGTTCTCGCTGCACATCGAACCGTTGCGCAACCGGCGCGACGACATCCCCGCACTTATCGATCATTTTGTGCACAAGTTCAGCCTCGAGCTCGGAAAGAACATTACGGGCGTGGACGACGACGTGATGGCCTTTTTCCTGCGCTACGCCTGGCCCGGCAATGTCCGCGAACTCGAGAACCTCTTCGAACGCGCCGCTGTCCTTGCCGAAGAGTCCGTCATCACGCTCGACGAGTTGCCCCAAGAACTCCTCGACGTGTTCGACGCCGCGCCCGCGCCCTCCTCCGTTGCTGCACCCGAACGCGGCTCGATCATCGAACGCACCGAACAACTCGAATGCGAACTCATCCGGGGCGCACTTGAACGCTTCCACTGGAACAAAACCAAAGCCGCCGAACACCTCGGCCTCAAACGCACCACGCTTCAGTACAAAATCAAACGGTACGGGCTGGAATAAGTGCCTGTTTCCTATTTCAGGAGAAATGCGATGCGAATCCGAGTTGTGCTCTGTCTTACGCTAATCGTACTGGGATGCTCGACATCGAGCACGCGAATGGGAGAAAAGATCATGCCGGAGATCGATGCGTTGCCCGTCGTCAAAGAGTTGCCCGACCCGTTTAGGTTCATGGACGGAAGCGTCGTGAAAACCAAGGCCGATTGGCAACGACGTCGCGTCGAGATCATCGCCATGCTCGAATATTACGAGTACGGCCATATGCCGCCCGCGCCGGTACTGCACGTGATCGAGGAGAGCACGACGCCCGTGTTCGACGGCAAGGCATTGGATATCCGTGTGACGGTTGCGTTCGACGATAAACCTTTGCGCGTACACATGGGCATGTTCGTGCCGCAAGGCGAGCCTGGTAAGAAATATCCTGCGGTAATCAACACGGAAGCGACGTGGGGCAAGGGCATGCGCGACGCGGCGCGTTTGATGATCGAGCGCGGATACATCTTCGCGGGATACGACCGTCACGAAATCGACAAGGACGACGCAGACCGCTCCGACGGCGTCCATCCGCTATATCCCGGCTACGACTGGGCGACGCTGGCCGCGTGGGCATGGGGCGCGCAACGCACGCTCGACTACTTGCTGACGCGTCCCGAGGTGGACGCGGCGCGTGTCGCCGTGACCGGCCATTCGCGCGGCGGCAAAACGGCCCTGTGGGCCGGCGCGCTCGATGAACGCTTCGCGCTCGTCGCGCCACACGCATCCGGCGCGGGCGGCGCAGGCTGTTTCCGTATCATGGGCGCCGGTTCGGAGTCGCTCGAAGCGATCACGGCGCCGACACGGTTCCATTACTGGTTCCAACCGCGTCTTGCGACCTTCGCGCGCAGGGAGACGCAACTGCCATTCGACCAACACTTTCTCAAGGCGCTCGTCGCGCCACGCGTACTGTTATCCGTCGAAGGACTCGCCGACCTGTGGGCCAACCCGATCGGTACGCGACGCACGTACGAAGCCGCACAACCCGTCTTCGACTTTCTCGGCGTGCCCGAACACAACGCGATCTCGTTCCGCGAAGGCGGCCACGACGTGACGATGGGCGACTGGGAAGCGCTGCTCGATTTCGCGGACAAACAAGGCTAAATTCTATTTCCGATTGTCTTCGGTGCGCGCGGCATCGGATTGCGTCCATGCTTTTTGAAATAAGGCATTGACCCAGTCCGGCGCGTCGGCAGGCAGTTCTTCCGCCGGGCGAAGGCGTAGCGCGGCTTCCGGCCATCCTGCGGCAAGACACGCCGCCACGTAGACGAAGTCGGACTTGACCAATGCGCGCAACGGGTCGGGCAAGTCGGGTCCTCCGTCGCGCACTTCTCGTTCGAGTTCGGCGAAAAACGGATGAAGTGGCGCGATCCCGCTACGCAAGCCCTTCGCGCGGCCCGACCCTGCGCCCTCTCCCTCTTCCACCTCAACAGGCCCCAACGAGCCGGTCAGCCGGTAAAGAACGATCCGCAGCAGCGCCGTCTCGAGATGTGGATGCCACGAGTCGTGCCCTTCCCTTTCGAAACTGAGCAGCCATCGCGCCTCGATGTCGCGCCCGGTGCGCAGCACTTCGAGCAGCCGCAGCCAATGGACTTCCCGTCGTGCAATCAAGTGCGGATGCCGGTCCGCGATGCGATGGAATCCCGACGCGTCCCAGAACCGCTCAGGCGGTAACGCGAGCATGAATCGCGCGAGCGGTTCCAACGGTCCCGGCGGCGGTTCGAGGCCCTGCGGCGCTTCGGACACGCGCACGGCGACACGTGTCCAGAACAAGTACTTCGTCCATGCAAAGTCCATCGACGGCGGGCACAGACCTTCGCGCCACAGCTTGACGCCCTGGGCATACTGGCCATGCCGACAACAGAACTCGGCCATCCGGTCGCGTGCAAAGGGATCGCGCGGGGCAAGCCGCATGGCGATCCCGTGCGCTGCGAAGGCTTCCTGCATCTTCCCCAATTCTTCGAGCACCATGCCAGCCAGCACGTGGACTTCCGCCACGCGCGGTCCCGCTTCGAGCGCTTTGGCGATAAGCGTCTCGCCCTTGACGGGATTCTCGCGCACGCTCATGGCGGCAAGGCGGGCCAATCGGAGCGCCTCGCGCATCGGATCGCACTGGAGGCCTTCGAGCAGCGCCTCGGCATCTTTCTCGCGTCCCTCCTTCACCATCGCGCCCGCATCGAGCAGCGCCCATGCCGACGGCGTCTTCTCGCGGTCCTGCCAAACTTTGCGCAGGCCGACATACGCGTCCAACTGATCAGTCTCGATCTGCGCGTGGCCCACGGCCAGCGATTCCGGCTCGCGCTCCGCGAACAACGCAGGCGCCTCGGTTTCGAGCGCAAGCAAGCTCGCGATGTCCGCCCCCTGCACGGCGGCAGTGAACGTCATCTCCTGCCATTTGCGCACTTGGCCACGAGGTACAAACGCTCGCGTCTTGCGCAACGCGACGAGCGCCTCGTGCGATTTGCGTCCCTGAACCAGGCGTGCCGCCTCCGCCAAGGATTGACGAACTTTCCGGCGGCGCACGTGGCGGCGCAGCAACAGGACGCCGATGGGACCACCAATGAGGAGCGCCGCTGTTGCGACGCGCCACGCCACTCGCTTGGCATAGCGCCAGGGATCGTAGCGTCCCAAAATGGCCTGAACATTCTCGTCGGAGATCTCGATGACGAAAACCGCGTCTTCGTAGTCCTTATCGCCGCCGTTGAGCAGGTCCTCGAAACTGATCAGTAGAAACGGCGTACCCTCGATGGCCGAGGCTACCATGTGCGCGACGCCGTCCGGGTTGCGCTCGGCAATCGGATTGTACAATCCCTGGCCCGGGGCGTTGAGGAAGAAATTGAGCGTTGTTCCGGCGGGAAGTTTGCCGAGATCCACGAAGTCGCCCGGTATAATCGGCTTCTGCTGCGACCGGCTCCCCAATGCCATCCATACGAATGGGCGCAAGCCCCCAGCCAGTTTGGCGGCAACATCCAGTTGCGTGCGCGTGTTCACGTTCGGGAATAGAATTCGAGGCTTGCCTTCGTCGACGCCCATGCCGTCAAGGTTCAAGCCAAGGGTATTCTCGATGCCGCTGCCTTCGCCGATGAAATAGACGCGGACCGCGCTTTCTTGCGTTAGTTTCAGGCGCGCAGAATCGATCTTCATTTTCTCGAAATGGGACACGTAGGAACTGTGCGAGAATTCCGTGTCGGCCAGCCGGATCAGGTACGGCAAATCGAACCAGCGAAACAACCATGAGCGTAAATCCGATGCCGCCGCTTTCACGGGCGCATACAGCGGCAAACCGAATGGGCGCTGGGTGGCCTGGATCGCCGCGTCGCGCGGTTGGGCATGCACGCCGATCAACGAAATTCCTGTGCACAGCACAACCACGGCCACGAACGCGACCAGCGCGATAGACAACCATGTATGTCGGTTGAAAGTCACCCGCTCCCTCCCATGCGCGTTACGGTTACATACTGCACGCCGGCCGGTATGCCGTTCAAGGCAACGGTCACTTCGAGGCGTCCTTCCGCGCGGTCGATAGGCACGTCCTTGAAGGTACACATACCCACGCCCGCAGGCAGGTCCATCTTACGCTCCGCGTTGCCCAAATTGAACCGCGCTTGCTCGGGCGCTGGCCGTGACTCAAATTCGCAATTGATGTTGTAACGTCCGGCCCGTACCACCTTGACCTCCCAGTAACCGATGCTCTTTGGATCGGACCAGTTGGTTTCGCAACGCCAGTCCTGCCGCGTCAGGAGCGTCGTGTTTTCGTGCGGTGAGCCGAGATGGATTCGCGGCGGTATCGAAAAGTCGCGGGTGCCGCAGACATCCGCGAACCATGCCTCGTACCCCGCGCGCATCTTCGTAACGACGTCCGGATGCACAGCGGCAACGTCGTTGGCCTCGCCGGGGTCCGCGATACGGTCGTACAGTTCCTTGCCGTCGACCAGTTTGTATTGACGGGAATATGCGGCGCAGTTGCGGTACAACTCCGGCTTGTCGCCTCGATGCCATTGCGTGTAAAGCGTACGGTCGGGCCACGGAACCGTCGAACCGCGCAACAACGGCAGAAGGCTCATCCCGTCCAAGCGCACGCGCGGCGGCGCGGCAATCCCGCAAGCATCCAGTAGCGTGGGCAACAGGTCGATATGCGCAGCAAGTGTGTCGTCATCCTTCCCGCCGTGCCACCCGCGCGGCCATCCCGCCGCGCGCAAGGCTTCCGCGCCGGCCATGAAGCACGGCACGCGAATCCCGCCCTCGTAAACCGTCCCTTTCTGGCCGCGCATGCCCGCATTGTAACGCGGCGTTTCGTCGGGCATCTGCGAACCGTTGTCCGTCATGAATATGACCAGCGTGTTCTCTGCGAGACCAAGCGTCTCCAACCGTTCGCGCAAGCGCCCGACATTCTCATCGATGTTGGCGATCATGCCGTAGAGCTTCGCCGTCTTCTCTTGAACCCCCTGCTCGAGGTATGGCGTCACGTACGAATCGGCGATCTCGAGCGGCATGTGCGGCGCGTTTAGCGCAAGGTATGCGAAGAACGGCTCGTGGGTGTGTGCCTCTACAAAACGGATGGCGGCATTCGTGAAGATGTCCGTGCAATACCCTTCGCACCTCTCCCAGGTGCCGTTATGATTGAGCTCCGGGTCGAAGTAATGGTTGCCCGGCATCGGGTCCGACGGCTGGCACAAACCGCCACCGCCATGCACGAGCGCCTCCTCGAATCCGCGATCCATCGCGCGCATTGGATAGTGGTCGCCGAGATGCCACTTGCCGAAGATGCCCGTGCGGTACCCGTGCGACGACAAGATCTCCGGCAACGTCACCTCGCCCGGATCCATCATCGAGCGGCCCTGGTACGTGTCCACGACGCCCGTTCGATAGTTGTAGCGGCCCGTCATCAGGCTCGATCGCGTCGGCGAGCACACGGGGCAGACGTGGAATTGCGTGAACCGGACACTCTCCCCGTGCAAGCGGTCCAGGTTCGGCGTCCGAAGTACAGGATTGCCGTGACAGCCGAGATCGCCATAACCCTGATCGTCGGTCAGGATAAAGATCACATTCGGCGGACGCTCTCCCGCGTGCTTCGTACGCGCGCCCGTAGCGCACCCCTGTAACGCACCCGCAGCGATCAATCCCGTCGAAAGAAACCGTCTGCGACTCATCGAACCCATACACCAACCTCCTGATTGCGGATTGTAGATTGTAGATTGTGGATTGCCATCAATCCTCAATCTACAATCTACAATCCTCAATCTACAATCCGACTTCCCACCGACGCAGTCCCATGCGCGACAGGTACGTCGGAATCACCCGGAACGCGGGATCGAGCGACGGCAACGCGTTCACGAATGCGCGTTTGCGTTCGCCTTCCGGCCCGCAGAGGATCGAAAGCGAGCCGCCTTCGCCGCCCGCGCCGTTGACTTTCCACCCGATCGCGCCATGTTCGCGCGCGAGTGCGATGACCGCCTCTGCGGCGTTGGATACAAGCGCTGGATGCAGCGCCGCCTGGGCTTCGGTATTCTCGATCATGCAGCGGCCAAACGCGCGGAGATCGTTTTCGTAAAGGGCCTCCTTACCCCTGCGCGCCGCGACACGGAGCGGTTCGAGCGCCGACTTATCCGCGTCTTTGCGGTCGAGGCGGTCGATGACCTGCCGGTGGACATCGCTCGACGAATGCGTCTTGCCGAGGTAAACCAACAGGAGCCGCCGCTCGAGTTCCCACCAAACGTCGTTCGGGAGCGCAAGCTGCGAGACACTCGCGTACGGATACTGGAACATTTCGATAAAACAGATGCCCCCATACGCCGAGCAGAGTTGATCCTGGATGCCGCATTGCAGCCCCAGCTTATCCGTCTCGACCCGATGCGCCAGCGCCGCGATCTCGTGCGGCGTCCTTCGGCCCGGCGTCAACAGATCGAGCGCGCCCAACAGCGCTACCGTCACCGCCGCCGATGTGCCCGTCGAACAACCCGCCGGCGCCGACGAAAACAGGTTCACCTCGAATGCGAGATTCGCAGGCAAATCCATGATATCGATCGACGCCTCGAGCAGCGGATGCCGGTCATAGATCGGTCCCGGCTCGATCTGATAACGGTCCTCGAAGTTCTCCGCGTAAATGGCGACCCGGCCCAAACGCGTGTCCCAATCCGGCTTCTCGCTCACATAGATCTGCACCTCCGCATACGGATACACACCCACGTTCAATACCGCACCCGTCTCCGCGAACCACGTATCCGTCCAGCCCCCCAAGTCGCATATCCGAATCGGCGCCACCGCATTGATCACCCGCCGCTTACCCATCTCGCCCATACCGCTACCTCCTCCACACCGGTCAAGCGCGCATTTCGCCTGTTAAGAGAACCACAGTCCGATATGCCGCGTCAAACAACCGTGAACAACGCAGTAGGAATTCAGAATACAGGAGTCGGAATTCAGAATGGCAACGGGTTACGGTATCATTCGACACGCGAAAGTATTCACCGCGCCGCGCGCAAGGCTTGCGCGCGGCGTTCTGACTGCCTTTTTTAGGGTGACAGGAGTATATTGCCTCCATGCAGTACGACGCCGTTATTTTCGATCTATTCGGGACGTTAGTCGCCAACTTTACCATTCAGGAACACGAGCGGGTGCTTTCGGAAATGGCTTCCGTCCTTTCCGCGCCTCGTGACGACTTTGTACGGCTATGGCTCGCGAGTTTCAATGAGCGCTGCACTGGGAAGTTCGAGTCCCCCGCCGCCAACATCGAGCACATCTGCCAGGCGCTGCATCTTTCGGTCCCGCCCGAAGCGGTTGAGGCCGCCGCCCGTATCCGATTCGACTTTACGCGGCGTTCGTTGACGCCTTTGCCGGGGGCTGTAGAGACGCTCGAACGTCTAAAGGCTTCCGGGTGCAAAACGGGCCTCCTTACGGACTGTTCGCCGGAAACTCCGATGCTGTGGCCGGACACGCCTTTCGCTCCGCTGGTGGATGTTCCCGTCTTCTCGTGCGTGGAGAGACTCAAGAAGCCCGATCCCCGAATCTATCTCCGCCTGTGTAAACGTCTCGCCGTAGAGCCACAAGCGTGCCTTTACGTAGGCGATGGAGGCAGCCATGAACTGACAGGAGCCACCGGCGTTGGCATGTCGGCCGTCTTGATTCGTGCGCCTTCCCAGACAGGCCACGATGCCCTTCGAATCGATGAAGAGCAATGGGACGGCCCCGCTGTGGCCACGTTCGATGAAGTTCTCGTATCCTCAACGCAGAGAAAATGACTATGTTCTATTTAATCGGAGGCGCACCTCGAGTCGGAAAAAGTATTATTGCCAAAGAACTCGCCGAATCATTAAAAGGACGTTTCATTTCAACAGACGAACTGGAAGAACAATCGAACAATCGAAATCGGCCTTGCCTGATGTCTTTCTCGAATAATTCCGCAGAGAATACTTTGACACCACATGCGCGAGTGAAAGTTCTAATTAGAGCGGCAATTTTCGGGAAGATAAGATTAGCATAATAGAGGCGTTAACAGTGCAGAAAACGTCTCAGCCGCATGGGCTGCAGGATGCGATATGTCACGGCGGATAACCGGGATTTCCTGTTGGCGCTGACAAGAGGATTGGAATGGATATGACTTCTGAGGAACTCAAGTCGTGGTTTGAAAACGTACACATAACTTTGGAAACGGCGTACCTCTCGCATACGGAGCCTTGGCGGCAATCGGGAATGTCTGGACCGCAGGATCGTTGGACCACCTTGCGCAAGCCGGTTGCGGATTGCATTGAACACGACGGTTCATTTCTGGATATCGGGTGCGCCAATGGATACCTACTCGAATGTTGTCGCCGGTGGACGGAGGAACGGAGTATTCATGTTACCCCGTACGGCGTGGATATGTCGCAGGCACTGGTCGAATTGGCGCAAAGTAGATTACCTCAGTATCGTGAAAACTTCTTTGTGGCCAACGCGTTTGGATGGGTTCCGCCATTGCGTTTCGATTACGTCCGCACTGAGTTGGTTTATGTTCCCGCCGAATATGAAAGAGCATATGTCACTTTTTTGCTGGAGAATGCCTTGAAGAAGGGCGGGCGGTTACTAGTGGCGAACTATACGGAGGATCTTCCTAATCCGGAAGTGGGTATTCTGCCGGGAAGCCATCCTACCCGCCGGATCTTGGAGCGATTGACGGAACTGGGGTTTGATACTAATGAGTATATGGATGGGTATGATGCGATCAGGGACCGTAAAGTTCGGATCGCCATCTTGGCTGCATAGCGGGCTGAATCCGGTTCCCCGTGGCGTAAGTGCAACAAGAGCTTCAACCGCATGGGCGGCCAGATGCGCTATGTGACCGCGGATGACAGGGACTTTTTGCTGGCGCTGGTGCGAGGGTTGGAATAGCGCTTGGAAACGGAGAGACAGGCATGAACGATACCCACAGTGGAATTGTATTGAAGACGCATGACGTACATCTACGCCATCGCTACTGGAAGGAAGGTTCATGGGGGCTGCCCAGCGGTTACGCTAACAGGGGGGAAACGCTTGAACAGAGCATAGCGCGCGAAATCTTCGAGGAAACGGGATTGCGCGCAGAGATATCGGAACTTGTTTCTATGAAAAGCGGCTTCAAACTTCGTATCGAGGCAACCTAGGGCGTGCGCTGCAACCCGATTTGTTTCCGGGGAAGAGCGGGAACGCATGTTAGGTTTTCGCATGGGCGCTATGATAGATGTATGCATAGTATAGTGGAGGTTCATTATGTCAGACACGTTCACCGGTGAAGACACGGCGCGGCAATACACTTGCGCTCGGGCGCTGCCGCAAGAGACTTTGGACATGTGGATGGCCACGTTGCGGGGGCTGCTCTCGTCAGATCGGGTGGGAATAATTCTCGATCTTGGCGCGGGTACGGGGCGGTTCTCGGCGGCGCTTCGCGCGGCCTTCGCGTGTCCCGTCATCGCCGTTGAACCGTCCGAGGTCATGCTTGAACAAGGGAGGAGCCTCGGGATCGAGGGCATCGAGTGGCGCCTTGGTTCTGCGGAAGACATCCCGCTCGAAACGGCATCCGCAGACCTGATTTGGATGTCGCAGGTGTTCCACCACCTGGATCGCCCCGAGATGGCCTTCAAGGAAATACGGCGCGTGCTTGCTCCCGGCGGGTGTTTCGCCATGCGCAATGGAACCATTGAAAATATCGGGGAGGGATCCGAGTGGCTCACTTGTTTTCCCGAATCCCAAGCCCTCTCGGACGCCGTTCTTCCATCCCGGCAGGGGATCGTGGACACGATATCCAGCCAAGGGTTCGAGTGTCTTGCGGTCCGGACAGTGTTCCAATTCACCGTGGCGTCATACGCCGAATACTATGAGCGAATCCGAAAGCGCGCCGTATCCACCCTTATTCACATCAGTGACGAAGCCTTCGAAGCGGGGTTGGTCCGCATGAAAGCATGGGTCGAGCATCAGCCACCCGACAAGCCCGTGTATGAGCCTATGGACCTATTCATCTTCCGTGCGGAGGCCTGAAGTCATTGCGCTTGGAACATCAAGAAATGCCTGTTACTATCACGCGAGCACTATGGGACGCGGAGACACATCAGCGTGTGTAGCCCGACATTTAATGCCCCTTTCATAAGGTTGACGCATGAACCTGCGAGATCGTCTCATCGGCATCATCAAGGAAACGGACTGGCTTATGCGGGCGCTGACGGCAGTTCGCGCGGCGCACCTTCCTGACGGCTGTATCGGGGCGGGAGCCATTCGAAATACAGTCTGGGATTATCTTCACAATAGGACGCAGCCCGCATGTCCCAATGACGTTGACGTGGCGTATTACTCTCGCCGAGATCTCGCGCGCGAGGCAGACCGGAAAATTGAATCGCTGCTGGCGGCAATGGAACCGGACTTGCCTTGGGACGTGGTCAATCAAGCCGGAGTCCACCTATGGTATCCTGCTCATTTGGGATACGAGGTAGCGCCGCTGACCTCCATTGTCGAGGCCGTCGCATCATGGCCGGAGACGGCCACGGCCGTCGCGGTGGCATTGGCCGACGATGGGCACATTCGCGTTACGGCGCCGTTCGGGCTCGACGATCTCTTTGGCATGGCGATTCGCCGCAACCCAGAACGATGCAGCGCCGCAACCTTTCAAGAACGATTGGCTTCCAAGAAATTCGTGGAGCGTTGGCCACAGGCAAGCATTGTCGATGAGAGGACCAGTGAATAACATAATGAGCTTTTGGGGTAACCATTCAGTG
>CAIYET010001101.1 GCA_903925285.1 Candidatus Hydrogenedentota bacterium | reverse complement strand
TATCCAGCACCTTTGCCCCTTCCACCGAACCCCGATATCTGCTAGAAACATCTCATTATCAGGTTTAGTATTGTATTAATTTGACTGTACTGCATTGCGCAAACCGGGCAGCAGCTTACCATGAACAGCATTGTCAACTCTTCAGGCCCGTCAGGCCAGGTGTCACTCACCGTCATGTTTGTATTTTCAGACTACAGCGAACCAGAACTTCGCTATCGAAGACATTTTTTTACACGGGATGCACGCGCGTTCTATCTGTTTGCTTGCATTATGGTTATCACTTTCCCCCTGTTAATTGTTGCCGACCAGACCCTCTGGCAGGCCACGCCGGTCTTTTACTGGTTGCTGCCCCTCAGGCTGGCGGTACCGGCTCTGGCGATCGGGGCAATCATCTGTGTGCGCGGGTCTGCCCAGCCCGCTGTTATTGATGCATGGGCCTTTGCTCTGGCGCTGGTCATCGCGCTCACTAATAATTTTGTCATTCTCTCCCGTCCACCCACGTATTTGCATCATATCAATCTTGAGCTGATTGCCGTCGTGGCCATGTACGCCACCCTGCCGGATCGGCTGTGGCTGCGCATCGTGCCGCCGGTCGTCATGAGCGTCGGCAGCCTGCTCCTCCTGTTTGCGGTCAAGGCTCCGGTGGGGTTGGTTGGAGGTCTTTCCATCGTCCTGGCCTACATAGCCGTCAATACGCTGGGGGGCATCATCTCCACCTCCTTCTACCAATATCGCCGCCAATCGTACGCAGCGGGTGTTGCACTCGCAGCCTCCAACCAGCGGTTAGAGGAATCGGAGAAACGGCATCGTCAACTGATCGATAATGCCCATGGGATTATTTACACTGTGGATCCTGCCGGCACCCTGACCTATGTCTCGCCCAGCTGGACACGATTGCTGGGGTATGAGACTGCCGAAGTTGTGGGCCAGCATTTCAGCCGATTTGTCCATCCCGACGATCTGCCCGCATGCAACGTCTTTCTGGAACAGACGGTTCGCTCCGGTGAAGTCGCCTCCGGGCTGGTCTACCGGGTGCTGCATGCCGACGGCGTGTGCCGGTGGCATCGTTCCAACATCCTGCCCTGCTTTGACGACAGCCGGATACTGCAGTCCTTTGTCGGCACCGCCATCGACATCACCGAGATCAAACACTACGAGATCGAGCTGCAACAGGCACAGGCGGCGGCCGAGAAGGCCAATCAGGCCAAATCGGAATTCCTGGCCCTGATCGGCCATGAAATCCGCACGCCCATGCAGGCGATCATCGGCTTCAGCACCCTCATCGGCACGGTGACGGATCCGGCAAAATTACAGCACTATCGCGCTATCCTGGAGCAGGCGGCCAACTCGCTGCTGTCTCTGGTCGACGATATCCTTGATGTGAGCCGGATCGAACAGGGACAATTGACCATGGAGCCAGCTCCGGTTCATCTGCATGGATTGATCGATGAGATCGAGCAGTTGTTTCAGATGTTGGCCGCTCGCAAGAAGATTGGCTTCCGGATGGACAGAGCAGACGATGTGCCGGTCTGGGTACTGGTCGATCCCGTGCGTTTGCGCCAGATATTTTCCAATCTGGTCGCCAATGCGGTCAAGTTCACCGAACACGGGGAGGTCGTGTGTACCCTCGCACTCCAGGACAGCCCACCGGACTCTGCCCGCAGCATGCTCTGCTTCACGGTGCGCGACACGGGCATCGGTGTGGTGGCTGAACGGCACGGCGAGATTTTTGAACCGTTTCGCCAACAGGACTCCAGCATAGCCCGAAAATTCGGCGGCAGCGGCTTGGGCTTATCCATTGTGCAACGCTTGACCGAGATGATGGGCGGTACGATTGCCCTGACCAGCAAGATAGGTGTGGGGAGCACGTTTAGCGTGCAAATCCCCGTGCAGGTGATTGATCCGCCGCCTCCTCGGCTGGAGACAATACCTCCGCCCGTGCTGACCGATGTGACGATACTTGTCGTCGAAGACAGCGAGGCGACCCGTGCCTACCTGGCAGAGGCGTTGACGTCTCTGGGCTACAAGGTGATACTGGCCGAAGATGGACTTAAGGCGCTGCAATGCTATTCCACGCAGCAGGCCGATGTGATTGTGATGGACCTTCGTCTCCCAGGCCTGGACGGTATCGAAACCACGCGCCGGATTCGGCGGCTAGAACAAGAGACCAACCAGCAACGGGTCCCGATTGTCGCGCTCTCTGCCGACATCGATCAGACAACGCACGCCAACGGTTTGGAGGCAGGGATAGATGCCTTTCTTTCCAAGCCGGCGCCGATCGAACGCCTTGCCGCCTTTATTGCCCGCCTCACCGGTACGCTGTCACCCCATACCCAGGTGGCAACCACCGAGGACGACACCGACACCGAGCTGCTCAACGGACAAACCCTGCGTGATCTGGAATACAGCGCCGACCGGTGCCGGGGCTTTCTCGATGTTCTGCTACGTGATATTGACCGAGCGTGCCAAAAACTGGTGCAAGCGCTTACAGCAGAAGATCGAAAGGCAGTGGCGGAAAGTGCGCACACGCTCAAAGGCCTGTGCGGTCATCTGCGCGAGACCACCCCAAAGAAATTGGCCACCTGGCTCCTGAAACAAAGTCCTGTCGTCGAAATAACCCAATTACAGGTGGTAACCGAGCAGTTGGTTGCCGCGTGCCAGCAGATATGTGCTGTGGCAGAGAGAAAAAATAATGGATGAAGGATACCGCATACTGGTTGTCGATGATCAACCGAGTTTTCATTATCTGGTGACCGATTTTCTCGTCTCGGCCGGTTATACCGTGGTCGGGGCGGAAAACGCCCAAGCCGCCCTTGAGGAGCTGGCGCGAAGACCGATCGACTTGATTCTCTCGGATTTAATCATGCCGGAATCAAGCGGCATTGATCTCATGCGTCAGGTCCATGGGCAATGGCCGGAGATCCCCTTCATTCTGGTGACGGGACACGGCACCATCGAAAATGCCGTGGCTGCCATGAAAGAGGGAGCAAAAGACTATCTGCTCAAGCCGCTGCACCGGGAAGAGCTCTTGCTGATCGTTGAACGGACCCTGGAACATGCCAAGCTGCAGGCAGATGTTGACCGAATGCGCGAGGTGCAACAGCAGCGGTTCAGCTTTCAAAACATCCGCAGTGTCTCTCCGGCCATGGAGGAGGTGTTGGCATCAGCACGGAAAGTGGCCGCCCATCCCCGCACCACGGTGGCCATCTTTGGCGAGAGCGGGGTTGGCAAGGAGGTGCTGGCCCGGGCTATCCACCTGGCATCCGGGCTTAATCTCCCCACCTTTGTTCCGCTCAACTGTGCGGCCATTCCGGAAACTCTGCTGGAAAGCGAGCTGTTCGGGCACGTGAAAGGCGCGTTTACTGGTGCCAACATCGAGCGGGAGGGCAAGTGCGCCCGCGCCCGCAACGGCACGCTGTTTCTTGATGAAATCGGCGACATGCCGTTAGTGCTGCAGGCCAAACTGCTGCGCCTGCTCGAAAACCGCGTCTATGAAAAAATCGGCGGCGATACCGTCTTGAAGGCCGATTTTCGGATCATCATTGCCACGCACCGCGATCTTGAACAGTGCTGTCGGGAAGGCACCTTCCGCCTCGACCTGCTGCATCGGCTCAACACGTTTCCCCTCACCATCCCGCCGTTGCGGGAACGCACCCAGGACATCCCGCAACTGGCAGAACAGTTTATGGCTGTCTTTCGGGAACACCACGGCAAGCGATTGCCTGGTCTTTCGCAGGCGGCCCTTGATCAAATGCTTGTCTACCCATGGCCCGGCAACATCCGGGAACTGCGCAACTGCCTTGAGTACGCCGCCATTGTGGCAGAAGGCGCACTGATCAGGCCGGAGCATCTTCGCCAGCTCAAGGGCAATGAGCAAGGCTGCCGTACTGAAAACAGCGGCGACAGCATCAACCTCTCGCTCCGCTTTACCACGGAAGAATTTTCCTATGATGCCGTGCGCCAGGCCCTGCTCGACTGGGCCATGGAGCAGAGCAACCAGAACAAATCCTCTGCCGCCCGCCTGCTGAAGGCCTCCCGCAAGCTGTTCTATTAATAGACAAACCCGCCCACTCTGCCCCGATCTTTCTTGTTCCCATGCTCTGCGTGGGAACATGCCTCCGCCGCTCCGCGTCATGGTAAACCCGCATGTGTATGCAACCAGTAGCCGCTTTCCATCCTCGCTGGACGCAGAGAGTCCTTCCTCCATTCCCACGTGGAGCGTAGGAACGAGAAATATTACCCTGACACCATTTCGCGGGCATGGCCTCTCCTACCAACCTGAAGGAGCGCGGACGTCCCGCCTGCTTCGTCGTTATATAATGCGGGCGGGACGCCAGCGCTCCTCTATCCTAATGGCATGACAAGGAGCGGGCCATGCCCGCGATGAGTTTGCCGATTGGGGTTACTGATTTTCCACGAGAAATTGTCCCATCTCGGACAATCTGTCCCGATCGGGACGCATCCTTTTTAGCCTATTCCTATAACTATATGAAATAATTCATTTCAATCTTTTGGCATGGCAATTGCCATACTGAGGATAATCTTACTTTGTAGAGCAAACATTTGTCCGGATTTGGACAACACAGAGCATAAGCCGGGAGGATTGTATGTCACAGGAAGCAGTGGAACGGCTGTTGGGGCGTCTGCTGACCGACGAGCGGTTCAGGGAACAGGCGCGGGATGGCCTTGGAACCCTCTGTCGGCAGGAAGGATATCCGCTGACCCCGGAAGAGCTGCAGCTTGTGGCGACGACGGACCTGATCAAGTTTAACGATCTTAAGAACCACATTAACCCTGGCCTGCGCCGGGCCGGACTGAAATGATAACGCTGCCGTCAGCAAGGATACAACCTGTCCCAGGGCGAGCTTCGCCTGGCCGTCCGGCTCGATCCTAGCCTGCTCCGGGCGTCGGCACTGCAGATAAGCCCTGAGGGAGCATGCGGCTGTTGCCGTGGTCCCGCACAGTGCTCGTTGTTAACAACAAAAAAATATTAAAAAAAAATAAGGGAACGTATGGAAAAGACAGCGCAAAAAAGGTGTTGGCAAAACGGTTGGTCTCCTAAAAAAATTCAAGGGGTCAGTATGATACAAAAAGCTCTTTGCAGTGTGCTCGTTGTCGTGACGATGTCGGCCCTGGCGGCTGTTTCGGCGTTGGCCAAAGAAAAAACTACGAATACCGAAACCCCACCACCGCCTGCTGCCGTCCAGGCTGTCAATCCGCAGGTCAACGGCATTACCCAGGCCGCGGTCAAGGCCGGGGTGCTTTCCTGCACCAGCCGGATCAATCAGGTGAGCAACTTCCTCGCCGCCGGGACGCAGCAAAACGCCATCAGCGCCTTGATGTTCATGCCGCCCAACAACCCGGACCAGCATCTGATTTCCTTCTCCATGGAAATTCCGTCCAAAGAGACCACCTCCGCCTACACCAGCACCAGCTTTGCCCCCAACCAGGCCAACGGGTGCGGCGGGATGTATGAGGCCGTTGCCTACTGGCCGCAGTCATGCAAGGATTTGGCGGAGAAGACCTATGGCACGCTCAAAAAAATCAACGTGTTTTCCAAAAACATGACTGTTCTGGACGGTGGTGTCTCAACAAGAATTTTCCTGATGCCTGCCGGAGCGGGCTGTGTTTCCATTAAAAAGGAGGTCATCCAATGAACGGCGTAACCAGTAAAACACAAATGATCAGGATCCGCAGCAGGCTGAGACTGCTGGCAGGGTTTGCCGGGTGGTGCCTAGTAGGTATCGGGTGTGTTTCCATTAAGAAAGATGGTGGTGCTATGAAAGGAGCACTGAAAGACATGATAACCGGGCGGACAAGAGATAGCTTTTGGGCAAGAAGTAGTATTGTTGGTCTGGGTTTGTTGGCGCTTGGCGGTGTGACCGCAGGAGAGGCGGTTGCGGATATTGGATTTGGTTCCGCTTACGGTACTACAACTTTATGGGCGAATGGCAACACTGTAATAGAATCAAATAACACAGGTCATGAAGTAGGTGAAGGAACTTTTTTTACGGTCGATGGAGTCTCTCAGTTGAGAATTTATAATGGTAGTATTGTGGCTGACGCCCCAATAACAGGAACTATTTCAAATGCGAATTATGCAAACTCGGCAGGCTCAGTCGCTTACTCTGGCCTGACGGGAACCGTCACAACTTGGAATCAGAACACAACAGGTAATGCCGCAACGGCAACCAATGTCGCTGCTACAGGCTTGACTGGCGCTACGCTTGCATCTGGCGTAACGGCTTCAAGTTTGACGTCTCTTGGTACTTTGACCGGATTATCTGTAGGCGGCGCAGCGGCATTAACTGGCGGCATTACAGCAGACAATTTCACTGTGGCTGATGGAACCGGCGCCACCACCATTGGAGGCGGCCTAACCGCCAATGGCGGTGTCGGCACCACCACCCTTTCCACCAGCGGAACAGCCATCATCGGTTCAACCCTGGGTGTGACTGGCGCCCTGACTGCCAATGGCGGCATTACAGCAGACAATTTCACAGTGTCTGACACAACCGGCGCCACCACCATTGGAGGTGCCCTGACTGCCAGCGGCGGCGCGGCCATTACCGGCAGCGGCACCAACAGCATTGCCACCACCGGCACCACTGGCGGTGCGTTGACCACCACAACCATCGGCCTGACTGCTTTGTCCGATGGTAAGGGCCTCACGGTCAACAGCAGCACAGACAAAACCACCCTGACCGGCGGCACCCACACCTCAACCTTGACCCTTGCTGATGGCGACGCCGGCGGGACGACCTTGACGGTTGCCGGATCTGGTGGCGGCACCGCCCAGACCCTGATTTCTGCTACCACCAATGACGTCAGCACAACCAGCGCCCTGACCCTGGGTACCCTTGGTCAGGGTGGCGCAGCAGGGAGTGTCAACACCCTGCAGGGCAGCAGTAATGCAATAACCGCCTCAACCGGCGCCAATGTCATGACGTCTACCCTTGGTACCAACACGATCCAGGGGCAGACCGGCAACACCATTGACACCAACACCGGTAACAACGTAATCAACGCCGATATCGGCGCCAATACCATCACCGGTAATGCAGGCGTTAACAACACCTCCAACAGTATCACCGCCACCAGCGGCAACAATGTCATCAGCGCCGCCGCCGGTTCGAACACCATCACCGGCTTGACCAGTTCGCTGACCGGGACCACCACCGCATCGGTTACCGGGGGGACCAGCAGCGCAACGCTGACCAATACAGGAGTGGCTATCGTTGGCAATACCGGCGTAACAGGTACGATGAGCTCCACCGGGAACACGACGCTTGCAACCAACGCAAGCACTACCAACACCTTTGGCAGCGGCGCTAGCTCGATCAACACCATTGGCAGTGCCGGTACTTCGACCAACACCATCACCGGCGCCACCAATACGATTCAGGCTGGCACCAACCAGGTCGTGGTCAAAGCTCCTTCCACGGGCAGCGGTGTGCTCATCACCGGTGCCACAACCGGGACTGTTTCCACCTCCGCTGGTAGCTTGGTGGGAGCGGTGAACATCACTGGCAGCGGCGGTGGCGCTGCTTTGACACAAGCTGACGTCACGACTTTCGTGGGCGACGGCTCAACCGATAAAGTTAGCGGCAACCTGACCTACAGCGCGACAACAAAAATCGTTAGAGATACTTCAACAGGCGCCACTTATAACACAGTAACTGGTGTGGGCAATTGGGCTGACGTTGCCATCATGTCCAACTCCGGCACGGCAGGTATCCGCATCAATGACTACGGTGTGCAGATCATCTCGCCACCGGTCACGGGAAGCCAGGTTGCAACCAATAGCATCGGCACCTCTACCGGCACCGGTACCATCAACAACATCATCGGCGGTGGCGGCACCCTTGGCGGCACGGTCAACAACACCTTCGGCCAGGGCGGGACTGGTGCCACGGGCTCGGTCACCAACTCGATCGGTGATGGCGGCGCCACGACAACTACAGTGAATAACACTATCGGCACTGGCAGCAGCAGCACCGGCAACGTAACCAATACCCTTGGCCTTGGCGGCAGCGGTACCGGCACGGTAACTAACACGATCGGCAGCGGCGGAACCGCATCCGGCAGTAACGTTACCAACAGTATCGGCATCGCCGGTGTCAGCGGCAGTACGGTCACCAACTACTTTGGCACAGCAGGTGCCGGTACGGTGGTCAATAACATCGGCACCGGAAACGGGACTTCCGATACGAATATCGGTAACAGCAGCAGTTTAACCACCACCACCATTCAGGGCGGCAATAGCATCCTGAATATGGCCAATAACGCGGCCACGCTGGGTATAACGGGAGGCGGCAGTTTCAGCGCCACTGATCTTGGAACCGCAGTGAGCGGTGCCAGCAATACCATCACCGCCATCAACACCAACACCATCACCGGCGGCACGGGCAACATTGTCAGCGCCACCACCGGCAACAACACCATCACCGCCGTTGCCGGCAGCAACAGCATGAGTGCCAATGCCAACTACCAGTCCAACACCATCTCGGCAACAGGTCTCAACGGCGCCAACTACCTGACCGCCAACACCACCAGCGGCACCAACAGCATTGAGGCCAAAAACAACTCCATCGGTGTAACGACGACCAACTCGGTCAATACCATCGGTAATGTAACTTCCACCAACACCATCAACGGTGCCACCAACACCATCTCGGCCATGGGCACTAACGGCGCTAACTCCATGCTCGCCAATGCTACAACCGGCACCAACACTATCAGTGGCGCCACCAATACCATCACCGGCGTGACCAGCTCGCTGACCGGGACCACCACCGCCTCGGTCACCGGGGGGAGCAGCAGCGCAACGCTGACCAATGCAGGTGTGGTTATCGTTGGCGCCGACAATAGCCTCAGCGCAACGACCGGCAGCAACGCGATCACCGCCCAGGTCAACAATACGATGACAGCAACAACGGGCAGCAACACCATCGGCGCCAACGCCGCTGGCCAGTTCAACACCCTCTCGGCCACTGGCACTAGCGGCGGTAACTCTCTGCTCGCCAATGCTACAACCGGCACCAATACCATCGAGGGCAAGACCAACACCATCGGCGTTGCTACAGTCAACTCCATCAATACCATCGGCAACGCCAACACCTCCGCCAATACCATGACCGGTTTGACCAACACCATAGCCGGTACGACCAGCATCAACACCGGCGCGAACAATAATTACGCCACCAACATCAACACCAACGGCACAGGAACGGTCACCATCGGTAATGCGGACAATACAACCAACCTTAACAGTGCAACGAACAATATCGGGGTCAGCGGCACTTACGCGACATACACCAACATCGGCACTAACGCAGCCTATGCCAGCACCAACGTAATCGGCAACACCAATGCGAACAGCACAGTGCAAGAGTACGGCGGTAAAGGCTACAGCGTTTTGAACGACACCTCTTCCTCCTTCGGTACCAATGCCGCCCTGAACGGAACAACAGGTGGCATGATTAAAACCGATGCAACGACGGCCACCATTCGGGCATCCAACAGCGGCGCCATGGCCACCAACGGATCCACTGGCGTGATGAACATTGGTGCAGGTGGTGGGTACACGGCCTATAGCACCAGCCAGTCAACAGGTACGGGCACCATTGGCGGCATCGTGGACAACAAGGCCTATACCAACAAGATCAACGGCAACACCTATATCGATGGCAACCTCTACATCAATGGTACCTTGGACTACGTGTCCAGCAATTCGGCCAATACGTCGGTGATTGGCGCGTCCTCAGCCACCAGTATTCTTCCAGACGCGACGCAAGCGGTCACCTCTGGTACTGCCATCGTGCTGAAAGGCTCCACTGGTACGCAGACGGTGGTCGATGCCAAAGGCAAGCTGACCAACGTGACGGGCACGGCCCAAGAATCGACCGCAGCATTGACCTTGACCAACGGCGAGGGCAACACCCATGGTCTGGTGGTCACCGAAACGCAGGCCACCTTGTCCGGCGGCACCCATTCCTCCAGTCTGACCATGAACGACAACGGCGCCACCTTCTCTAATTCGCAGACCGGGGCTCCGGTGCAAGTGCACGGGGTTATGGACGGCACCTCTGATTTCGACGCAGTCAACTTTCGTCAACTCAATGCCGGCATGGCGATGGCAGCGGGCTTGTCGGCTGTACCGCAGGTCGATACCGGCAAAAAATTCGCTATGGGCGCAGGCGTTGGTAATTATGGCGGCCAGACTTCACTAGCGATTGGCATGAGCGGCCGGGTAAAAGAGGATTGGGTCATCAAAGCCGGAATTAGTGCGGTGCCTGGCAGTGGTCAGTTCAACCAGATGGCCAACATCGGTATCGGCCGTTCCTGGTAACCCGCTGTAACAATTCAATCGGCAATGTCTATCATGCAGGCTGAAATGTAAAAATTGACGATTGCGCCTTGGGGAAGCGAAGGCTTCTCCAAGGTAAAGACTCTGCACACCCCGCAGTTCATGCAGACCACCGATAGTTCATGATCGGGTCACAGCGGAATCCAGTGGAGCCTCCCCGTCTGCCCACAGAACCGTGTGTATGGGTCCGTCACGGCTCTTCATGTAACACGTATCCATTGACGCGCTTCAAACCAATGCTTGAGCAAAACATTTGACCTCAGTTGCTGTCACAACACAGTATACCAGCGGTTGGGATAGGCCTTATGCAGTGCCCATGTCCGCGACAACAACACCCTTCTCTCATTATTCGAGTATAACCTCAGGTCCTCTGGGCAAACATCCACGGGTTGTTTTTTCACCCATCTCTCCTGCTTCGTTTGGCTTCCGCACAGTCGATTCTCAATTTCTAAGCGTCAATTTTAATCCGCCAGCTGAAAAAAAAACCCGTAACTCTATAAATTGAGAGTGCCGGGTTTCTGAGAACTGAACTGGCATCACCTCCCGCCGGATAATTGGATTTTCTCGATAAATCTCATCACAGAAATCTTTCCTTTCGTCACCTTTGGAAATGCAGTAGGCGCAGGTCTTCGTCGACCATCTTTGCATGTTGTCTAGCCGGAATGTCCGTTGGTCACCTTGTCATACATCTATGTACAGATCCCTTTCTTACTCAAGACTGGTACTTACTCTTGCGGTACACGCTGTCAAAATGTATATATTTCAAAAAATAATTGATACTTAAATGCATATTATGCTGTGGCATATGTGACGATTCCTCAGCAACCACCTTCGACACGAAGAATTTACTATGAATCCGGCACGTTGAATTTGTGGACTCTTTTGTGGACTC
>CAIYET010001100.1 GCA_903925285.1 Candidatus Hydrogenedentota bacterium | reverse complement strand
TAGGCTTTAGGCTTTAGGCTGTAGGCACTGCCTACAGCCTACAGCCTAAAGCCTAAAGCCTTTTTTTAGTTCATAGGCAGGCAACGGAATGGTAACGCGCAAGGAGTCGGCATTGGGCAAGCGCGTAGACAACGTGGTTCGGCTGGCGGAAGCGCGAGAAGAGCGGGAATGACGCCGGATGTCCAAAGGAATGTATTGAGAAACACGTTTGGCCGACGAGCCGTTGTATCACTCATGGTCGCGGCGGTGCTGGCGGTGTGCTTGTATGTGCAGGACATTGCAGCCGACACGCGGCGTGTTCTTATCGTCGGCGACAGTCTAGCCGCGCAATCGTACTACAAACGGGGTTTGCAGCGCGTGCTGGACGAATCCGGCTTGGGCGCGGTGAGCGTCGAGGGAGCGTCAACCGCCATCGGCGGCATGAAGGCTTCGTATTTTGCATCGAACTATGTTTTACCCGGTTCCGATCAAGGGCTGCTGGACCGGATCGACCTGATGCTCGCGGCATTCCCGACGATCGAGATCGTCGAGATCTGGCTGGGCTGCAACGACATCCTTTGGGAAAGTTGGAACACTTCGTATACGTCGCAACAGGAAGCGGACCTCCTGGCCTCGATTCAGACGGATCTCCAAACGGTGGTGGATCACATTATCGGGCTGCGGCGCAATCTTCGCGTCGTATTCTGCGACCACGACTACTTCAATTGTGTCGAGACGGTCACGCCCGGCCGCCCCGAGTACAGCCTGTTCAACGAGACCAACTGGCGCTATTGGGGCAGTCCTACGCCCATGCGCCTCAACGGAATGCTGGTTGGCCTCGGCCAGAAGAAGCAGGCGATCGCGGACGCGACGCCCCGTTGTACCTACGTGCAAAATATTGGGCGGATGCAGCACTACTTCGGCTATCGGCCGCAACTCGAGATCGGCCAGGCGCCGTTGCCCGGCGGCGACCCGACATTGCCAAGTCCGCCCGAAGCCATGGGCGACGATGAGGTCCACGGCGGCAAAGATTATCTCCACTTCAGCGTAAAGGGCTTCATGCATCTCGGTCGCGATTGTCTGAACGCGTACTATCGGCCCTGGCTCGAAACGTCCGCTTGGCCTTTCGCCACCGACCCCGAACCTATCAACGGTATCAGGCACGTACCGTTGAACGCGGTCCTGAAGTGGCGTTCGGGCGCGGCGGCGCTGTCTCACAACGTCTACTTTTGCAGTGCCGGTGGAACGTTCGAGTGCGTGTCGGAAAAACAGAGCGCCACGACGTACTCGCCTGAATCGTTGGCATACGATACAACCTATTACTGGCGTATCGACGAGAATTTCTCCGGCCATGTCGAAACGGGCGACTTCTGGCTATTCGTCACGGAAAGTCTGGCCGCATCCGAACCGACGCCGGCGGATGGCCAAACCGATACGAGCGTTCTGACAAAGCTCTCATGGCGGGCGGGCGCCAACACACCGTTGCACGATGTGTACTTGGGGACATCCCCCGGCAGTCTCGCGAAGGTCGCATCCGGGCAAGTGCCCGTTTTCTTCGATCCCGGCCAGCTTCAATTCGACGCCACATACCATTGGCGCGTGGACGAAGTCCGAGGCGGCGTGATTACGCAAGGACCGGTATGGTCCTTTACGACCCAGCCACCCGCCGCCATCGCGCCAATCCCGCCCGATGGCGAACGGTACGCCGATGTGCATTCCGTGTTGCAGTGGTTCGTTCCCGAAGGCGCATCGTCGCACGACATCTATTTTGGAGCTTCCCTCGGCGGACTTCAAATGGTCGCACAAGGACAGACAGCCGCCTCGTTCAATCCCGGAACGCTGGACAATAATACCAGCTACATCTGGCGTATCGATGAGAATATGCCGTCCGGCAAGATCACGGGCAAGGTGTGGATTTTTACAACAGGCACCCAATACCTAGTCGTAACGCATCCAAGTCCGGTGGACGGCGAGACGCAGGCGAGCACGCACACGTTCCTTCGATGGTTTGCAGGCGAAGGCGCCGTCGCGCACAACGTCTATCTCGGCGAATCTCCCGGAGCATTGGAGCAAGTATCGAGTCAACAAACCACACTGAAATACGATCCGGGCGCATTGGCGTACGGGAAAACATACTACTGGCGGGTGGACGAAGTCTACGGAAAGTCGGTCGAGACCGGCGCGGGCTACTCGTTCACGACGGCGTTCCGCGAAGCTACCGAGCCTGATCCCGCCGACGCGCTCACTCGTGTCGACCAGCCGGTACGTTTGCGGTGGCAGGCCGGGGCGGATGCGACTTCGCACGATATCTATTTGGGTGTCGCACCCGGGTCATTGAATCTCCTGGCATCGGGACACGCGTACCCATGGATTGATCCCGCTACTCTGGCCACCAATACGACGTACTATTGGCGCGTGGACGAGGTGTCGGCCACCGGAACTGCGCAAGGCGTCCTCTGGTCTTTCGAGACACGCAAAGACTTTCTGGTCATCATGAAGCAACCCGTTGGCGGGACGGTCGTGGCGGGTATGCCTCACCCATTTAGCGTCCAGACATCCGGCGGATATCCGCCCCTGTCATACGAATGGCGCAAAGACGGCGTCATGACGCCTCGAGCATCCGATGCGGCCACGTATCCCTTAACGTTTGCGACTCCCGGCGACGCGGGGCGCTGGAGTGTGATGGTGAGCGATGCCAACGTCGACGTCCAGGTGTCGAACGATGCGGAATTGTCCGTGATAGGCACTTTACCAGTAATTGGTCCGTTCGGCACAGCTAACCTCACGTGTCTACTAATAGTGCTAGGAATCAGAAAATCCAAGAGACAGTGAATGAATCGCTTGCGAACGGCGGCACGGATTTCAGGCTGTGGATCGGGCAGATGTTCCCGGTACGTAAAACGCGGACCAGTGCCTGCACGGACTGCCTTTTTTAGGTTCAAGGACAGGTGCGTTGCGGAGTGCATCTTGGCAATGGGGAAAAGTGATCGCTTTGCGTCGGAATCCGCATTCTATACATAGGTGTCATATTCGGCCTGCAATGAGTCCGTTCTTCGGCCTATTGCGGACTATGGTGGGTTTTCAGACTGGACAAGCATACAATGAGAATACGCGCGATGAGGAACAGGGCGTCATGAAGCAAAGCTGGATCGTTCTTGCGGCATTTGTCATGCTCATCGTATGCGTGGTGGCCTATAGCGTCTTCTCGCGGACATTCACACCCACGAACACGGCGCTCCCCGGTCCAACGCAGCCATCGGCCACGGAAGGCAAAACCAGCCGCCCGGTCTCACCGTTGCCCGCTGGCCCATCTGCGGTTGCCGCGCAGCAATCCAACGAACCACTGTCCATCGCACCGTTGTTGAAGAAGTTGATCGGGGGGCCAGCCGCGCCTGCGCCGGGTGACTTGGTGACGGAACCAGAGAGCTGTGCCTTTTTTCTGGGTATTCCCTACCGGCTCGCCTTCCTCGATAAAGAGAATCTGGTGTTGATGGTCAACTCCGGCGGGGTGTACGCGTTCGACATTGTGTCCGGAGAAGAGATCTGGCGTCGTGATCTTGAATCCCCCACCGGCAGGCACGGCGCGACCTTTGAACGGCGGCAGGTTCTGGTATGGTCGGACCAAGGGGTGTCTCTTCTGGACGCGACCACCGGCCTGGAGACTTGGTGGCGGCGTGACAACCAGTGTGGCGCGGTCGAGTCGGCAAGACTGTCTCCGGACGAATCACAGGTTGTGTTCGCCTGCGAGCAGGGCAACATCCTTTACACGGTGGCCGACCGCACGCAACGCGTCCTGCCCAAGCCGGCCAATACCTGGTTGTACGGCTGGCTTCCCGGCAAAAAGACTCTGCTTTTAGCTTTAACGCAACAGAAAGGAAAGGATGACTACACCGTTCAGAAGTTGCTGCTCATGGATACCGACAGCGGCACGGTGACTTCGGGCTTGGAAGCGGCGTCTTCTTGGAAAAAAGGCCCCCCCATCCTCTCCGCGCAGGGGCAGTTTGCCCAGGCGGCCGAAGACGGGGAAACCGACACGGCGTTGAAGATCCTGGACGCACGAACCGGAAATGTGCTGCGAGAGTTCAAGGGCATTCCGGGACGGACCAAGTACTTCTTCTGGCTACAGGATGCCAGGCGATTGTGTTCCCCAACTACGGACAAAAAGCAGGCGCGTGTGGTCGATGCGGAAACGGGCATGGTGCAGTTTTCCCTTTCGCGGGAAGGCCATCGTTTCAGCATGCCAAGGCCGTTTGAAGACGCATCGGGTAACGCGTGGATCTTCTCGCAAGATGATGCGAACAACTGGTACGTGTGGCCCCTGATTCCGGACGGAGCACCCCGAAAGGTGCTGGACGGCGCTCGCATTGCCCCAGGCAGTTTCCAATTCTACGTTTCCGATCAATGCTATGTAATGAGCACCGGCGTGGTTGAAGACGAGTTGTGGACCTACACCGCATACACCTTGGAGGGCATGCGGAAGGTCGCCGAGTGGCGTATCCGCGACAAGTATCAAGGCTGGTTTGGCCCCATGGTCAACCTGGCCATGACCCACTATGTCCGTTCCTACCCGGTCGACAAGCAAGAGGAGGATCGGTACCGGCCGCGGAACATGGCCTTCAGCGTGTATGTCCAGGACAAGGAAACGCCTGTGTACACGGGACGGGGCAGGCCCATGGCCGTGTCGCCTGACGCAAAATATCTGGCCGTGCAGACCGACGACGGCACTTTGTGCCTGTATGACATGGAAACAGACGCGATCGTCGGCCAGTTTTCCGTGCCGGCCACCGATAACAACTATCTCAACATGACTGCGGCCTTTTCGAACGACGGGAAACGCGTGGCGGTGAACACCACCCAGTCCCTCGATGTCATGGACTTGGCTGCGGGCTATTTCCAGCGGCCCATGGACACCGGGGGAAACAATCGGGTTTGGGGCTGCCCCTGCGTGTCCCCCGACGGGACGCGCGTGCTGTGCGGAGGCGATGGCCATGCATGGCTGTTCGACGCCTACACGGGCGCCCTGTTGCGCACCTTCGAGGAGACTGAGCGCTTTACCCAGCCTGGTCGTTATGGGGATGGATTCTGGAACGCCCTGACCAGAACTGCCGAGGACTGGGTTGGTACGGTCACGGACAGGTTCAAACGGGGCGGCTTTGTCCAAGTCGCCTTCGCGGAAGGCGGAGCACGTGTCATCACCCATGCCGCAGGCCAGATCATCCGCGTGTGGGACGCCGGTTCGGGCAAACTGCTGCATACCATCCACACCGGACTTCCTGAAAAACGGAACAAGGGAGGTTGGATGAGCAACGAGGTTGAACTCAGCCCGACGGGACGCTTTGCCTTTTGCCACAACCAAAACAACTTCGGTACCGCATCGCTGTGGTCGTTGGCCGACGGCACCCTTCAGCGTCGATATAAACTGCCGGAAAAGGAAAACTCCTGGCTGCAAGCGACGCCCACCGATGACGGGACGGCCGTCTATATCAACAGTAACGGCAACCTGTGCCGCTGGCCGGGAGCGCCGATACGAGGAAATTAGGAGTTAGGAGTTAGGAGTTAGGAGTTAGAATGTCACACACTCAAACTCCAAGCTCCTAACTCCTAACTCCTAACTCCTAGCTCCTAATTGAGAGGAACAGGGCATCATGAAGCGAGATGGGCTTGTTCTTGTAGCATTTGGGTTTCTCGTCGTATGCGTGTTGGCCTATAGCGTCGTCTCGCGGCCATTCACGCCCGCGGACCTTGCTGCGGTTCCAACGCCGTCATCGGCCACGGAAGCCAAAGCCAGCCCGCAGGACTTTCCGTTACCCACGCCCTCGCCTGAGGCTATTCCGCAGGGCTCTAACGAGCCAATGTCCATAGAACCCGTGTTGAAGGAGTTGATCGACGTCGCCGCACCTGCGCTGGGTAGTCTGGTGACAAAGCCGGACAAGTGCGTGTTTCTGGGACCTCCTTACCGGCTCGCCTTTCTCGATAACGAGAATCTGGTGTTGATGAACAATCTCGCCGGGGTACGCGCATTCGACATTACGTCAGGAAAGCAGATCTGGCATCGTTATCTTGACCCCCCCAGCGGCGGACTCGGCGCGATCTTTGGACAGCGGCAGGTTCTGGTCTGGTCGGAGCAGGAGGTGTTTCTTCTGGACGCGGCAACCGGTCGGGAAACCTGGGCGCGGCGGGATGACCGGTGTGGACCGATGGAAACGGCAATACTGTCTCCAGACGAATCGCAGGTCGCGGTCGTCTGCAAGCAGGGCTGCATCCTTTACGCGGTGGCCGACCGCTCGCAGCATGTCCTGCCAAGGCCGACCAATGCCTGGTTGACCGCGTGGCTTCCCAGCAACAAGACGCTGTTTTTCGCACAACGGAAAGGACTGGATGACGACACCGTCGAGAGATTGCTGCTCATGGATACCGACAGCGGCGTGGTGACTACGGGCTGCGAGACGGTATCTTCTTGGGAGGAAAGGCTCCCCATGCTTTCCGCGCTGGGGCAGTTTGCCGAGGCTGCCGAGGACGGGGAAACCGGCACGGCGCTCGAGATCCGGGACGCGCGAACGGGCAAAGTGCTGCGAGAGTTCAAGGGGATTCCGGGGCGGACCACGCAATTCTTCTGGCTGGAGGATGCACGGCGATTGCTTTCCCTGACGGCGGATAGAAAGCAGGCGCGTGTGGTCGACGCGGAGACGGGTATGGTACAGTTTTCCCTTTCGCGGGAAGGCCATCGGTTCAGCATGTACAAGCTGTTCGAAGACGCATCGGCGAACGCATGGGTCTTCTCGCAAGACGAGGCGAACAACTGGTACGTGTGGCCCTTGGCTCCGGACGGCGCACCCCGAAGGGTGCTGGACGGAAGTCGTATTGCCGCAAGCTATTACTGGCTCTGCGTTTCCGATCCATGTTATGTACTGACCCACCGCGCGGTTGAAGACTCGTTGTGGAAGCACACCGCATATGCCCTGGAGGGTATGCAGAAGATCGGCGAGTGGAACGTCCATGTCAGGGAGGCTGGGTGGGGTGGCCCCAATGTCAACAAGGTCATGACCCACTATGTTCATTTCTACGCGGTCGACAAGGCCGAGTGGAGTCGACCGCAGAACATGGCCTTCGGCGTGTATGCCCAGGACAAGGAAACGCCGGTGTACACGGGACGGGGCAGGCCTATGGCCGTGTCGCCCGACGCGAAATATCTCGCCGTGCAGTCCGATGAAATCACTGCCTGCCTGTACGATGTGGAAACGCACGGAATCGTCGGGCGGTTTTCGGCGCCGCCCCGCGAGAACAACAATTATGTCCACATGAAGGCGGCCTTTTCGGACGACGGCAAACGCGTGGTGGTGAACACTACCGAGTCCATTGAAGTTATGGACTTGACAGAGGGCTATCGCCAGTGGCCCATGGATACCGGCGGAAATGGAGGTGGCGGCGCACCCCCCTGCTTGTCGCCCGACGGGTCGCGCGTGCTGTGCGGAGGCAATGGCCGCGCACGGTTGTTCGACGCCGACACGGGCGTCCTGCTGCACACCTTCGAGGAGACCGAACACTTTGCCAACCCTTATGGCCAAGGGGACGGGTTTTGGAACCGCCTGGCTTCAAGCGCCCAGGACTGGGTAGGTACGATCACGGACAAGTTCAAATCGGGCGGCTTTGTCGATGTTGCCTTCACGGACGGCGGTGCTCGTGTCATCACGCATGCCGTGGGCCAGATCATCCGCGTGTGGGACGCCGGTTCGGGCGAACTGCTGCATACCATGCACACCGGACTTCCCGAAAAGCGGAACAGGGTCGGCTATATGGACAACCGGATTGTGCTCAGCACAACGGGCCGCTTTGCCTTTTGCTACAATCCGAGCAACTTTGGCACCGCATCGCTGTGGTCGATGGCCGACGGTGTCCTTCAGCGCCGATATCAATTGCCAGAACGGGCAACCGGCTGGGCGCAGGCGGCGCCCACCGACGATGGAACGGCCGTCTATATCACGATTGGCTACGACCTTTATCGTTGGCCGGGAGTGCCGATACGAGGTAATTAGGAATTAGGAATTAGGAATTAATAATTCCTAATTCCTAATTCCTAATTCCTAATTACGGAGATCGTCAATTCGCAATTCGCAATCACAAGTTGTGGGCTTCGAGCAGGGGTTGGTCGTTCAGGATTTTCTCCGTGGGACCGTCTGCGGCTATTTGGCCTTGATCGAGCAGGATTACGCGCGAGCAGACGTGCCTGGCGAACTGGAGGTCGTGGGTGGCGACGATCAGGGTTTGGTCGAGTTGGAGGAAGAGTGCCGCGAGTTCGCGTTGTCCGCGCGGATCGAGGTTGCTGGTGGGTTCGTCGAAGACTAGCAGCGTGGGCGACGCGGCCAGGACCGTCGCGATGGCGACGCGTTTTTTCTGGCCGAGGCTTAGGTGGTAGGGACTTCGGTCGCGCAACGTTCCCATACCAACGGTATCGAGCGCCGAGAGGACGCGTTGGCGGACGTCGTCTTCGCTGAGTCCCATGTTGCGGGGACCGAATGCCACGTCGTCGTATACGGTCGGGCAGAACAATTGGTCGTCGGGATTCTGAAAGACTACGCCGACTTGTTGCCGGATGGTCTTGAGTGTTCGCGGTTCGACGGGCATGTCCATGATGCGTACAATGCCATCGTTATGGAGTAAACCATTGAGGTGTAGAAGGAGCGTGGACTTGCCGGCGCCGTTCGCGCCAATCAGTGCGACGTGCTCGTCGGCGTCGACGGTCAACGAAATGCCGTCGAGCGCAATGGTCCCGTTGGGATACGCATACCGCAGGTTCTCGAGTTCGACGGCTATCATGGCGCGCCCAATCGAATCATCAGGAGTATCGTCGCGCAAACCGTTGCGAAGGCCCAGTCGCGGGCCTCGAACTGCGTGCGTTGGGACACTTGGAAATCGCCGTCGAACCCGCGGGACTTCATCGCGAGATATACGCGTTCGGCGCGGTCGTAGGTGCGGATGAAGAGCATGCCGATCACGCGTCCGAGTACGGTCGCGTGCCACAACCAGCGCGCGCGATATCCGCGCGACACGAGCGCGCGGCGCATTCGCATCGCTTCTTCTCGCAGGACGTACAGGTAGCGATGCGTGAATCCGAGCAGCAACACGGCGGTCTTGGGAACGCGGAACTGTTCGAGTGCGGACAGGAGCGCGGGGAACGGGGTGGTCTCGGTGAGCCACGTGATGCATAGTACGCCGAGGGCAGCCTTGATCGCGACGTTCCATGCGATCAGCCATCCGGAACGCACGACGTGCATGCCATGGCCTGTGTTCAGAAACGGCACGAATGCGACCGTCATCAGTACGAAAGGGGCCAACGCGAGCCAGCGCATCTTGAGCGTCTTCAACGAGACGCGCGACGCGACGACGGCGAGTGTGCTTAAAATCAGATAGCATGCGAATGCGCCAAAACGGCCGGGCGGTGTGCTGACGATGACGCTCAACGCCATGATCGCTACGATGACTTTCGTGCGCGCGTCCAGCACCACACGGCTACGCTTGCTCATTCGTGTCCGTCCGTGCCCGTCCGTGTTCGTCCTCGTAAAGCCTTCGAGATCACGAAGCCCACACCGAAGACCGCCAGCGTACCCAGGGCGCCTGCGGCAGCCGCGCCTATCGACGCGCTGGATACGCCGGGAATCGTGTAGTCGCGAATCGGCGCCCAGCGCCAGACGGGGGCTGCTTCGCCTTTGGCCAGGAATCCCTTGTCCGCCGCCACGCGTTCGAGTCCGTCGGGCGCGGACGACGCGAACGGCGAAACGGCCACGGCAAGTAAAATCGCCGCGCCGAGCGCACACAGGACGAATATCCAGGCCGGTTTCATGCGTTTCCGATCCTTTGAGGAATCAAGTCGGGGCGCGCGGCGAGAATCACCGATAACGCGGTGGTCGTAATCAACATCTCGCCGAGGCCGATCACGGTGTGTACGGCCGCCATGGCGGGAAGAACGACTGCCAGCGGGATGGTCCCCGATACGGCCAATTCGACTGAGCACGCGGTCGACGCCACAACCACCGAACACCACGAGGCCGCGCCTGCTGCTTCGAGGAATCCCGAACGGGTGCGCGGGAGTATCGCGTACAACAGCCGGAAAATGCCGTACGCGCCGAACACACCCACGATGCCCATATTGAATATATTGGTTCCGAGCGCCGTCAGGCCGCCGTCCGCAAACAGAAAGCATTGAACGGACAAGACCAGCGCCATCACGAGACAGGCATTTAGTGGGCCAAGCAGGATCGCCGCCAGCGCTGCGCCAAGAAAATGGCCGCTCGTGCCCACGCCGACGGGGAAGTTCAACATCTGCGCCGCGAACACGAACGCTGCCGTCACGCCCAACAGCGGCAAGCGTTCGTCGGACATCGATCGGTCTGCCTTGCGTAACGCCAAACCTACCGCCACGGTCGAGATGGCAAATCCCGCGGCGTTCACGCCGCCACTGACGAATCCGTCCGGAATGTGCATGCCCATGTCCTCTTCTCTCGGCTACAATATTACCACATCATTTTTCGTAATACCAGTATTTTCACGGGCGGTGTCGAGTTACAGGATAACCGGCTCTCGAATAACCAGTTTTCTTGACAACGCCTTCATGCGACTGTAAATTGGCGTGAACGGTTACGGAAAATGAAATGCGCAAACTACGCTCTCGCGCCATCAATCTCGCACTCATCGTCATTTCTGTGGTCCTTGCGGACTCGTTTCTCTATCTCTGCGACTGGGCCGCCGGGGCGTACCTCGCCCGGATTCTCATACCAAACCATATAGGTTTGCTGTTCGACCCCGGACAGGAAGGCCACTCGAAAATGCACGACTACGAGTGCAGCGAGGTCGTCAACTCGCTGGGGTTCCGCGACCGGGAAACTACGCTCCGAAAAGGCACTGCCTATCGGATTGTTGCCATCGGCGATTCATTCACGTACGGCTGGGGCGTCAATCTGGAAGACACCTGGTGCAAGCGTCTCGAAACGAACCTGCGACGGAAGGGCCTGGATGTCGAAGTGCTGAATCTGGGCAAGCCCGCCTCGGGTCCCTATGAATACGCGCGCATTGCCGATGTAACGCTGCCGATCCTGAAACCCGACATGGTACTGGTCGGCATCCTGAACGGCGACGATTTGCAGCAGTGTTTCTCGCCCATTCTCATGGCGCTGGACCACCATCCCAATCTGGTTCGGCTGGCGCATTACCTCCGGTCGCGGCCGGGCCGCGCGCGCCCGTATACCCCTTCGAAGCGGAACGCCGAAGAGATGCGGGCATGGTTCGCAGAAAGCGCGAAAGGCATTCTCGACGGTATGAGCACGGCGATGCGCGTACGTTATGACGCCCTGGAACCGGTGGTCAAGGAAGCTTTCCTCGGAGGAACGCTCAATCCGTGGCTGCTCAGCCACAGCACGGGAGATCCCGACTATTTCATGAATACCACCGATATGGGCAAGCTGCAGTTCCCGATAACCATGATGTCCATTTACCTGCGCCAGATACGAAAGGCCGCCGAACGCGAAGGTGTGCCGGTCGTGGCGCTCTCGATCCCAGAGGGTTTCTACGTCAACGAGGCCGCCTACAAAAACGTCCAGCGAATCGGTTTTCATGTAGTACCGGAAATGCTCGCGACGCATGCCGTCGACCAAGCCGTCGAGGCGGCCTGCCGGAAAGCCGACATTCCATTCGTTTGCGTTTCCGAACATATGCGGCAACATCGTACGGACGCGAGTCTTTACCTCGAACTCGACCGTCACCTCTCCGCCGCCGGCAACGCCCTTTATGCAGACCTTATCACGGACCCCATTGCCGGGATGGTATCAAGAGCGCTTGGACGCAAGTAGGCATGTTCGAGGGTTCCATCTTTTTTAGAATGATACCCCCTTGGCGATCAAATGACGAAGTTGCTGCGTCATATCGCATGGCTTGACACGCGCTTGCGGCTGGTATACATTATAAGTCCCATTGATTAGGTAGACTGATGGGCGGTGGAACAACGAGATGGATTGCCGTGCGGACTCGGCATACAAACCCGGCGAGTCGGCGAATGGAGGAGTTGCTATGACGCATTGGATGCGAATCGGCGTGTGGGCAGGCGCGATATGGTTTGGGGCGTGCCTAGCGGTCGCGGCGCAAGAAATCGCGCTGCTGAACGTGTCGTATGATCCGACGCGCGAACTGTATCAGGATTTCAACAAGGCGTTTGCCGCGCAATGGGCGAAGCAGACGGGGCAGACGGTGACGGTTCGTCAGTCGCACGGTGGTTCTGGAAAGCAGGCGCGGGCGGTAATCGACGGACTCGAGGCTGACGTGGTCACGCTGGCATTGGCGTACGATATCGACATGCTGTGCGAGAAAGGGAAGCTGTTGCCGGCGGACTGGCAGAAGCGTTTGCCGCACAACAGTTCGCCGTATACCTCGACCATCGTATTCCTCGTGCGCAAGGGCAACCCGAAAGGGATTAAGGACTGGAACGATCTCATCCGTCCGGGGATTTCGGTGATCACGCCCAATCCGAAGACGAGCGGCGGCGCGCGCTGGAATTACCTGGCGGCATGGGGGTATGCGCTCAAGCAGCCCAACGGGACTGAAGCGTCGGCGCAGGACTTCGTGACGAAGCTGTACAAGAACTGTCCGGTGTTGGATACCGGTGCGCGCGGTTCGACGACGACCTTTGCCGAGCGCGGTCTCGGTGATGTGCTGATTGCATGGGAAAACGAGGCGATTCTGGCTGCGAACCAGTTGGGCAAAGGCGAGTTTGAAATTGTAATTCCATCCATCAGCATCCTTGCGGAACCGCCCGTGGCCGTGGTTGACGCCGTGGCCAAGAAGCACGGCACCGAAGCGCTGGCCAAAGCCTATCTCGAGTTCCTGTACACGGATGAAGGCCAAGTCATCTGCGCGCGCAACTATTACCGCCCGGCCGTGAAGCCCGTCGAGGCCCAATTCCCCAAGATTCAGCTTTTCACGCTTGCCGAAGTCTTCGGCGACTGGAAACAGGCACAGCAAAAGCATTTTGCCGACGGGGCCATTTTCGACCGCATTTTCCTGGGAAAGTAGGAGGCTAATGCGCGCGGCATCGGTACGGCGGCGTTTCGTTCGCAAGAGTATTCTGCCCGGCTTCGGATTGACGATGGGCTGCACGCTGGCATATTTGGGCGTGTTGGTTCTGCTGCCGTTGTCGCTGCTGTTCATTCGTGCCGGGTCAATGGGATGGGGCGATTTTTGGGCGGTGATTGCCTCGCCGCGGGCCATGGCCGCGTTCAAGCTCAGCTTCGGCGCATCGCTGAGCGCGGCGGTACTCAACGCCGGGTTCGGCCTGGTTGTGGCGTGGGTATTGGTCCGCTACAGCTTTCCCGGTCGCGCGCTTGTGGACGCGCTGGTCGACCTGCCTTTCGCGTTGCCCACGGCCGTCGCGGGCATCGCGCTGACCACGCTTTACGCGACCAACGGCTGGTTCGGGCATCTCCTGGCGCCGCTGGGCATGAAGGTGGCCTACACGCCGCTCGGCGTCATGATTGCCATGACATTCGTCGGGTTGCCCTTCGTGGTGCGCACGCTCCAGCCCGTCATTCGCGAGATCGACCACGAGGTCGAGGAAGTGGCCGCCAGCCTCGGCGCACGGCGCTGGCAGGTGTTCATGCGCATAATCCTGCCCGCCATCCTGCCCGCGTTACTCGCCGGATTCGCGATGGCCTTTGCACGTGCGCTGGGCGAATACGGTTCCGTCGTATTCATTTCGGGCAACATGCCGATGCGCACCGAGATCGCCCCGCTCTTGATCATGACCAAACTCGAAGAATACGACTATGCCGGCGCCGCAGCCATCGCGGCCACGATGCTTTGCCTGTCATTTGTCCTGCTGTTAAGCATCAATTTTCTGCAATGGTGGAGTCGACGCCATGAAACCGACTGACCTCGTTTCGAACCGGCGCGCCACCGAGCCACGCCTTGTCCGCTGGGTGCTCACGGGCATTGCGCTCGCATTCATAATGCTCTTCCTCGTGGCGCCCCTGGCGGTGGTATTCGTATATGCATTTCAAAAAGGCATGCAAGCCTATTGGACCGCGATCATCGATCCCGAAGCGTGGTCGGCCATTCGCCTCACCCTGGTGACGGCCGCCATCGTGGTGCCCCTCAACGCCCTCTTCGGACTAGCGGCCGCATGGTGTATCGCCAAGTTCGACTTTCGCGGCAAAAACTTGCTCGTGACGCTCATCGACCTCCCATTCACGGTGTCGCCCGTGATTGCAGGCGCCATTTTCGTCATGCTGCTTGGCGCACGCGGATTCCTCGGACCCTGGCTCGACGCCTATCATTTCAAGATCATCTTCGCACTGCCCGGCATAGTCATCGCCACGCTATTTGTGACCTTCCCGTTGGTCGCGCGCGAACTGATTCCACTCATGCAAGCCCTCGGCAACGACGACGAAGAAGCGGCGCTATCGCTTGGCGCGAGCGGCTGGCAGACCTTCTTCCGCATCACGCTGCCCAATATCCGTTGGGGACTTCTCTACGGCATCATCCTATGCACCGCGCGCGCGATGGGCGAATTCGGCGCCGTGTCCGTCGTATCGGGCCATATCCGCGGTCTAACGACGACCATGCCCCTCCACATCGAAATCCTCTACAACGAGTACAACTTCGTGGCGGCTTTCGCAGTCGCGTCATTGCTGGCGTTGTTGAGTCTCGTGACGCTTGCGGGAAAGAAGGCCGTCGAATGGGCATCGGCACGCCGCCCCAACAACGACACCGGCTGGACCGAATAGGCGTGCGTGTTGCCCGGTTGACTCAAGTTGCGTCCGGTGGTGCGATTTGTTCGTATTTCAGGGCGATTGAACGAGGTCGGTTGGGGGCGGTTCGTTGCGGTCGAGTAGGGCCTTGGCGGCTTCGATCTGGCGATGAGCGCCGACGAGGACGAGGACGTCGTTGGCTTGGAACACGAAATCGGGCGCGGGATTGGTTGTAGGCTTTCCCGAACGTACGACGGCGATGATCATGCAGCCCGTGTATGCGCGAAGGTTCAACTGTGCCACAGTCAATGCGCACGCGAAACTCTGTTCGGCGAGATAGAACGTCTGCGTCGCGGTCCGTTCGAGGATCTTGATGAGTTCGGCATGCGCGGCGCGATCCGTCGCCTTGCCGCGCAGCATGCCGTAGCCGCCGACGCGGACCGCCGCGATCTGCGCCTCGACGATATTGTCCGGGATGCCGAACTGTCGCAAGATATGGGCGGCGATCTCGATCGAGGTCTCGAAATCCTGCGGGATCACGAGTTTCGCGCCTTGCTCGTACAGAGCGTCGATGTCGCGCACGAAACTGGTCCGCGCGAGGGTATACAGTTCGGGACGCCGCGCATTGGATTGTGCGACGATCCGGCGCGTGGCCTCGTGGTCGTTTATCGCCACGACGAGTGCTCGTGCGGTATTGACGCCGGCGTGTTCGAGGATGATCATCCGAACCGCATCCCCGACGACGACTTCGATGTTCGCTTGCCGTGCGCTGGCCACGCAACTCGGATCCATTTCGATGACGCAACAGGGCACGTGAGTCGAAGTCAGCATCCGGGCAAGGTTCGATCCGGTGAATCCATAGCCCACGATGATGACGTGATTCTTAAACGCGGCGGACTTCTTTCGGTCCTCGTCGCCGCTTTCGGCCTCTCCGCGAAAAAGCCCGCTCACGCGATGCGAAATCGGTCCCGCGAATGGAAACAATATCGCGCCGCCGATCATGGTGCAGACGGTATACGCCACCATCAGGTTCATGGTGTCCGGCGGCACGAGGCCTTGCTGGCCTGCTTGATGCATCAAAACGTAACCGAACTCGCTCACTGTACACAGGCCGATGCCCACGTGTACGCCGACGCGCACGGGCCATCCCGCGGCAACCACCACGCCCGTGGTGAGCAACGGTTTCAACAGAAGCGTCGCGGCAATCAGCGCGCACATCAGCGGCAAGTGGCTGAACAGAACGTCCAAATGAACCAGCATCCCCAGCGAGATGAAGAACAAGGCGTTGAACACGTCACGAAACGGCGTAATCTCGGCTACGAGTTGATGGCGTTGGTCGGCCCCCGCCAGTAGCAGTCCCGCGATGCACGCGCCCAGTGCGGGCGACCACCCCATCGCGGACGCGCCCCAAGCCCCGCCGCACGCCATCAGCACTGCGAACAACGTCGTCAATTCGCGCCCGCCGTGGCGCACGATCTGGTTGAGCGCGCGCGGCAACAGCCACCGCGCAAGGCTCGTTGCGGCCGTCAACACGGCAAGCCCCACCAGTACATGGACCGCCAGGCGCGTCCAACCCGAACCGGCGTTCGGCGTCGTCATCGACAAAAGGAGCAGCAGCACGATGACCACGACGTCTTGCAACAACAGTATGCCGGTGATAATCGTACCGTTCGTCGAATCGGTTTCGTCCCGGTCGCTCAATTGCTTGAGCGCAATCGCGGTGCTGCTGAGTGCGACCGCCACACCGAACAGGAGACTCGCGCGGACGCCCAATCCCGTCGCTGCCAGTAGCATCCCTGCCGCCACGCCAGCCGTCACACCCACTTGGCCCAACGCTGCCATCGCCAATCGCGCGCGCGAACGCTTCAAGGGTTCCGGCGACAACTCGAGTCCGATGGTAAACAACAAGAGCACGAGGCCGATCTCGGAGAACTGCGCGACGTTTTCCGAGCCGACCAAACGCCATCCGAACGGGCCGATCGCCATGCCGGTGATCAGGAATCCGATGATCGAGGGGGCGCGAACCTGCCGGAATAGCCATGCAACCACCAATGCCACCCCGAAGATGACGACGATTGCATTCAGAAAATGCGTGTTGGTTTCCATGGCCTCGCGTCCGCGTTAAAAGTCCGGTTCGACGAAATTCGTTCCCAGCACTTTGTCGAGCATACCCAGTTTCTCGTAACGAAACTGCTCCGCGTAGGCCATGCCGGTCTTCGCGCCGGCGGCCGCGCAGAATTGCCGTATACCCATTTCGATGATGGGACGGTACTGTTCCGGCGGCATATCGCGCGCAATGTCGGCGTTCGCGCCGATCGTTTCGGATTCCCGCGCGAGCGCGTCGATGGTAAGCGCCATCTGGCAATCGTGCTTGAACAGCGCCTCGATTTTCTTGTCGATGGTCGAAGAAATGTCCACGATACATTCCGCGTTCCACGGCTGTTTGGCAAACCAATACGCTTCGGTCACCATGTGCGGCAGATCCGCGTGGTCCGGGTAGAACAACGGATTAGAACTGAACGCCGCCGCTTCGAGCGTAGCCATCGCGACCATCCGATGATCCGGATGGTCCTCGCCCGGTGCGAAAGGGTCCCAACTCATCACGATGTCCGGCTTGATCTCGCGGATGACCGCCATGATTTGGCCGCGAAGCACATTCGGATTGACTTCGTTCAATTCGCAGTCGGGATAGCCCTCCAACCGAACCTGCTTGAGTCCGAGCACCTCGCCGGCTTCGACTGCTTCGCGCGCCGAGATCTCGATCAGCACTTCCGGCAATAACCGGTACGAGCCTTTCGAGTTGTCCGTCAAGATGTACTCGAAAACATCATAGCCCTTTTCGAACGCGAACCGCGCCACGGTTCCTCCCGCTAGGAATTCCATATCGTCGGCGTGGGCTACCACCACAAGCACCGTCTTCTTGCGCGCCATGATTCGCTCCTATGCCTTTACGCGTTGCCAGGCCGTTTCGAGCACTGCGAACGCGCTCTCGAGTTCCGATTCCGTCACGACCAGCGGCGGGCTTACCCGCAGCACCTTGCCCGCCAGCGGGCCAAGGAAATGCACGCCCAGTTTACCCGTCCCATAGTACGCTTCGAGTACGCAACGATTGGCCGTCGCGTCGTCGCACATCTCGACGCCGTAAACCAGTCCTTCGCCGCGTACGTCTCGTATGAAGGGAAACCGCTTCATCAAGTCATTTAGTCCGCGCCACATGACTTTCGCCATCGCGCGGCAATTGTCCACGATCCGCTCCTGCT
Organism: Candidatus Hydrogenedentota bacterium; assembly: GCA_903925285.1. Classification (GTDB taxonomy): domain Bacteria; phylum Hydrogenedentota; class Hydrogenedentia; order Hydrogenedentales; family SLHB01; genus DSVR01. The sequence continues at coordinate 7,387 of CAIYET010001100.1, read as the reverse complement.
CGAACACATCCAACGTCGCACAGACCGCCGCGCAGGCGCGCGGATTGCCGCTGTACGTGTCAGAAGCCTCGCCGTAGCGCAACGCATCGATCAGGTCGGCGCGCCCGGCAACCGCAGCCACCGGTTCGCCGTTTCCGAGGCCCTTGCCCATTACCACAAGGTCGGGCCGGATGCCATAGGTCTGGAAAGCGTACATGCGGCCTGTGCGTCCATGGCTGGCCTGCACCTCGTCGAAGATCAGCGCAACGTCATGCTTTTCGCACCACGCCTGCAAAAGTTTGTGATACCACTTGGGCGGGTGGAACGAACCTTTCGCGCCCAAGTACGGTTCGGTGATCAGCAGCACGATCTTGCCGGGATGCGCCTTCGCGAGCGCGTCGAGTTCGGCTTGGTAAAACGCAGGCGGATTCGCATCGTACATCGGGAACGAGATCCAACGAACGTTCGGATTCGTGCTCGATTCGCCGGTGACGTCGCCGGCAAGCCCCTTTTTCCCGTGGAACCCGCCGCGCGTCGCGACCATGATCGGACGGCCGGGATAACGGTGCAACGCCGCCCACATCGCCTTCTGAATGCCCTCGGAACCGCTCGCCGCCCAAAGTATTTTTTGCGCCTTCGGATTACGCATGCTCTCGATGAGGCGCTCGGACGCCTCGACCTCGACCGGCGCGATCATATTGTACGCATTGCGCGGCATGCCGTCGGCATACTGCCGGTACAGGCGCTCGAACAGGGGATGGGCATGGCCGAGGTTCGCGACGAGAACCCCGCTTGTGAAATCCACAAGCTTGCGCCCGTCCACGCTCCAAAGGTGGCAGCCCTTGGCCTTCGCAACGACCAGTTGCGAGGGCGTATACGTCCGCAATCCGAGGCCCACGGCCTTGTCCAGCCGTTTGCGAATCGCATTGCCTTTCGGTTCGTTTGGATGACTAATGGACGGCTCATTCACGTAAGACACTCCTTAATTATGAATTATGAATTATGAATTATGAAACGTTGGTGTTGGCGAGAAACGCCTCATGTTGCGGGAAAAATGCAGAGAACGTTCTATCTCCCACACGTGCGTTTCATAATTCATAATTCATAATTCATAATTCAGATAAAGTACATGCTGCTCGTGTTCGCACGATCGAGGATCATGCGGATCGTGATGCTCCGCAAAACCTCCTCGATCCCTCGGGCCACTTCGCGCCAGGCCGGGGCCAGGTCGGCGGAACCGGCATCCCGCACCGGCAGCGGATAAATCACCGGGCCGTCGACCGCTTGCACGATATCGAGCAGCGTGATGGACTCGGGCGCACGTCCGAGCAAATATCCGCCGTGTACGCCGCGCACGCTGCGCACGATACCGTCCCGCTTGAGTTGCAGGAGGATTTGGACCAGAAACTTGTCCGGAATGCCGCGTTTGCGCGCGATGACTTCGATGGTCGTCGGTTGCGGCGACGAGGATAGCCGGGCCAGTTCGACGACTGCCCGGCAAGCGTATTCACAGCGCGATGAAATATTCATATCTCTATAACCAATCTGGAACCGGCGTCAATGAAACGTCGCGGTCACGGGGGCCATTCCGCCGGAGGGCGGCAAGAACACCGTAAATGTACTTCCCTTGCCTGGCTCGCTCGAACACTCGATGGCGCCGCCGTGTTCCTTGACGATCTTCTGGCAACACGCCAACCCCAGTCCCGTGCCGCGCGATCCTTTGGTACTCGAGAACGCATCGAACAGACGCGGTAGCGTCTCCGGCGATATGCCGCATCCGGTATCGGTCACGTGGATCGTGTGGCCGAGGGCGTCGGCGGCGCACGAAACGCTTACATGGCCGCCCTTGTCCTGGCACGCCTCGATGGCGTTGACTACGAGATTGAGAACGACCCGGTAGACCTCTGTCCCGTCTACATACGCGGGAGCAATCGCAACGGGATCGAAGTGTATTTCGGCATGCGCATCCTTCGCGCGCAAGTCCATCGTGCCCAAGATGTCCGCGACGATCTTGTTCAGATCCGTCGGCGCGCGATCGGGCACGCGTTCCTTCGACAGGAGCAGCATGTTGAGCATAAGCCCCTCGATGCGGTCAATGGACCGTTTCAGGATTGGCCAGCCCCATTCGATGCGGCGCCATTCCTTCGCTTTTGTGGCCTCTTCGACGACTTCCGCGCCGCCCTTCATGCCCGTCAGGATGTTCTTCACACAATGGCCGACGCTTGCCATGGCCAAGCCGATTGCCGCAAGCCGTTCCTGCTCGATTTTCTCGCGATGCAGTTGGGCATTCTCGACGGTCAGACCGACCACGCGTCCCAGCGCCGTCAACAGTTCCAAATCGCCGTGCGAGAAGGGCAACGTCTTCGTGCCCGAATCCACGTAAACCGCACCAATCACGCCCTGGCGTCCACACAGCGGCACGCAAATGGCCGAGCGAATCGCATGCGCCAGTATGCTCTTCGCAGCGTCGAATCGCTCGTCATCGAGCGCGTCTATGGTCATCACGGCATCCTGCTGACCCAACACACGGTCGATCAGCGTTCGGCTCAAGGGCGGGCCCTCGCCGACATTGTCCAGCGTGTGCGACGCGCGAATCTCCGGCGTGCGCGTTTCCGCGTCGATCGTCAGTATAAAACCGCGACGCGCCGACACCGCCTCGAAAATCAAATTCAGTATCTGAAGCAGCAACGCGTCCATGTCGAACACGCTGCCCAGCAGATGAGCTGCCCGATAGAGGATCGGCAGACGGTCCCCGTCTTTCGTCGAGACCATCTGCTCGTACAGCAGCGTGCCCTGGTGATAGGAAATCGTCGAGGCGGAACTGTTCATGGGAACCAAAGGCTCGACCGCGAACATGTAGTCGCCGATCTGGAAACTGTCGCGTGCGGATAATCGCGCCATTCGGGTCAGATGCCCATTGAAGTAAATCCCGTTGCGCGAACCGAGATCCTCCAAGACGACGCAGCCGGCCTCCGTGTACACGCGCGCATGAGTCCGCGACACGGCGTTGTCCACCAACACGATGTCCGCCTCCGTGCTGCGGCCAATCGTCAACGCATGTTCCCCAATTCCGAACCGCCCGAATTCCAGGCCGCCCTTGTGTACCACGAGTTCATATTGGACCATCTATCTCACCGCTCCGTTGATCATAATTTATCGGGGTTTGTTTTTATTGTTTTGGGGTTCTAGTGGCGGCATTCTTTCCCAAAATCCCATACCCCATACCCTCATTTCCGTCTTTCCGCTTCGAGAATGGTCCGTGCGAATAGATGGGTATCGCTTTCGTCATCGACGACAAGGGTCTTACGACGGTTCTTAAGCATGGACCTCAACTACCCTCCACAAGCCTCTTATTCTAGAAAAACGTCTCCTTCGCATTCAACCCCGAACGGCATTCTATCGCATGCATTTGCGCAGGAACGATACGCACGTCTTGAGCGCCTGCAAGCGACGGCCGCGGACGCCGCACTCGAGCGCCATGTAATCCGAAAAGCCCGCGTCTTTGAGCGCCTTGAACGCCGTGCGGAAATCCGTCATGCCGGTACCCGGCTGCAAACGCTGGCTGTCGGCCAGATGGACGTGCCGAATCCGGCCTCCCGCCGCGTGGATTGCGCTCGATATGCAGTCCTCCTCGATGCTCATGTGGAAAAGGTCCGCCATGATCGCGATCCCGCCGCGTCCCACCCGCTTGACGATCCCCACAGCGTCCTCCAGCCGGTTCAGTAAATGGGTCTCGTAACGGTTGAGCGGTTCGACCAGCAACAGACAGCCGATCGTCCGGCCTTTCTCGGCTATAGGACCGAGCACGTCGACGAGCAACTCGAGTTCCAAGGCCCGCGCGTCTTTCCAGGGCGACAGGTCCGGAAGCGTCGGACCGCCGAAACACGGAACGCTGATCAATCCCACCGCGCCGAGCGCCCCGCCCGCCTCGAGCAAGCGCATGATGTCCGACGCCGCCTGCTCGCGCGCCGCCTTCGACGCGTCGATAATGCAGCCCGTGTAGCCGGAGCAGATCGTGGACAGTTTGACCGAATGGCCGTCGAAGGCGCGCGCGACTTCCTCGTAGCGGTTCAACAGCATCGAGCCGCCAACCTCGACGCCCTCGAATCCCAGCGCCGCCGCGTTGTCCAATTTTTCCGCCAGATCGCGGCCCGGCAACATTCCATCCTGAATCGCTAATTTCATTGCCCCGTCCTCCCGATTTTCGTATCTTGCTCCCGCAGGCGCATCACGATTCTTACGAATACTATTATATCGGGACAGTTTTAACATGTCAACAAGACGGATCTTTTTCTCATCGGATCGATTACAACTACGAGCACGAAAATGTCTATACTTGGATTCGCTCGCAAAAAGCCCGATATGCGAAAATCGACACGTGTAAGTCCTTTAGCGTCAAGGCTCTATTTAGCCAAACGCGTCGAAATACGGGTTGTTACGAAATACGAATAGGCCTCAATTCCGATCTGCTTGACGCCACAGCAATCCTTGCGACACCATATATGGGAATTCTGGGGAGTAGTGAACACCGAGGCGGAAAAATCCAGGGCCGGAATAGAATCCGAAATGTCGATTGTTACATAAGTAGCTGTGAGCGAAGCCTTCCCCCAGCTTGTACTCACAGCCGCAGTCAGCAATGACTGGTTCCCACCACCGGCGAGTGCGCTTCGTGGCAGTCCCCCCGCTGCCTGCACTCGCCTCCTTTTTTTCCATCGCATGTACGGCGCTACTCTCAATGGTTATAAATAACTGAATCTAATTGACTTAAGCGAATAACTCTCGCGTGGTTCCCGGCAAGCTTTGTAGGTCTTCTTCCTGTAGGCTGAGAGGCGGCCTTTTTGAATTGCGGGTGAAAATCGACTATATCATAATTAGTTATTTTTATAATTAAAGACAATAGATCTCTGAAAGTATTGACAATGACGCAAATATCATCTAAAATACGTCCAACGTGGAAGATGCCGGAAGGCGTGAAAGTTCTTTTTTCCTGACCGTGTCCGATTCGATATCGAGCACGCAACAAACGCCGATAAGCGTATGGATCAGTGAACCCAGTGGATACTAAAACACAAAGCGTTTCAGCGGTTAATGACGACCCCGGGATGGTTGCGGAACATGTTTCATCACGGGAAAGCCGGATGAGTCTTCGGATTTCGGCGGGATTATGGATGTTTTCTAGCGGGGTCGATCCGACGAGTCCGGAAGGTTTTCGCGAGATGCCGCGCGTTCAGGATCGTCTGGCCATGGCCGCGAAGATCAAGGGGCTGAAGGCAGTAGAAGTCGCACAGACGGACGTGACGACGGACTTTCCGGTACGCGAACTCAAGCGCGTCCTGAAGGAAATCGGACTCCTGTGTTCGGGTGTTTCGGTTAATTTTGTGCAGGATAAACGCTTTGTACTCAGCGCCTTTGGTCATCAGCATCCGAAAACGCGCAACGTCGCCATCGAAGAAGGACGTAAAGCGGCGGATATTGCGCGGCAACTGGGCGCGACGGAAGTCACCTTGCGCCTGTACACGGATGGGTTCGATTACCCGTTCCACGTGGACTATGCAACGCATTGGAACACCGTGATTTCGTCCATCAAGACCATCGCGAAGTACGCTTCGCCGGACATCAACGTGGCAATCGCGTACAAACCGCGCGAGCCACGCAAATACTTGACGGTCGCATCGGTCGGCAAGGCGCTAAGTCTGTGCCAAGAGATCGCGATGAAGAACGTGGGGGTGGCGATGAATTTCTCGCACGCGCTCATGGCGGGTGAGAATCCCGCCGAATCGATCGCCTTCCTGACGCGCGCGAACAAGCTGTTTCAGATGTACTTCAGCGATTCGTACCGCTTGACCGACGATATGCTGATGCCGGGCAGCGTCAACATGTGGGAACTCCTCGAAGCGCTGCTGTACCTCAAGATTGCGCGATTCAAAGGCTACGCGATCCTCGACATGCTGCCGCATCGCATGGATCCGTGCCATGCATGCCAGATCGCCGTTGGCAATCTGTCCATCTTCTGGAAAAAACTCGAAAAAATGGATGTGGCGGAACTCCGTAAAGCCCAGCGCACGCTCGATGCGATCGAGAGTCAGAAGATCATCCGTCGCGTCATGCTGCAAGGGTAACCGTGGAGAAGGCTGAAGGAAAGAAGGCCGAAGGCCGAAGGCGGAAGGACTGTTCTCCTTCAGCCTTTAACCTCTCTCGGTATGGCTGCATAGGACTGATGCTGACAGCGCTCGCGGCGTGTTCCTGTCACGCTGCGCCGGACTACACCGAAGCGCGCTCCGCCATGGCGCAATACCGCGTGGAACTGGCAGCGGCCACCGTAGCGCAAGGCAAGCAAGACGCCGCCGTCGTTCAGCAACATCAAACGAAAGCCAACGACGCGTTGAAGCGCGCGCGGACGCTGTACGAGCAAGCGGGCGCGGCGGTCGCGCACGATGCGCAGACGTTGCGCGAATACGCCGAGACGTTAGTCGTCGCGGGCGATTACGACCTTGCCTCGGAGACATGGCGGAAGCTCGTGGATGTCGCGTCGGCGGATGCGTCCGCATGGAAAGAACTGGGCCGGTCTCTTTGCGCGCTGGGGCACGCGCGCGCAGGAAGCGCTCGATGCGTTGCGCCGGTCACTCGAATTGGCGCCCGAAGCGGACACGTATTTCCAACTTGGTCGCGTGTACCGGCAAGAAGGACTGTACGATCTGGCGTCGGAGTCGTTCGGCAAAGCGACCGAACGCGATCCCGCGCATTTGGGTGCGCGCCTCGCGATGGCGGCTTTGAAAATCCAGGAGGGACGCGTTCGCGAGGGCAACGCCGACCTCGAAGCCATCGGCATACTGCCGCCCGAATACGCCGCCGAATTCGACCTACGCATCAAGGAAGCCGTCGAGCATCTCCTCGATGCGCGCCGCATTTTGCCCGATACCCCCGATGACGACATGGCCTACGCGAAGGTCATGTTGCGCGCGCAACGCCTCCAGGAAGCATTGGAAGCTGCGGAACGCTGCGCACGGTTGGCGCCCAACGACGAGGCCGCCCTAAACTTCATCGGCGACGTCGCGATACCGCTTGGCCTGCGCGACCGCGCCCGCGAAGCCTATACCCGCTCGCTCGAATTGAAGCCCGATCAGCCGCGAACAAAAGAACGCCTGCAAGCGCTCGATCAACCGGCAAAGTGATATCCAAAATCATTCATACCCAAATGAAGATTCTTGAAAAACCTCTTCTTCGCGAGAAGAAGAAGTTCTCCAAACCCTTCCAGAAGAAGCAGCAGAAGGATCTCGGATCTCAAATCTCAGATCTCAAATTTCAGATTTCAGATCTCAGATTTCAGATCTCAAATTTCAGATCTCGTAACATTTTAGCCGTCTGAAGCAACCATATATAGAGTTTGGGTATGATATGAACACAAGAT
>CAIYET010001099.1 GCA_903925285.1 Candidatus Hydrogenedentota bacterium | reverse complement strand
GGCCTACAGCCTACAGCCTACAGCCTCACGCCTATTCTGTGCTATGATCGCGTTCGTGGCGGTGGAACTTGTCCGCCGTTTTCGAGATTGTATGGCGTAATGTGGTTACGGGTCTCTTGGGCAGAGGCCATGAAAGGGTAAGTGCTGGGCGTATGCATACCGTTCGCAAACCGAAGTTGACTGAAATTGCCACGATTAAGCAGTTGCTGGATAACGCCGCCGAGGGCGGGGCGGTGTTGCGGCGTCCGTTGATGGAACTGTACGAGAACGTCCGCGACTTTTACACGTACGCGGACGAGGCGGGCGTGGGGGGGTGTTGCGCCCTGCATATCGATACGCTGGACTTGGCCGAGATTCGTTCGCTGGTGGTCCGGCCCGATTTGCGCGGAAAGGCCATCGGTAAGGCGCTCCTGAGTGCGTGTCTCGAGGAGGCGCGCGTCTTGAATATCGACCGGGTTTATTGTCTGACGCGCAATCCGGAGTTCTTCGCCAAACATGGTTTCGCGGTGGTCGATAAGCATGAACTGCCGCACAAAGTCTTCAACGATTGCGTCAGATGTTCGCTATTCCCGGATTGCGACGAAATCGCGATGGTTCGTCCAATCAACCCGTCGGAAATGTTCGTCGCGGACCCGAAAGCGGACGCGTGCGGCGTGTTGGGATTCCTTGGGTTCGGCAACATGGGCGCGGCGATTGCGAAGGGCCTGTTGGCTGCACGGCTCATCACGCCGGACCGAATCTGGGCCTACGACGTCGCCGAAGAGAAGCGCGCCGAGGCGGCGGGCATCGGGGCAACCGTCGCGGCTTCGCCGGAGGCGCTGGCCGCCGGGTGCGACACGCTGATCCTCGCGGTGAAGCCGCAGGCGATGGCGGAGGCGCTTGCACCGCTCAAGGCAGCGTTGACGCCAAAGACGCGCGTGATTTCGATTGCTGCGGGGATCTCGACCGCCTACCTGCAATCGCTGTTGGACGCGGATGTCCATGTCGTCCGCGTGATGCCGAACACGCCTGCGATGGTCAACACGGGCGCCGCGGGCATTGCCTTGAGCGCGAACTGCACGGAAACCGACGCGGACGTTGCCCGGCGCATCTTCGACGCGATCGGCGTCGCGGAGATGGTGCCGGAGACGCAGATCGACGCGGTTACGGCGTTGAGCGGCAGCGGCCCGGCGTATTTCTTCTACATGGTCGAATGTTTGATCGACGCGGCGGTGGCGCAGGGCATGGATCGCGGGCAGGCCACGCGGCTGGCGGCGCAGACCATGCTGGGCGCGGGGCGGCTCTTGGACCAGTCCGGCGAACCGGCCTCCGTGTTGCGCGAGCGCGTTACGTCGAAGGGCGGCACGACGGCCGCCGCATTGGAGTCGTTCCGCAAGAACGGTTTCGACCGCGTGATCGCCGAAGGCGTCGCGGCGGCGGCGGCGCGATCGAAAGAGTTGGGCAAGTAGCTCCGGGGAAATTCACGATGCGCGATCACAGAGTCGTATCCGAGATACTGGGTAGCGAAATGGGCGTCAATCCCAGCGACGTGTACAGCAAGCAATTTCGCCGCGCCTTGTTTGGCGGATACCAACCGCACGACGTCGACGACTACTTGCACCGGCTGGCCGACATCATCGAGTCCATGATACACACGATCCGCGAGTTGAAGGACGATCAGGAATCGCTCAAGACGCAGATGGATGAGTACCGCCAGATGGAGGCCGCGTTGCGTAGCGCCCTTGTTACCTCGCAGCGGCTCGGCGAAGATTTGGTCGACGCGGCGCGTCGCGAGGCCGACAGTCTGCGTGAAGCGGGGCATGCCGAGCATGAACGATTGATGGTACGGGCGGGCCGGTTGCCCGAAGATCTCGAAGGCGAGATCCGGCGCCTGAAAGACCAGCGCAACCGCCTGCGCGACGACATGCTAGCCGTACTCGAGACACACCGCACGCTAATCGAGCGGCAGGCGCCGCCCAATGAGGAGACCTCGGAATGATTGCGATGATGGCCGCCAGCATGGCGCTGGCATGGTTTGCGGCAGCGGACGAAGCGCCTTCGTTCGACGCATTCTTCCAAGAGTTCGCGAAGAAGCGCGATGGCATTCACGTGCTCGAAGCCCGCTTCTGGCAAGAAACCGTCTCGCCCGAAGAAACGATCGAAGTGGGCGGTAGCATCGTCTACGTCAAGCCCAAACGCATCATCTTCCGCTACGACAAGCCCAAGGAAGGCCCGACGTATCTCATCCAAGACGGCAAGGCCTACGAGTTCGAAGCGGACATCAAACAACTTCAGGTCTACGACCTCGAAAACAATCCCCAGGCCGAAGTCTTCTTCCTCGGATTCGATCAGAATACCGACTCGCTGCGCGATAATTACGATGTCGGCGTGTTTGACTCTGACGACAAGGCGAAAGGCGCGAAAGGCATCCTCATCCGTCCGAAGATGAAAGGCACAGACACGGGGCGATTCAGCGAGGTCCGCCTGTTCCTTCGCGACGAGGATTACCTGCCCTATCGCATCCAGATCGTCAACAACGACGATTCCAAGGTCAACATCGCCGTATCCGATTTCACCGTCAACGGCAAACTCGACCTGGCCAAGACCTGCATTACATTGCCGGAAGGCACCAAAATTATCGAGGACGACCAATATGTCGAGACGGTCGGTCCGGGCGGCAAGACCGTGCCCGCCAACGCGGCCGTCTCCGTGCAAGCGCTCGAACCGCCCGCCCCGAACACGAATACTCCCAAGCCATGACGCGCCTCATATTGGCCTCGGCTTCCCCACGGCGTCGCGCCCTGTTGGCGGCTCTCGGCCTCGAATTCCGCGTGTCCGTCAGCAACGCCGAAGAATCCTTCGACGGGGCGCCCGCCGAAATGGTCGTCGCGAATGCCCGCGCGAAATGCCGCGACGTGGCCAAAACGATTGAGCCGGGACCGGTCGTGCTGGCGGCCGACACGCTCGTCTTCCTCGGCGAACACGTCCTCGGCAAGCCCGCAGATCGCGCCGAAGCCCGCGCAATGCTCGCCAAATTATCCGGCAACACCCATCAAGTGCTCACCGGGCTTTCGCTCGTGGACACGCAAACCGGCCGGACCGCCGAGGGCTACGAATCCACCGACGTCACGTTTCGCGATCTCGAACCCGAAGAAATACACACATTCGTCGACGCCGTTAACCCCGTCGACCGCGCCGGAGCCTATACCGTCGACGGCCCCGGCAGCCTCCTCGTCGCCCGCTACAACGGCTGTTACCACAATGTTCTAGGCTTGCCAATCATCCGACTTGACTGCCTCCTGCGCCAACTCGGCCACAACCTCTTTCAATGGATGGACCCCAACTGCTGCCGGTTCCTGTAGAATCCCTTCAACGACAACGCGCAACAGGCTGCGTTGAACCTGTGTTGCGGGCGAAGCTCACGTTAGTACTACAATGATACGTTCTCGAAATCGGCACTGGCTCGAAATAGGTGTAAGAAAAGGGTGCAGTTCTCCTATTACCGATGCAAGCGGCACGCTTCGAGAACGGTCCGATTTGGAGTGCGGTGGCTGCGACGCCGCTTTGGCTCCGTTTTCGCATCGGCGTATCATCCATCCAAAGCGGCGTCGAAGCCGCCGCACTCCAAATTCGACTGTCTTCCGTAATCTGTTCAGCAAACAACGCGCGAAAAATGCAGCGTTGCAGTGTTAGGTTGAAACTTCTGCATCGAAATCTCTACCATGCGATGAAGATTGCACTGCGTACACCGAGGTGCTAGCATTGTCTTAAGTATTGGGAGAGATGGACTCGATGGTGAACCTTGCGAAAGTCAGCAGTCTGGCACAGTGGCCGGGCATTCGTGGCGAGATGGAATCGACGGTGTTGTCGGTGCTGGGTCCGGTTCCAAAGGAGCGCGTGGAACTGCAGACGAAGACGGTGGATGAAATGCAGTTCGCGGGCTACGTCCGGCGGCGGGTGAATTATTTCGTGGACGAGTGGGACCGAGTCTCGGCGTGGCTGTTCGTGCCGGACCGCAAGGACGAAATGCCGGGCATTCTGTGCTGTCATCGGGCGGTCACGCAGGGCAAGGATGAACCGGCGGGACTCGAGGGCGATACGGCCATGTTCATGGCCCAGCGGTATGCCGAACTCGGATACGTGACGATCGCACCGGATTGCATCACGGCCGGCGACCGCATTTCGCCAGGCTTGGCCGCATATGACACGAAATCGTTCTACAAGGACAACCCGAAAGCATCCGCCATGGGCCGCATGCTCTCGGATCACATCTACGCACTCGATGTGCTGTGCGAGGTTAAGCGTGTGGACAGTGCCCGGCTCGGTGTCATTGGCCACGGACTCGGCGCGCAAAACGCGATTTTCCTGGCGGCGTTCGACGAGCGGGTGCAGACCTGTGTCGCGAGTTGCGGATTCACACGGTTCGCCACCGACAAAGATCCCGAACGGTGGATGCGCGACGCCGGCTTCGTCTACTTCCCGCTACTGCGCGAAGCCTTCAAAACCAAAAAGTATCCTTTCGACTGGGAACACATCCTGGCGTTGTGCGCGCCCAGCCCGACGCTAGTCGTGGCAGCGGCGAACGACCCCGAATACGGCAACTCGAAAGCGTGCGAGAAAGCCGTCGAACTCGCGGCGAACATCTACCGGCTATTGGGTCCCGCAGATGCGCTGGCGGTATTGGTTCACGACGACAGCCGCCCCATTCCCCCCGAGGTATACGAAGCAGCAGACGAGTGGTTTGAACGATGGCTCTAATCGAACGCGATTCCGTTGAAGTTATAGCGCGGCTGACAAGAAACATCGAGAAGGTCATTTTCGGAAAGCCGGACGCGATCAAGCTGTGCATCACGGGCCTTCTGGCGCGCGGCCACATCCTGATCGAGGATATCCCCGGCATCGGAAAAACGACCCTCGCCCAGGCCCTTGCCCGCTCGATCGACTGCACATTCACGCGCATCCAGTTCACAAGCGACATGCTCCCATCGGACATTATCGGCGTCTCGGTGCTCAATCCAAAAACCTCCGAGTTCGAGTTCCGCCAAGGCCCCATCTTCGCAAACGTGGTTCTGGCCGACGAAATCAACCGGACGCCGCCCAAGACGCAGAGCGCGTTGCTCGAAGCCATGGGCGAAAACCAAGTCTCGGTCGACGGTGTCACGAGACCAGTGCCGCAGCCCTTCATCGTGCTGGCCACGCAGAACCCAGTCGAGTTCGAGGGCGCGTATCCCTTGCCCGAATCGCAGGTCGACCGGTTCCTGTTGCGCATCGAGATCGGCTATCCGCCCGAAGACGACGAACTGCGCATCATGCGCCGCCACGATCCGCGACAGGCGCTCGACGACCTCGAACCCGTCCTTGGCGCGACCGACGTGGTCGTATTGCAGGAGCAGGTCGCGCGGGTCGCGGTCGACGACGACGTGGCGCGCTACATGCTCGCGATCGTTCAGGGCACGCGCACCAACGAACACATTCAACTCGGGGTCAGCCCGCGCGCATCCCTGGGCCTCTACGAAGCCTGCCAGGCCCGCGCGCTCATCGAGGGACGCGACTATGTCACGCCCGACGATGTTAAACAAATGGCCGTCCCCATTCTGGCCCACCGCCTGCTCGTGAAGTCGCACGGCAGCGACATGGTCGCGGCGGCCCGCGAACGCGCACGCACCTTGGCCGACGTGGTTCAACGTATTCCCGTTCCGGTGTAACGAGGCCCCATGGGAATCCCGACGTGCACGATGCCACGATACTCGTTGCACGAACCCAATTGTCGGCTAAGGATGAAGGATGAAGGATGAAGGATGAAAAAGAACACAGCCTCGATCCTTCCGTAAGCCTCTTCAACAGCGCACCCGATGCTTCATCCTTCATCCTTCATCCTTCATCCTTCAAGTTCCTTGGAATCCGTGCCGCCGGATGGGCATTTGTCGTCAGCTTCATGCTCGGCCTCCTCGCGGCGTGGAACACCGGCGCCAATCTCCTGTATCTCGTCGTGGGCGGACTCGGAAGTTTTGTTATCGTCTCGCTGCTGATCCCGCGATGGAACCTGCGCGGTCTCAACGTCACCCGGAGCGCGCCCGACGCCGCCCATCGAGGCGAACCTTTCGGCGTCACGCTCCGAATCGACAACGCCAAGCGGTACATGCCCTGCGGGACCGTCCGCATCGAACGCGTTGAAGCCCCCGGTGGAACCGCCGCGCTGGCCCTCTACATCCCCGCCCGGCGCAGCGTCGTCTTGCGCTCGTCGCTGACCTTCAACCGCCGGGGCGTCCATCCCCTTCCGCCCATGTCCGTGCGTAGCGGGTTTCCCTTCGGGCTTTTCGACCACGGGCGGCCCATTCGCGACAACGTCGAAGTCGTCGTCTACCCGCGCGTGAAATCCGTTCGGACGGCATGGCTCGAACGTCTGCCCGGCGCCCATGCGACGCCGCGCGTCGTCCGAGGTGGCGGCGACGAATTCTTTAGCCTGCGCGAGTATGTCCCTGGCGACGACGTCCGCCTCATTGCATGGCGCGCGAGCGCGAAAAAGGGCGTCGTGCTGGTACGAGAGATGGCACGCGAAACCTCGCGCCATATCGTCTTCGTATTGGACACCTGTCGTCCGCCCGACAACCCGTCCTTCGACGACCAATTCGAAGAAGCCGTCGAAATGATCGCATCGCTCGCGGTCGCATTGCTGAACCGGCAATACATCGTATCCATTGTATCGCCCACGCATCGTCTGCCCGGTTCGGAAGGCAAAAGCCAGGTTCGGCGCGTACTAGATATGTTGGCGCGCGTCATGCCGTCGGATGACCCGGCCCACGGTGGTTTCGGCTGGTTCGGCTACGGCGACGAATACGCGCGCGCCTCCTACGCCTTCGTCTCGGCGGACCCGCGCGAGTGGGGACGCCGCCTCCCCTTTGGCGGAAGCCGCATCGTCGACCTGCGCGAGGTGACCCGTGCCTAGAAACCTCACACGCGCGCTGCAAGCCTCGTCGTTTCTACTTGTGATGAGCGGCTACCTCGCGCTCATGACGACGCAGCGCTACTCCGCCGCCCTGACCTTCGTTCCGCTGTTCTTCTACGCCATCGCACCGCTCGGCGAATATCTCGACGCCAAATTCAGTTGGTACCGCCGCGTCACCGCCGTCGTGTCCATATCGAGCCTCGCCGCCGCGCTGGCATCCCTGGCCGTACTGGACTTGCTCGCCAGCGTCACGCTGCTCGTCATCTACATCCAGGCGTATACGCTACTACATCGCAAACGCGTTTCGAGTTACCACCACCTACACCTGATGGCCTTCTTCCTACTGCTCGCCGCGTTCGTGCAGAATCCCGAACCGGAGATCGGACCCATCATTGCCCTATTCGTATCGAGCGCCATCGGCGCGCTGATGGCCCTGCACGCCTACACCGAACTCGAACGCAACGAAGGCATCGGATTAGGCGAAATCGTGCCACTGGCCGCGCACGACACGGACATGCCCATGCTCGATACACCGCGCCATGCAAAAGGCGTGGCCACCGTATTCACGGCCATCGTCCTCGCGGTATCCGTGTTCATGGCGGGGATTTTCTACCTCACGCCACGCATGGAAGCCGGCCTGCTCGGACGCGGCGACCCAGCCTTGTTCCGCACAGGCCCGTCGCGCACGGTTGATCTCGCCAAAAGCGGAAACATCCAACGCAGCCAAATACCCGTCATGCACGTCGAATTCCCCGACGAACCCGGCGGGCGCTACAGCGGCGAAACCTACTGGCGCACCACCGCGCTACACGACTACCAGAAAGGGCGCTGGCAGTCCAAAGGCGTTTCCCACATCCGCACTCAGCCCGCGTATTCCGTACCCATTTCAGCCATCGTCGCGAACGCCAGCCGGCGCGATGGCGTCGCTCGCGACCCATGGAACGGCGCGCGCGTCGTGCACCAATCCATCTATATGGACGACGCACCGGAAGACGGGCTCCCATGCCTCACAATGGTCCAGCGCGTCAACAATCGCACCATTCGGCTCGGTTGGAGCGAACGCGGCGACTACTCGGTCGTCGTGCTGCGACATGCCTCGCAGCACTGGATTCAATATGACGCATGGTCCGACATACAGCGCTTCACCCCGGAACAACTCCGCAACGCGCCGGACAACTATCGCGAAATCCTATCCGATCAAGACCTGCGCGACCTGACGAGTCAGGACCTCCTGCCGCGCACGCGCCGCCTCGCGCAGACGATCACGCGCAACGCGCGGACGGTTTTCGACAAGGCCACCGCTCTCAACACGTACCTGAGCGGCAGCAACTATTCCTACACGCTCAACCTGCCGCCATTGCCTGCGGACCATCCAATCGACGAGTTCATCAATGAAACCAGGAGGGGCCATTGCGAACTCTACGCCAGCGCGCTCGCCCTTATGCTCCGCGCCATCGACGTCCCCACCCGCGTCGTTGCGGGATATCGCGGTGGCGACTGGAGCGAGGCCGACCGCGCCTACACGGTGCGCGCCGATATGGCGCACCTATGGGCCGAGGTGTACTTCCTCGGATGCGGCTGGGTTACATTCGACCCGTCACCGCGCGAGAGGGAAAATCTCTTGGCGCGCAATTGGCTGGCGCGAACCGTCTCGCGTTACGTGCTGCGTGCGAAGATCTTCTGGTACCGCGACGTAATTGGATTCGACCGCGCCCTCCAGCTTGCCCTGTTCCGAAACGTGAGTCTCGGACTCATCGGTCTCGGCTCGGAATGGATCGGATCCGTCGACTCGACTCGCATAATCGGTCCGCGCTCGCCGTGGCCGCCACTCGCGCTCATAGCCGCCATGCTCGCGGGCTTCCTCGCATGGCGGCGAAGATCCCGCGCGACCTCATCACGTTCCCTCTACGCCCACGTTCTGACCACCGACCAAGTCCGCGCCGTCCGGTTATACCGGGACCTCCGTCACCGCCTCGAACGCATCGGCGTCCCAGTCGTCGGACGCACGGCCGAAGAAATCCGACGCGCGCTCGAAGAAACCCCGATCCTAGCCGAGACCACCGCTGTCCACGACATTATCGAGACATACAACCAAGTACGCTTCGGAGGCCGCCCATTTTCCCGCGACCATTACGCACGACTCAAACGCCTCCAGCGCTCCCTCCAACGCAATAAGCAATAGAAACGCGGCTCTTCCGGATTTAGCGTACTTCATCTTCACTTTTACACGAGATTATCGTTTCGATTCGGTTTCCCCGAAGGGGAGGAACATGAATAGTCGTGGGTGCAACCCACGGATACAAAACCGACATCCATCGACCCTGAAAGGGTCGCACTATTTCAGTATTATTGCTAGTAAAGATTGACATCGTGCTCCTTGTGCGCCCCTTTCAGGG
>CAIYET010001098.1 GCA_903925285.1 Candidatus Hydrogenedentota bacterium | reverse complement strand
CGACCCTGGAAGGGTCGCACAAGGAGCACGATGTCAACCTTTATTAACGATGATATGGACACAGTACGACCCTTCCAGGGTCGATGGATGTCTGTCTTGTATCCGTGGGTTGCACCCACGGCTATTCATGTTCCTCCCCTTCGGGGAAACCGAATCGAAACGATAATTTTCCGTGAAAGTGACGATGAAGTACGCTAGATCCGGATGATCCCTAAGAAAGAGGGATCAACCGGATCGAGCCTTTGGAGTATGAGCATGTTTCCACACGTACGAGAAGTAGAATATGTCCATGATTACGTGGTCAGGCTTCGGTTCAATGATGGTGCTGAAGGCGAAATCGACCTTGAGCCGGAGCTGGAAGGAGAAGTCTTTGGCCCCTTGAAGGACAAGGAGCTTTTTCGGCGGTTCCGAGTGGACCCAGAGCTTCAGACTCTCGTGTGGGAGAATGACGCGGATCTGGCCCCTGAGTTTCTTTATGAAAACATGGTTGTTCGTGCGTGAGCGTTTCCAGAATCGACGAGTCAATGTCGAACATATGTTGACTGTCATTTGGAACAAATGTGCCACGCATAGGTGTTTTAGATTGGTGAAGGATGAAAATGGACAGGATTGATACCCGCGCCGCAGTTCGTGATCGGGTCGAGACCATGATTCGCGCTCGCGCCGACCTCCGTCCGCAGGGCGACTGGTACCAGAAGTCGCCTGAGGCCGAAGGCGGGTGCGGCGTGACCGGATTCGCGTGTACGGTTCCCGTGCGCGGCAAACACATTTACGAGCCGTCCATCCAAATGCGCAACCGGGGCAATGGCAAAGGCGGCGGTATCGCGGCCTGCGGTCTCGCGCCGGAGGATTTGGGCGTATCGCGCAACGTGCTCGAAGAGAGCTACATCTTGCAGATTTCGCTGCTGGATCCCACCGCGCGCGAGGATGTCGAGAAGAAGTATATCGAACCATATTTCGACATCAGCCACGGCGGTCTGATCCCGACGGTGGATGACTATCGCGACGTGCCTCTGCTCGAAATGCGGCCTCCCGACGTGGCGCGCTATTTCGTTCGCGTCAAGAAAGATGTACTCGAACGGTTCGCGTCCGAGAAGGGTCTATCGAAGGTGATATGCGGGGCGCATTTCACCGTTCTAAGCGAACGGGAAATCGAGGACGAGTTCGTATTCCAGAACTCGGTGAAGTTGAACGACGAGTTCTACGCGTCGCTGGGCGAAAAGCGCGCGTTCGTCATGTCGCATGCGCGCAACTTGATCATCATCAAGATCGTGGGCTTTGCCGAGGCGTCGGTACAGTACTATAAGATGGAGGACGTGCGCGCCCACGTCTGGATTGCCCATCAACGCTATCCCACCCGTGGCCGCGTTTGGCATCCGGGCGGGGCGCATCCATTTATCGGCATGAACGAGGCACTTGTCCATAACGGCGATTTCGCGAATTACGTTTCGGTGTGCGAATACCTTGCGCAACGCAATCTTTTTCCGAGATTCCTCACCGACACCGAGGTCTCGGTCATGCTGTTCGACCTCATGCACCGCGTCTACAAGTATCCGGTCGAATATATCATCGAGGCGCTCGCGCCGACTGCCGAGCTTGATTTTGACCGCCTTCCTGCGGCCAAGCAGCACATTTATCGCCAGATTCAGGCGTCGCATATGCACGGCTCGCCGGACGGTCCCTGGTTCTTCATCATTGCCCGGACGCTGAGCGAGACGAAAGGATTCCAACTCCTCGGGATCACCGACACCGCCATGTTGCGCCCCCAAGTCTTCGCGCTGCAAGAAGGAAAAGACGTGTCGGTGGGCCTGATTTGCTCGGAGAAACAGGCCATTGACGCGACTCTGGCCAGTCTCAATAGCGAGGATCCCCGTATTATGCCCGTGGCGGACCAGTACTGGAACGCGCGGGGCGGCAGCTATACCGACGGGGGCGCGTTCCTCTTTAACGTCGTTCCCGATACCGCCGACAACGGCCATGACGTGCGATATCGTCTCTCGACAACCGACAAATTCGGCGTGCCGGTCTCGACTTGGCGGGATCAGGCCCATTGCGATCTCTCGATTCCGCCGAGCATCTCGACGCCGGACGCGGACGACTTGGCCGCCGTTGAAAACGCGGTTCGCGACGGCGATGCCGACGGACTCTTCGCGTATTTGCGCGACGCGTTGGCTGGTATGAATTTCGACCGTCTGCGCAACGTGGTGGCCGATCTGGCCGTCAAGACAGCGGTCCGCGCGCCGCAGGCCGGGATCGAGGTTCTGACGCGGGCAATCGACCGTCGTTATCCTACGGGCGCGAAGAAACGCAGTTCCGTGTATACGATCCTGCGCGACGGTCTCGAAAAGATCTTCGCACGGCAACCCTTGTTCAACGATGCACGGGAAAGCATCTATCGCCGAATCACGTGGGATACGCGCGGCCAACTGCGCGCGCCGCAAAATGAGGAACGGACGTTGCTCATCGACGCGCGCGGCTTCGCACCTCAAGGCGATAACTGCGACGCGCGTCTTGCGGTGGACGCATATAACTTGGGCTGGCGGCGCCTCGTCCATTACAACTCGCGCGGAACGCGTTTTCACGCTGCAGGCTTTGGACCCGCAACCGACGGCCTACGCGTCGACTGCTACGACAATCCCGGCGATTATCTCGGTTCGGGCATGGACGGCATCGAGGTACACGTCCACTGCAACGCGCAGGACCAATTGGGCCAGATCGCGAAACGCGGGAAAATGGTTGTGTACGGAGACGTCGGCCAGACCTTCCTTTATGGCGCAAAAGGCGCCGAGGTCTACGTCATGGGCAACGCCGCAGGACGTCCGGTGATCAACGCAGTCGGCAAACCTCGCGTGGTTATCAACGGCACCGCGCTCGATTTCCTGGCCGAGTCGTTCATGGCGGGCGATCCGCTCGACGGGGGCGGGTTCGTCATCGTGAATGGCATCCAGTTCGACAAGGACGGGAACGTGCTTCCGTTGGACATGCCCTATGGCGGCGGCAATCTTCTGTCGCTGGCGTCCGGCGGGGCGGTCTATGTGCGCGACCCGCACCGGACGCTGGTCGAAGATCAGTTGAACGGCGGCATGTACGCACCGCTCGCGGCGGAAGATTGGAAACTGATTTTGCCGTATCTGCGCGAGAACGAGCGGCTCTTCGGCATACAAATCGAGCGCGACCTCCTGTCCGTGGACGGGGTTATCAAAACGCCAGAACAGGTCTACCAGAAGGTGATGCCGCTCAAGAAGGACAAGATCGAAATAACAACGGACGAGGTGGGTGAGTAATCGTTATGAACGACACGCAGAGTAGCGCGACGTTTCCAACGTCGCAGGAATGGACGGACGATGCGCTTTTGACCGAAGTCGAACGCCGTAGCGGCGTCGCGGTCGGCACGTGTTTTCAATGCCACAAATGTTCGTCGGGATGTCCCATCGGTCCCGATATGGACCTGTTATCGAGTCAAATCATGCGCCTGATCCAACTGGGCGCAAAAGACGAGATCCTCGAATCCGAAGCCATTTGGGCCTGCGCATCCTGCGAGGCATGCACAGCGCGCTGTCCTATGGGACTCGATATCGCGGCGGTCATGGACACGTTGCGGATGATGGCTGTCGAGCGCAAGATTTCTTCGCGCGACCGGCGCGGCAGGAGTTTCAATAAAGCGTTTCTGACGAGCGTACGTTGGCATGGCCGGGTATACGAACTCGGTATGATGGCCCTCTACAAACTCGCCAGTCGCGATCTGTTCGCAGACATGGACAAAGCGCCCAAGATGCTTGCGAAGCACAAGTTGAACTTCTTGCCCCATCGCTCGCCCAGCGTCAAGGCCGTGCGCCGGGCGTTCAAACGGGCTCAAGAGGAGGAGAAGAAACGGTGAAGTACGCGTTTTTCCCCGGATGCAGCCTCGAATCGACGGCGTGGGATTTCGACCAGTCCACGCGCGCGGTATGCAAGGCCCTGGATATCGAGTTGGTGGACATACCCGACTGGGTCTGTTGCGGGTCCACGCCGGCCCACTCGAGCAACGCCTCGCTGGCCGTGGCGTTGCCCGTGATCAACCTCCAAAAGGCGCAGGCGGCGGGTTTCTCGGAAGTCCTCACGGCGTGCGCATCGTGTTACGCGCGGCTGCGTACGGCCAATCATAAGGTCAACACCGATCCTAGCGAGCGAGAACGCGCCGAGCGGATCACCGAAAAACCGTACGACGGCGGCGTGAAAGTACGTCACATACTAGATGTCCTAGTCAACGACTTCAGCGTTCGCGAACTCCGCAAGCGGATTCGGACGCCTCTTAAGGGACTCCGTGTCGCCTCGTATTACGGCTGTCTGCTGTCGCGTCCGCCGGAGATCGTCGCCTTCGACGATGCCGAGCACCCGACGTGCATGGACGACCTGGTCAAGGCGGCAGGCGCCGAAGCCGTCGATTGGCCGCTCAAGACCGAATGTTGCGGGGCAAGCCTTTCGATCAGCAAGACCGGCGTCGTCAACCGCCTTGGTTATCGGCTCTTGTCGATGGCGCATCGGGCGGGCGCGGAATGTATTGTCGTGGCCTGTCCGCTCTGTCAGCTCAATCTGGATTTCCGTCAATCGGAAGCCAAGAAAAATCGAGGCGATCTTCCCGACATGCCGGTACTCTATATCACGCAACTCTTGGGATTGGCGTTGGGTCTGCCTGCAAACACGCTTGGCATGGATGCCCTTACTGTCAGCGCGTCGTCGTTGTCCGCCCAAGGCGCGACGGCGGGTAAGTCATAGATATGGAAAGCAAAACTCCTTCGATGTCCGAAACCGAATCTGAGCAGCCTACAGGCGCGGTCCTGGTATGCGGCGCGGGCGTGGCCGGGATTCAGGCCTCGCTCGATCTCTCGGCTGCCGGTTTCCGCGTCTACTTGATTGAAGACAAGCCAGCGGTAGGCGGTGGCATGGCCCGCCTGGACAAGACTTTTCCGACGGGCGACTGCGCTACGTGCATCATTTCGCCGAAGCTGGTCGAGTGCATGCGCGACCCGAACATCGACGTGTTTACTATGGCCGACGTCGTCAAGCTCGAAGGCGAGCCGGGCCGGTTCAAGGCGACGGTCGTCCAACGTCCCCGATACGTCGATATCGACAAATGCACGATGTGCGGCGACTGCACGGCGGTATGCCCGATCGAGGTCCAAAGTCAATTCGACGCCGGACTCGGCGAGCGTAAGGCCATTGATCGGGTTTATGCCCAAGCCGCGCCGAACGCGTACGTGATCCTCAAGCGCGGGCGCGCGGTATGTAGTTCGGGCTGCCCGATCGATTCGAGCGTACAGGCTTACGTGGCCCTGATCGCCGCGGGCCGGTTCGAGGAAGCCGCCGACGTCATCCGTCGCGAAAACCCGCTTCCCTCGATATGCGGGCGCGTGTGCTTTCACCCGTGCGAACTGAAATGCAACCGAGGGGCCGTCGACGAACCGATCAACATCCGCAGCCTCAAACGGTTCGCTATGGACCTGTTTCCGACGCTTACCGCGCCCGTTGAAATTTCACCTACGGGAAAAACGGTCGCTATTGTTGGTTCCGGGCCTGCCGGGCTGTCGGCGGCGCACTTCCTGGCGTTGGCAGGCCACAAAGTAACCGTATTCGAGTCGTTGCCGGTGCTGGGCGGTATGTTGTCAGTCGGGATTCCCGACTACCGCCTGCCCGCAGATATTCTGGATCGAGACGTGGCGGGGATACGTTCGCTCGGCGTCGAGTTCAAGACAGCCACATCCGTCGGCAAGGACATTTCCGCCGATTCGATCCAGAGCGGGTTCGACGCGATCTTCATCGCCACGGGCGCGCATGAGAGTCTGAAACTCAATATTTACGGCGAGAATGCAAAGGGTGTCATCCACGGTACCGATTTCCTGCGCCAGTATGCGTTGGGCGAGGCGCCTAGCGTCGGCAAGCGGGTAGTAGTCGTAGGCGGCGGTAACACGGCAATCGACGCGGCGCGGACCGCCGTCCGGCTTGGCGCCCAGAAGGTCACGATTCTGTACCGCCGTACTCGGGAAGAGATGCCGGCAGATGCGCTCGAAATCGACGCGGCGCTAGCGGAAGGCATCGACATTCAGTACCTGGCCGCGCCGATCAGGGCCGTCGTGGAAAACGGAACGTTGACAACGCTCCGGTGCAAGCGGATGGAACTGGGCGAGCCGGACGACAGCGGACGTCGACGTCCCGTGCCCATCGAAGGTTCCGAATTCGTCATTCCGCTCGATACGCTCATTCCGGCCGTGAGCCAGTCCGTCGACGGCAAGCTCGCGAAAGCGTTTGGACTCGAACAGACGCGCTGGGGCACGATCGCCGCGAACGACGTAACGATGGTTACCTCGAAGGCAGGCGTGTTCGCGGGCGGCGACGTGGTCGCGGGGCCATCGAGCGTCATCGACGCCATCGCCCACGGCAAGCGCGCCGCGAAGGGTATCGACAATTATCTTTCCGGCGAACCTGCGGACAAGGGTCTTCATAAACCCGCAGAACGCGCCAATCCCTTTTCCAAAGAGGATCTCAAAAAACTCAAGAAGAAGCTCGATGAATCGGAGCGCGTACCTGAGACGGAACAACCGATCGTCGATCGCCTCAAGGACTTTCGCGAGATCGAGCATACCTATACCGCCGAGGAAGCCCAACAGGAAGCGCGGCGCTGTCTGAACTGCGGCATGTGCTGCGATTGCCAGCGATGCGTCGAGGCCTGCAAAGCGGGCGCGATTTGTCACGACCAAGTGGCCAAGACGCTCGAATTCGACGTGGGAGCCGTTGTGCTCACGCCGGGATTCGATGCCTTCGACGGCGAGCAACGCGGCGAGTTTGGCTTCGGACATGCACAGAACGTCGTCACCAACGTCCAGTTCGAACGAATTCTCTCGGCCTCGGGTCCGACCCAAGGCCACATCGTCCGGCCTTCGGACGGCAAAGCCCCGAAACGCCTCGCGTTCATTCAATGCGTTGGGTCGCGCGACATGGGCTGCGACAACGAGTACTGCTCGAGCGTATGCTGCATGGCCGCCACCAAAGAAGCGATCCTAGCGAAGGAACATGATCCCGATTTGGAGATTGCGATTTTCTTCCTCGATCTCCGCGCGTTCGGCAAGGATTTCGACCGCTACTACGAACGGGCCAAGAACCAGGGCATCCGTTACGTGCGCTCGTTCGTCTCGCGTACATTCGAAATGCCCGATACGAAGAACCTCGCGCTGGCCTATTTCGGCCCCGAGCGAAAGCAGGTCGAAGAAGAGTTCGACATGGTCGTGTTGTCGGTCGGTTTCGAGCCGAGCGCGGTACTGCTCGATCAGGCGTCGGCCCTCGGCATCGCCCTGAACAGGTGGGGCTTCGCAGACACGGCGGAATTGCGGCCACTGGATACGTCGCGCCCCGGCATATTCGTGGGCGGCGCATTCCAGGAGCCAAAAGACATTCCCGACACAGTTATGCAGGCCAGCGCCGCCGCCTCGCGTGCCATGGCGCTCCTCGCGCCCGCCCGCGGCACGCTGGTCCGGACCAAGCAGTATCCGCCGGAACGCGACGTCACCGACGAAGCGCCGCGGATTGGCGTGTTCGTCTGTCACTGCGGGAGCAACATCGCGTCCGTCGTCGACGTCGCACAAGTCGTCGAGCGCGCCCGGACGCTTCCGCATGTGGTCTACGCCGAACATACCGTATACACCTGCGCCGACGACAGCCAGGTCCGTATGAAGGAACACATCGCCGAACACCGGCTCAATCGTGTAGTCGTGGCATCATGCACCCCGCGTACCCATGAGCCGATCTTCCGAGATACCTTGCGCGACGCGGGTCTCAACCCGTATCTCCTCGAAATGGCCAACATCCGCGAGCAATGTTCATGGGTCCATGCCGGCGACCCCGAAGCGGCCACGGAGAAAGCCTTCGATCTCGTCCGTATGATCGCCGCGCGCGCCGCGCAGTTGCTGCCCCTCAAAGACGAGACCGCACCTGTCGACAAAGCCGCGCTGATTATCGGCGGCGGCATCGCGGGCATGACGGCCGCACTCGCCCTCGCGGACCAGGGCTTTCCGGTTCACCTGGTCGAGAAGTCAGACTCGCTCGGCGGCACCGCGCGACGAGTCCACCGTACCCTCGACGGCGTCGACGTCCAAGCGTTTCTCGATGAGACCGTCGAGAAGGTTAACGCCAGTCCCCTCATCTCCGTCCACCTGAATGCAAAGGTCTCGCAAGTAGAAGGCCATATCGGGGCATTCACTTCGCAGATAACGTCGAACGGAAACGCGCGCAAGATTAAACACGGAGTCGTCGTCGTCGCCACCGGCGCCACCGAGCACGTCCCGCAAACCTACGGCTACGGCACGAACGACAAGGTACTGACGCAGTTGGATTTGTCCGAACGCCTGAGCCGCGACGAAGTCACGCTGCCCGACAAGGCGACCGTCGTGATGATCCAGTGCGTCGAGCAACGCAACGACGAGCGCCCTTATTGCAGCCGGGTCTGCTGCACCACGGCCGTGAAAAACGCCCTGCTGTTGCGCCAACGCTATCCGAAGGCGCGAATTATGGTCCTGTACCGCGACATGCGAACCTATGGGTTCCGAGAGGCCGCCTATCGCGAGGCCCGAAAGCAAGGCGTCCTGTTCGTCCGTTACGAACCTGATCAGCCGCCCGAACTCGACGGCAACGGCCACATTCGCGTATACGAGCCGGCCCTCGGCAGAACCATCGAGATGATCCCGGACATGCTCGTCCTGGCCGCCCCGATGATCCCGCGCGCCGACCGCCAGGAAATCTCCGAGTTGCTTCGCGTACCCCTCAACGCCGACGGCTTCTTCCTCGAAGCCCACGTGAAGTTGCGGCCCGTCGACTTCGCCAGCGAGGGCCTCTTCCTCTGCGGCACGGCCCACGCACCCAAGAGCATCGGCGAGACCATTTCGCAATCCAACGCCGTCGCCGGACGCGCCGCGTCGGTCCTGTCGCGCAAGACCATTCCGATCAGCAGCCAGATCGCGTGGGTCGACCCCGACAAGTGCATCTCGTGTATGACCTGCATCCATATCTGCCCCTACAACGCCCCAGCCATCGGTAACAACAACAAGGCGGAGATCCAAGGGGTTGTCTGCATGGGCTGCGGAAGCTGTACCGCCGAATGCCCGGCCAAGGCCATCGAATTACGAAATTACCTCGATTCGCAAATCCTCCAGGCGCTCGATTTCCTGCTCATCGGGAATTCGACCGAGGAAACCGTGGAAGCCGTTTATCCCGAACACGTCGGAATCGCGCCACCGCGCTGGCATGAAGGATTGGAATAGTTTTATGGACGACAATCCCATCATCGTTGCATTTTGTTGCCACTACTGCGCGTACGCCGCCGCAGATTTGGCCGGAACCATGCGGCTCCAGTATCCCGGTACCGTGCGCGTGTTGCGCCTGCCCTGCACGGGCAAGATCGAAGTCAATTACCTGCTCGCCGCATTCGAGCGCGGCGTGGATGGCGTCATCGTGGCGGGCTGCCTTGAAGGCGGCTGCCACTTCCAGGAAGGTAATCTCCGCGCACGCCGCCGCGTCGAACGCGCCAAGCAGTTGCTCAAGGAAATAGGGATCGAACCTGAACGCCTTGAAATGTTCAACCTGTCGTCAGCCGAAGGCACACGTTTCGCCGAAATCGTCGCCGAGATGAACGCACGAATCGCGCGATTCGGACTAAGCCCGCTGCGCCGGGACAAGATTCACGTCGAACACGCTATCGAAGGACTTCGCGTCGAAGCCGAAAAAGCCATCGCAGGAGAAACACGATGATAGTTGCAGATAGAAAGAAAGTTCCCGAAATCCGGGATATGATCAAGAATCACGACCGCGTACTCCTCGTTGGATGCGGCACCTGCGTCACCGTCTGTATGGCCGGCGGCGAACGCGAGACCGGCATTCTCGGCTCGGCCCTTCGCATGTCGCTCAAACTGATCGGACGCGGCAACGTTGTCGTCGACGAGTGTACCATCGAGCGCCAATGCGAGGACGCCTTCGTCGACGCCCTCGCGCCCCGCGTTGGCGATTACGACGCCATCTGCTCGTTCGGTTGCGGCGCCGGCGTCCAAGCCCTCGCCGAACGCTTTCCCAACACGCCTGTCTATCCCGGCCTCAATACGCAATTCATCGGCATCCTCGAATCGCAAGGCGTCTGGACGGAGAAATGCGCCGGCTGCGGCGCGTGCCGCCTGGGCGAATTTGCAGGGATATGCCCGCTTACCCGATGCGCCAAACGCCTCCTCAACGGCCCCTGCGCCGGTTCGCGCGACGGCAAATGCGAAGTCCGCGAAGACCTCGAATGCGGCTGGCAACTCATCTACGACCGCGCCAAAGCACTCGGAATTCTCGACACGTTCGAAGTAACCGCCACACCCCAAGACTGGTCCGCCAGTCTCGACGGCGGCCCCCGAAAAGTCGTTCGCGAAGATCAATGCATCGCCGGTCTCGGCCCCAAAGCCTAGCAATTACTGAACAGGCACGGACTTTATTTACCCTAAGAGGGGTAATTTGACAGCGATCCTCATTGAACGCCAAAGAGCCTTCATCGATTGCTTCCACAAGCAAGTGCTAGTCCGACAGGTAAGAGCGGAGCAGCAGAAACAGCGCCCCTATCGCGAAAAACAAGGCAGCGGCAGCCCACCCGTAGCTTGCCATCATTGGAATGACGCTCATAGCAATCCCGAACACCAATGGGAGCGACGCCTTCTGCCGGATTCCGTACAGGGCCATCGCCGCTCCAACTGCGCTCGCAACGATGGCCACTAGCCACCACAGGCCACTGACTTCATTGTCCATGAGTGAGCCTTTCCCGCCAGAGACGGATTTGACGCCATAAAAGGAGTTAGAAGTTAGGAGTTAGAAGTTAGAATAACTCCTAACTCCAAGCTTCTACCTCCTCCGAAAGCCTTCATCGGAAGAGGTTGACGATTTCCTTCTCGTACGTTGCGGAGAGGATCGAGTTGCCTTTTGGGTTGAGATGGCAATGATCGTTGAACAGCGTCTCGCCGGGGACGTGGTGCGGTTCGGCGGCGATGATGGCGCCCTCGACATCGGCGAGGGGGATACCATATCCGCTTGCGAGCGAGCGCAGGATGGCATTCTCTTCATCGGACGACTGGTGGCGTCCTGCATTTTTCAAGATTTCGCGGGCCAACGGTACCGCCTTGTCATATTCGCCTCTCGCGAACATGTCTTGAATCTGTTGATATTTCACGGCAGGTTCGCCGACGAGATACGGTTTAATCAGGTTCGACGGGATCGACCCTATGACAATCGGCACGCGGCGGTCCTTGCACATCTGAATGATCAGCGCGATGTTGTTGCGGAATGCCGCCATACGCGTGGCGATTTCCTCGCGGCTGAATGTGTGTCCCCACGCCTTCTTCGAATCCGGTTGCGCGGCAAGAAGGCGTTGGTTGTGCTCTTCCTGAAGCTGACCGATCTTGAACGACGCAACGCGGTCGCGCAGGAACCGGCACAGCGCCGATTTCGACAACACGCGCTGCAACGGGAGCGTCTTGAGGTTCGCGATGGCGAGTTGTTCGAGTTCCTCGAATTCGTTGTGGCCGCAGTAGAGTATCAGGAGGTCCGGGTCATATTGCAGGACCTCTGCGGCGACCGCCATGATGCGCTGGCTACCGTACGACAGGCCCCCGCAATTGACGATCGTCACGGCGTCGAACTTGGCCGCGAGTTGTTGTTGGAGACGTTTTTCGAGCAGCGGGAACTCGTAGTCGAGGTAGTTCACCGACGACTCGCCGAGCGCGAAGATGCGCATGGCGCGAGCAGGTTTTTTGAGCGGGAACTGCTGTTTGCGGAAACACGCTTCGCGCTCGGGGTTGGTGATCAACAATTCGGGATTGCCCGGCGACGCAATGAAAAGGCGTACGTGGGCGTCGAATCCCTGGCCCAGATCGATCTGACGCGGCGGAACCCAGGCTTCGGCCACGCGCGCCGCGGCCTCGAGCAACCCCAGTAGGACCAGCGTCGGCAAAAGCGAATAGACCAGCGTCTTCTTCCAGCCAAACGTCTTTCGATGCGTCACGTGTTCTTCCGTCATGAGTCCTACTTTCGTTTGAAGCCGACGGGGAGTTGCGCATCGAGGATCGGCGTCAACAGTTCCGCGAGCAATTTGTGGCCCGACGCCGAGAGATGGCCGTCCATTTCGTAGTAGAGCGTAGGATCGTCCATGTGCGCGCGGAATCCTGTCATGACCGTCATGAACGGCAGCCCGGCGCGGTCGCACGCGAGTTGGACGCTCTTGTCCGGCGCATCGGAGGTGAGCATGGCGTCGTTCGAGGTGTACCCGACACGACGGATGTTCGCGTTTGCCGCGCGGTTGACGTATGGCCCGTGCGGAATAGTCAACACGGCGAGCCGCGCATCGAAATTGGTTGCGACGCGTTTGATGCGCACGAACTGCTCGGCCAGATGCTGTACGCACTGCTGTGCCCAAGGGTCGTCGAGATTCATGCAGATCGAGTAGAAGTTTTGATTCTGCATGGCGAGATCGATCATGTATGGGTTCAGACGCCCCGTCAGGAACGCCTGCTTGACCTTGTCGTCGAACTGGTCGAACCGCGCGCGGTTCTCGGGCGGCATCTTGTTGAGGAAATCCTTCGCGGTCTTCTCGGTCCAGCGGCGGTTATCTTCCGCGCTCGTTTTCTGCGGCGGTGTTACCGGTTGTTGATTCGCGGAAATCTGCCGCGCCTGCCGCGCGAGACGAACCATGCGCACAAAGTTTGGATAAAGGACGCGCGCGGCATCCAGGAAGTCGTACTGGCTCCCTTTGACCCCTTCGCCCGCGCCCGCGAAATCGTCATCCTGCAACATGGTCACAATCAACAGGTCCGGCAACAACACCGGGACTGCCTTTTCGGCAAGCGCGGCAAAATCAGGCGGGCCGGTGCCCGGCTTGCCCGCGTTGATAACCTCGATGTCCCATCCTTTGTCGCGCAGGCGTTTCTCGACCCCTTTGACCCACGTTTGCTCGATGTCGACGCCCCATCCATACGTGAACGAATCGCCGATGCAAACAATACGGTACGTGCCCGGCTTCTTCGCGCCCACCGGATTGTCGCGCAGCCCGATCGCGTTGATCTTCGCCGTATACTTGAATTCGGCCGACTCGAAACTCTGCTCCGAGTTCGGCGGAAACAGCAGTTCCATCGTACCCGGCGTCGGCGCCGAATGGCTTAGCCCTCCGACCAAGCGGTCGGCCGCGAGCGTCAGTAGCAACACGAACGCAATCGACGCGATGACCAATAAGAGATTTCGCAAAGCGGTACCGTGCGACAACACAAAGCGATTATTCATTGCAGGAAAGTACCTCATTTCTTCATCTTATACATCACGGAATGGCCACCGCAGGAGATTTGATCGGGGTACTGTCGGCATAAAGCGTTTCAGGGCAGATATCAGCACCGTTCGGCCACTCCACGGCGTCGAAACTGATGCGCGCGCTCTTAAACAACGATACCTCCCGCAGTTCCCTGAACACACCGGTGTCCAAGTAAGGCGTCATGTCGAAAATCCTGCGTTCCCCATTTTCAAACATAATTAGCAACCGAAACCCGGACAACGGCTCGACTGCTTTGGCTCCGATATACATGGGGTACCCTCTCCGCTTCAACGCAACGGTTCGATCTTGAAAGGTAGTTCACCTTGCGACGCCAATGCCCAGTCCGCCGTCAGTTCCTCGCGACGCAATTCGATCCACGCTTGCACGAGGCGTCTCTGGCGAGGCGGGAAGTCCCCATCGGTCATCTCGCCAGTTTCAAAGCTGAATATAGCCTTGAAATCCTGATAGTAGACGTGAATATGTGGCGGATTGTGCTCCGCTTTTCCACAGTACATGCGAACGATGATACCGTAAAACATGCTGATGGTCGGCATGATACAACCTCCATTTTTACACGCTCGCGCGGCAAGGGGAACGCCGTACTTGTCTTTTCAGGGACTAATTCTACGCTGTCCAATGCAACGTCCGCAATGATGCAATCGGAACAAGTGTCGGCGGCTGTGGCCGCAGTTACCTGAACACCAAGGGATATGCTTCAGGGCGCTCGAGCGAATCCGCATCCAGGTCAATGTCGAGATCCGGCCAATGGAGATGTGTGTTATGCAGAAGCTGGACGTTCAGGACATGGCCAACCGTGGCGTCGCGGAACCAAGGATACTCGACGTAGGAAAGAAAGTACTCTTTCCCGCCCACGTACAGCCAGATTCCATGGGTGGAGATATTGAGCACCTCAGCTTCCGAAGTGTTCGCTCCAAGCTCTTGCGATTTCATCACGATGTTCCTCGACAATCGGTTCCTCTCGAATCATACCGGGAGCATTTTAGCACAACGGAGAAATCGGTCGCAGGAAATGCCGGAATCGGCGCATTGACATAGTCCAGAAGCGGCCACTAAGATGAGCCGCATCGAATTTCAACGAGGCGATTGTATCGTGGACAACAAGAAGAACAGGTTTGTGTGCGTAGCAGCACTCGTGCTCATCATGGCGTTGGGTGCGGGACTGCGGCTCCATGGGATTCAGAAGGAATCGGCTTGGTTCGATGAGTTTACGAGTCTTGTCTTCCTCCACGCCCCGGACGCGTATACGCAATCGCCGTATTACGAACATTGGCAACAAGAGGTGTTCCATCAACCAGCGCAAAGCTGGTTCGAGTTCCTCCGGATCAACCACAAGATCGATCCGGCCACAATGCCGGTGTTCGACTCGATCGAGTATTTCTGGAACGCCTATGTCAGCCACTCGCCCTTGAGCCAGCGCATGCTATCCGTGTTCATGGGACTGCTTATCATCCCGCTCATCTACGTCTTCGGACGCGAATTGCAGGGCGCGACGACGGGGCTTATCGCGGCGTTCCTGGTCGCGATGTCGCCGATTCATCGCCATTTCGCGCAGGAAATCCACATGTACGTTTACTTGACGCTGCTGGCGCTGGCGTCGGCGTACACGCTATTCCGGCTCCTGCGCGACGGCGGTAAGCGTTGGTGGATTCTGCATATCGCCGTGAACGTAATCCTTGTTTGGACCCATACTTTCGGCGCGTTGGTACCGGCGATCGAAGGCGGATTCTTCGTCGTCTTCTATTGGCGCAGATTCAGAGCCTTGTGCATCTGGATGGCCTGCCACGTCGCGATGGCCATCCCGTTCGTCCTATTCCTGACCACGATCCAGTTCTGGTCCCCGGAAATAACGGCTGCCTGGCAAAAGGTGCCGACACGCACCGAGTTCATCGGCGACTTGTTCGCGGACGACTTCGTCGGTTTGACGTACCAGTTGCGCGGTACACCAACGGCCCTGGAAACCATACTCCAGCCGCAGTATGCCCGTGCACTCACAAGTCTCATGGTTCCAATTGGGCGCGGCGCGATGTGGGTCTTCATCGCGACGATTGTAGCGCTCGGCATCAAGATGTTGCTGGATTGGCTCAAGGCCCGCAAGCGCGCAACGCCGCCACCGCTGTGGCAATGGTACTGTTTTCTCGTCATATTCTGGCTCGTGCCGCCGCTCGTGCTCTATACCGCGTCGGTGGTCTGGCGTCCAGTCATCTTCCCACGCTATACAACCTATGGTTCCCTCGCCGCGTATCTGTTGATTGGCATGGCCATTGCCTCGATTCGCTGGCGGCCGATCCGTGTGACCGCCATCGCAGCGCTCTGCCTCCTGTACACGTACGAGATGCTCCTGGTTGTCGGCGAACCGCAGCGGACGTCATGGCTCGCCGCTGGACAGCATATCCGCGCAAACGTTCAACCCGACGATCTGTTGCTGGTCCAAGACTGGATGTGGAAGCGCGTCTTCGCCTACAACCTCGGCCCGATCGAAAACGTGCTGACGTACGCGAAGACGCCGGAAGTGCTGGCCGAGCAGGCTTCGTTTTATCTCGACCTCGAACGCCCGCCCAAGATACCCGGCGCGGGGCGTCCGTGTGTGTGGATCTCGTACGAGACGTTCTATTTTTCTCAAGGGCCTTGGGCCGACCTCGAGCGTGAACTCACGTCGCGCGGACTGACCTTCTCGATGGCGGAGTTCCCCGGCATTCAGCACGTCCTGGTCTACAAGGTCGCAGGCAAACCCAACCACGCGTCCATGAAACCTAAACTTCCGGATGCGGCGGCGACCGAGTTCGGCGACATGGGTATGGAATTCTGGCGCGTCAAGGACTACGAGACGGCAATCGCCACCGCGCGAAAGACCATCGATATTGCCCCCGATTACTCGCGCGCCTATTCGTATCTCGGCATGGCCTACAAGGACAAGGGCGACGCCGATAACGCGTTGGCGGCGTTCAGAAAAGCGGTCCAACTCAATGCAACGGACTACTTGTGGTCGCACGTCAATATCGCGACGCTGTTGACGGACAAAGGCGATTACGACGGCGCGGTAGCGGCGATTCGCAAGGCGCTCGACATCGATCCTAAATACGGATGGGCTGTCACCTGCCTCGGCAAGGCGTACGTCGGCAAGCGGGATTTCGACAAGGCAATCGACGCGTTCCAGAAGGCCATCGCGCTCGATCCAAACGATGCGCGCCCGCGCGACGCATTGCGCGAAGCTATGGCGCTCAAAGACGCCCCGACGCCGGAATCCGCCCCTGCCGACGAAAAACCGGTCGCGGCCAATACCGCCCCCATCCCCGCAGAGCCAGCGCCACCGGCGGCGTCGACCGAACAGCCGAACGCCGTGTTCACGCGCGCAATGGCCCAACTCGAATCGGGCGATATCGACGGCGCGTTGGCCGCGCTTCGCGAGGCGCTCAAGACCGCGCCGAAAGTCCCCGAACTTTATCTGGGTATCGGCGTGGCGTTGCTTGCCAAGAACGACGATATGGGCGCGCTGGTCTCGATGCGAAAGGCGTTTGAACTCGACCCGGCGTTGCGGACTAAAATTGGGCCGTTCGTCTCGGCGCTTCTCGAACGGAAAGACTACGACTCGGCGTGGACGGAACTGAAGCGCTTGCAGACGATGGGCGGCAATATCCCCACGCCGGTTATCGAGCGGCTTCGACGCGATTCGGGGCGGACCGAATGAGTCCGGCTTCCCCGCAGACGCTTGCGCGGCGCATGCCGCGATGGGCTTTTCGAGCCGTTGTGGTATTGCTCTGGTTGGGCATGACCTGTGCGGTGCTCGAGGTCGCGTTCGATGTGCACCGTGGGTATATCGAGCGCAAAAACCCTTATGTGACAGGATTCGGCAACAAGACCTCTTGGCCCAATACGCCCGCCCCGCCCGGCGCCTGGACCGGTTCCGCCGCCCTGACCGAAGCCGCCAAAATGCCCATGGAAGGAGTACGTTCGGAAGAGGCGCCGGTTTCGGACGCCCTTGCAGATCGTACGCGCCGGGCGGTGTTCTTCGCCGAACTCGGCGAACAGGATCGAGGGCGGTTTGCTTCGACCTATAACGTCGCTGTCCTCGTGTGCGATCGCGATGGACGGATTATCGCGCACTATTCCAGCGAACCGCTCTTTCCCGGCGATGCGGAAAAAACGCCCACAGGGAATCTGCGTTTGGCGGACGCGCTGGGACAAGCGCGTGCCGATGCCTTGCAGCCCGGGCTGCGGCAGGCGTTCGACTCCGGCACTGCGGCCCTGCGGCCCTTCGATGCCAATGCGAGCGCCGGTTCACCGACCAAGTCCGTCCTTTTCTATCCCGTGAAGGGAGCCGATGGGGCCATATCCAACGTTACGCTCTTCATCGATGTTGAAAAGGCGAACCAGCCGCCCGTTCCAGCGGAATCGTTGTGGGACTTGCCGTTCCTGGCCTACAAGAAACACGTGGTAAGCCCCAATGGGCGCTTCTGGATCAACAACGTGGGGTTCCGGGACGATGACGTGGTCATCCCCAAGCCGAAGGGCCTGTTTCGTATCGTATGCGTCGGCGGCTCGACCACGGAAGAGGGCGATACGAATGCAATGACGTATCCCAATCTCCTCGAGCGAAGACTGCATGCCGTCTTTGGCGCAAACGCCGTCGAAGTCGTGAACTGCGGGCTGTCCGGCATGTCCTCGATGAGCGAATGGATGCGCGCGCCGGACTATTGGGCGCTCCAACCGGACTTCGTCATATACTACAATGGCGTGAACGACATCTGCCATCGGTTGTGCCCCACCTGGATCCATGAAGCGAAATGGTGGGTGAAGACGCTACGCCATTCCCGTTTTGCCAACTACTATTTCAACCGCTGGCTACTCCCATCGGAGACCGAAATGGCCGCGGACCTCGACAAGGAGGTTTTCACGAACCTGCGCGCATTGAGCGCCTATTTCGCCAAGCGCGGCGTTCCGATGGCCATGTGCAGTTTCGCATCTCCGGATATCCGCAAGCTGTCGCGCATCGAACGCGCCTACTACGATTGGTCGTGCGAACAGAGTTGGGGCGGACGCTACGTGACGTTTTCGACCTACTGGCGCAGCCTCCAGACCTTCAACGCGCAAGTCCGCACGATGTGCAAAGACACCGAAATGATGTATATTCCCGTTGCGGAGCGTTTCAACGACGGCGCGTTTTATTTTGGGGACATCTGCCACATGAAGAACGAAGGCATCGACCTAAAGGCCCAGACCATTTTCGAGAGTATTCAGGACTACGTCCGCACGCGGCTCCAAAAGCAGGATGGAGGCGCATGAACCAGGCATGGTTGCGCATCGTGCTGCTCACCGCAGGAATTGCCGCAATGGCCGTCGGCGGAGCGATGGAGGCCGTGCGGTGGCTCGACACGTTTTCCGGCGAGATCTGCATCGGCGTCGGGCGCGACGAACGCGTGGCCCTTCGAGAGCCTGAAACCAACCGCGTGCCCTTTTCCCTCGGTCGAACGCCCGTACTGCGCAACACGCCCCTCGAATCGATCCCGTTCCAGACGCCCAGCGTCTCTGCGGACAATCTCGACGACTCCAAGAAATACGATGCGCTCGTACTGCCCTTCTCGATACGGCTCAAGCGGGCCATGCCGCTGGGCGGCGGCAAATCCCACGACGAATTGCGCATCACCGAACCCGAAGGCGAACGCACCGTCGAAATCGCGCCGGGCAAAACGGTCGAACTCGATGGCGTCACGTACCAGCTCGAAGCGATACGCCCGTGGTCGGGACTCATCCGCGAATCCAGCGGCACGCCGATGGCACTGATCGCCCTGCGAAAAGGCGAAGAGGCATGGACAGAAGGGATCTTCCTGATGGCCGACGCATGGCGGCGCGTCGAACCCTCGATTGGCCTGCGACTCCAGTGGTCCGGTTCCGAAGAAGCCGCGAACGCTACCGTCGACATCGGCCTGCCCGGCATCGAATCCGCACGGTGGGGCGTCGTGGACGGCAACGCGATGAACTGGTTCGAATCGTTCGCCCCGAACGACGGCGCCGAGTTGGCCAACGGCACAACCATCCACCTGCTACGAGTGGACGAGCAGCACGCCGGTCCTTCCAGCCCCAGGCCCGCGATCGAGGTCGAATGGACCGAAGCAGGCCAGACGCGCCAGGAATGGGTCAACGCCAACACGGCCGATAACGCGGCCTCGGTACGTTTCGAATATCCCGCCCGCCTCGATACCGTCCTCCTGATTTGCGCCATCTCCGAGCAGAGGGCGTTGCTGGCCATGTACGACCACGGCAAGTTGCTCGGACGCGAGACCATTCCCACCGGTTCGAGTTGGAAGCCCGCCGCCGCGACATTCGAGGTCAGACTCGACCAAGCGCTCGAACGCGCCGTAGCCGTCCCCGCGTCCGAAACCAAACTCTTCGAAGCCGTTCTCAAATCGCCAAGCGGCATCTTTCGTGCACGCGAAGGCGAAGCCGCCCGGCAAGGCGACGCCCTAGTCCAACTCGTGCGCCGCACACGCCCGCCCGACGTCAAATACGAACTCGCGATCATCGGGAAAGACCCAAAGCACGAACGCCCTTTGACCCTCGGTCCCGGCGATACCGTCCGTTACGACAACTGCCGCCTATCCCTGGCATCCCCATGCGCCGAACCCCTCCGCACCGCAGTCCTCCACGTAGAATACGCCCCAAGCCGCGCATGGCCCCGCCTACTACTAGCCGCCGCGCTTGCCCTCCTCGTCTGGGTAGCAATGCACCCATCCCGGCCCGCAACCGCCATCGACATACGATCCATCCGAACATCGTAGCTGTTTCGGAATTCAGAATTCGACACGCGCGGTATCGACGTTACGAACTTCAAATATCTTGATCCCGACGGCGTTTTGACGGTTTTTTTCGGAAACGGCTTTGGCACTTTTGGGGGTTTGGGGTTTGGGGTTTGAACGGGTTTTGGTTTTGCCAAACCCCAAATCCCAAACCCCAAACCCCAAAAAGTACCATACCCGTTTCCGACGGGATCAAGTTTCTGAACTTCAGTTCAGCCCCTACTTCCCCTCGAGGTAGGCCTGTTCGGTGTTGACGTTCCAGATGGCTTCTTTGGATTGGACACCGTTAACGAGGTTGTCGACGGCAGTCATGGCGGTAAGCATCGAGTGGTCCATGTTGTTGTATCGGTGCATGCCGTTGCGCCCGATGAGATACAGGTTAGGGAAGGTATCGGTGAAGGCGCGCACGGTGTCGAATTGGTCGTACGTACCGACGTACGCGGGATAGGATTTTGGCACGCGCAAAACGACGCCGTCGATTACGTCGGCGGGATCGATGATATCGATGCTCGCGAGTTCGGCGACCGCGAAGCGAAGGATATCCTGGTCGGGCTGCCGCCAGAGTTCATCGCCTTCGTTGCAGAAGTACTCGAGTCCGAGCCAGAGGGTATGATCGGGATCGCGCAACATGTACCGGCTCCAGTTGTTGAAGATCTGGAGACGCCCGAGGCGGACCTCGCGTTCCTGGATGTAGATCCAGGTATCGGGAATGAGATTCATCGACGCCGCACGCGATTGCGGAGCGGGAAGAGGGCGCAGCTTCTTGGCGAGTACGCCAATTTCCATGAAATCGCGGTATTGCAGCCCGTCCGACACGGTGCGGACATCTGGGGGCACCGGACAATCGAGCGCGGCGACCATCTCCTTGACGGGCATGGTCGTGAACACGACGTCGCCCGTGAACCGGACAGTCTTGCCAGTCGTTGCGTCCACGGCTTCGACGCCGATGAGGCGTCCGCCGCTCACGTTGAGTCGCGTCACGTTGTGATTCAACAGGATCTCGCCGCCCTTCGCGGCGACGACATTCGCGGCCTTTTCCCAAAGCTGGCCGGGACCGAACTTCGGGTACATGAACCGGTCGACGAGCGTGGTCGCGACGTTCTCCTGGCGGATATTTTCGACAGTGCGAAACGGCCGCGCGAGGAAATGCAGGACCGCTTTGGCAATGGACATGTCCTTGATACGCTGGAGTCCCCAATCCGCGCTGATCTGTTTGCAAGGCACTCCCCACACCTTTTCCGTGTACGATTTGAAGAACGTCTCATACAACTCGTACCCGAAACGGTTGATGAGGAGTTCCTCGATGTTGCGCACATCGCGAATAGGAAACGCGACGCTCTTGAGATAGCTCAGCGCGATGCGCGCGGCCTTTGCCATGCCCAATTTGCGCAACGTCTCCGGGGTGAATGCGACCGGGTAATCGAAAAAGGAGCGCAGAAAATAGATCCGCGAGAGACGCTTGCGGATCAGCATGACCTCGTCGGTGGCCTCGGGATCGGGGCCGCCAGGCGCGTCCGCACCGCGTTCGAGAGGCAACAAGTTCAGCCACCAATCGAGTACGCGGTCCGATTTCGAGAAAAAGCGATGTCCACCGAGATCCACACGGTTGCCGCGATAAACGACCGTCTTGGAAATGCCGCCCACCTGATCCGACGATTCGAGAATTATCGGACGCAGACCCGTCCGGTGCACGAGTTCATAAGCCGCCGTAAGCCCCGCAGGACCAGCGCCAATGATAAGAGCGTTTCCGGATTCATAATTCATAATTTTCTAAAGATGCCCCATTGCGCCGCCAAGCCCATGCACCGGATAATCAACGGAGTAAACAACGGGATATCCTCGAACCGTATCAAGTGATCGTGCGGACTCGTCCTCGGCTGCGTCAGGTGCAGATACTCGAGCAGTCGGCAAAACCAGTCCATGTTAGGCACGGGCGATGTTAACATGAGAAGCCCGCCGGGTTTCAATAAAACATGCATATCGGCGAAACAGTCGACATGTTCGACAACCTCGAATGCGGCGATAACATCGAACGAGGCAGGTTCAAGGCCCAGCCGCCGCCAATCGCGAATGTCGCCCACGATATCGGCCGGCGGCTTCAGGTCGATCCCCACATAGTTCCCCCACCCATTCGCGCGCAGATACGCCCCGAGCCAACCCGCGCCGCAACCGATTTCAAGGATACGGCATTCCTTCGGCACGTCGCGAAAAAAGAACGACGTTTTCCTGGCGCGCGCGTACGTGCTCAGCAACGGCATGGAACGACAACCTTTCTTCCGCCAGACTTCTTCATCGTCTCCAAAGCAACCCCATTATTGCCCAATGCTCGATTAACCAAACCTAGCATACTAGAATATCTCATGCACATAAACCCAATAGTCGCAATCGCGGGCAAACAGCCATTATCGTGTCTCGGCATATTCGCCCGTGAGGATCTCGCGGGTCCGCAATTCGCCGTCCTTGACGCGGCAATGCAGAAAACCGATTGGCGCCTTTTCGAAGTTCCAGCAACATGAACGCACCTGGAAAACCTGCGTGCGGCCGACGGTGTAGGACGACGTCGGATGATGCAGGTGGCCGAAGAACGCGGCCAGCGGTTGCGTCTCCTTGACAAGCGCGTTGAACCACCGGGAATCGTTCCGGCTCAGATGCATGTCGCGGTCTTGGCCGTCGGGTTCCGCCGGAATGTGCGCGAACACGACCTTAAGCGGTTCCATCGCACGAAGTTCACCCTCGATCCACTCACACTGGCCCGGCGGTTCCGTCACTTCGGAGCAGAGATGCCCAATATGATCGCCGCCCGCACCCGCGTCGCACATGGCGATAAAGCGCACGCCCTTGTGGACGAAGCTGTAATAGTCGGACGGCTTCTCATTCACCTTGAAATCCGCCGGAAACAATGAACGGAGCAACACCCGTTTCGCGGCGCTGGATTCATGATTGCCGGGCGTCGCATGAACGGGGATTGTCACTTCCGCGATACGCGGTTTGAGCGCGTCGGGATGAACGTCGCCCAGCAACACGATGAAATCCGGCTTGTCTTCCGCCGGCATGGCCTCCATCGTCTTGATGGTCTTCAGAAATCGGTCTACACCGCTCCCGTAAGCTTCGATCCCTTTGGTAGCGGCGTCCGCACAATGCGGATCGGCCACCACGGTGAAACAGAACGTCTCAGCAGCGGATAACGTCACCGAAGCAAACATCGTAACCGCGATCGACACGATCAAGACAGTACGCATGATTCTCTCCTTATAGGGCAGATCCGATGGGACACTATAGAACATATCGGATGCGTGGTCCAGAGGTAGCGCAACGTTTCAACCCAAGTAAGCGACGCAAAATAACATTGTCAACTTAACGTTCTGTCTGTGGGCGAATGGAATAGTTCAATTCACCGTGAAACTTATCTTGCTTCATACGGTCACAGCCGTCTGCTACGAAAATTCGCCCACGCACTAGGTTCACACAAGCCAAGCCTCATTCGTGCGATTCGAGAGCGGATGGAGAGAAGGGGCTTCCCGCTTTTTCTGGTCCTGAACTTTGGGGGACCGCGTACAACGTTGCATCCCCTTCCTGAAAGGCGGTCGGCAACTGCAGCGCAAGCCTCGGCGGTGCGGCGACGTAATCGAAATGGTATTCCGCCGCGAGCGCTTGCCATTGCAGGCGCGTCCGGCCGCTCCAGGTCTCCCGCCAGTTGTCCGATAAGGTCTCGCTGTATGGTTTTGCGAAGTGGATGCCGAAAAGTTCGCGGTACATCTTCTCGACCGCAGGCGCGAGGGCGGGCATGTATGGAATCCATGTCGGCAGCGCCATGTCCGTCATAACGGCATGCCCAGTCGAGGCTTGCAGGAAAAGCTGGAAAGGTTCTCCGAGGAGCAATGCGTGGGGTTCATGGCGTTCGGCAAGATAGGTTGCGACATGCTGGCAGAAGCGCGAGACGGGCAGGTTTCGTCGGCACGCATGTTCACCGCGTAGCATCAGGGCCATGCTGGCAAACATAAGCGCGATGGATGCAACACGAAGTAATTTAGCAGCCGCCTGCGCCTTGGTGAGTGGAATTGGTTTGAGCAAGATCGCGGGGGCCGCCCCGGCAATGACGCCTGCCGCATAACAGGCTGCGCCGAAACGGTGGAATTGGGCCAGGAAAACGAGCATGGCCGCCATTGCCAGCGCACGCGACGCCTTTGCTCCGTGCGTGTCGGCAGACGAAAACAGCAGCAGACCCATGGCCGCTCCGAACAATGCAAAGAGAAGCCCCGCGTTGGGGACCAGGTACCGTTTCATGAGTGACTCCGGCAGCAGGCCGCCCGCATACGGAATCGCCATGCAATAGGCCACGGCGCCTGCCAGCAGAATGCCTCCCCAGAGGTGCACCCGGTCCTGGCCAGTCTGCGGACTGCCCAGCAGCGCGCACAGGACTGCAACCAGGAGCAACGGCACGTGATTCAGTAGGCGGTAGGGCATCCATTGCAGTAGGATGGGTGGACAATTATCCCCTATAGTAATATGAATCGCTGCGGTTGTCCAGACGATTCCGGCGATGATGCCTGTATACACGAAGAGCCAGCCCCACGGACCGGGCTTCATGCCACTGGCCCGCCGAATCCAGAGCACGCTGGCCAAGCCGAACAACAGCATCACAAGACCCAGATGGCAGTTCCCAATCGGCAGTGAGCGGTGAAGATCGTGACCGGCCAGATAGGTCTTGAGAATGGCTACCGCCGCGTGGCCCGTGTCGACAACAGGCGGCGGAATGATAAAGGGGTGTTGTGCGAGCCTGAATATCGCACAACCCGCAAAACCCGCCGCAAGGAAAAACAACCCTTGAGACAATTCTTCTTTCCGGCGGCGTCGTACGGCGTCGAGCAGCATCAGTGCGCCCAAAACCAGGACCGGCGGCGTCTGTCCCGCATGAATGCATGGCAACAGGCCCAGCGCCAAGAAACCCAGCCGGCGCCGCCCGGATACGAGTAGATACACGGTGAGTAGGGCATACGCCGTTCCGATGTGGCCGTTGGAAAACATGTCCGGCCACACAAACTGCGGATAGGTGCTGTCGAAATCGAGGTGGACTCCCGCCAGGATCGACAGGACAGCCAGATGGGCATATATCGGTCTTGGGTTGAGTAGCGTCGTTAGCAGGTAGATGGGCATAACGGTCGCGGCGATGAAAAGGAAATTGCGGAATCCGCACACCAGCGTTGGGCTTTCCGACAACCACAACAGCAGCGCCGTCGAATACGTTTGCAGGCTGAATGCGCCCGTCACATAGGACGCCACGGGATGTCCCTCCGGCAACCGGACAATCCCGATGATGATCTGTGCAAATTCGAAGTTTTCATCCCATCGGACGCCGCGAAGAGGGACAATGGCCGCAGAAAATACGGCCCATAACAGTAGGCCTTTCCATGGGCAGGGATACGTTTTCGTTATTTCGCTATCATTCGCCACGTTGCGTGAATTCTAAACCGCACTCGAGACCCAGTCAAACGGCGCAATCAATGTGTCGGCGGTTGCGACGCGAAACATGGGATATGCTACAATCGGTGCGGATAGGAGGAATCATGTTATTTGCGAAGGCGCAGTCGGATTTGGTATGCAAAGGCGTCGAGACGGACGAGGAACTGCGTCTTGCGAACGATCTGATGGCGAAGGTCCACATGGCCGATTATTTCTCGGCGCTACACTGGCTGGAAACGAGCGGAGCGGGGTATCCGAGTTTCCGGCGCGAGCATACGCGGATCGCGTTATGGCACGGTGAACTCGCCGGTTCGTTGCGCATGAATACGGAAACGATCCGGTTGGGTGAAGCGCGGTTGAAAACGGGCGGTTTCGGGTGGGTCACCACGGAGCCGCGCCATCGCCAGAAAGGCGTTTGCCGCGCGCTGGTACTCGAGACGCTCGATTATATGCGGCGTCACGGTTACCATGTCTCGCTGCTGTTCGGGATTCCAAATTTTTACCATCGGTTTGGATTTGCCACGGCCCTCGCCGATTATGCCATCACCGTGGAACTCGAAGAAGCGGCGACCATCCCGCATCTCACGCACCAGCTTCGCGACGCGAAGCCTGGGGATATCCCCGCAATTCAACGGATTCACAACGCGAACGACGCGGATGTCGCTTGCAGTGCGATCCGCACGTGCGCGCATCTGACCAACAAATGGACGCACCTCGCGAAGACGGTGCGCGTTCTCGCCAATGATCAAGGGAAAGTGGTTGCCTATTTCATGGCGCGCAAGGAAGGCGCGCGCCTTGCCGTGGACGAAGCGGGGGTGAGCGAACCGGGGCTGTGCGAAGCCGTGTTGGCGGCTTGTGCGCGGAAGGCCACGGATGAAATGGTTGGGCGCATGCAGTTTCTGCTCCCGCCGACGCACCCGTTGGCGCGATTCCTGTTGCAATACAAGTCGACGCATGAGATGCGCGTGACTCATGACGAGGGCGGCATGCTGGCGTTCATCAACCTGGGGGAAACCCTGGAAAGCATGACGCCGGAGTGGGAACGTCTGGTCGCGGCGAGTTCGTTGCGCGATGCGCGTGCCGAAGTCACGTTTCTGATCGACGGCGAGGAATATCGTGTGCGTGCGCACTGCGGCGCGGTCGATGTGGCGGCTACCTCTGGCCGTAACCGCGTGAGTTTCACGGCGGTCGAACTGATGTACTTGGTCACGGGGTGTCGGCATGTTGAAGATATCTTGGCGTCGCGCCGCCGCATCCTGTCGTCTGAAACGAGGGATTTTCTCGGTGCGATTTTCCCGAGCCGCGCTCCGTACATCTGGACTTTCGACCGGTTCTAGCGTGCGCGGACCTCGGCGGCGTTCTTCTGGTGTCAGCCCGACGGCTTGAAATCTTTCGTCGTGTCGGGTAGTGTTTCCGGTATCGGGCCTTCGGTGTTCTGGAATGACTCCCCGCCGTTCCGGCCCTCTCTACTCATCGAGCATAAGGTGTGGCGAAAAAATGATATTCGATTTCGAGCATATTGGACAGGTGTATGCGGCTTTGCCGGAACGGGTGGCGGCGGCGCGCGGTGTAACAGGCAAGGCATTGACGCTTGCCGAGAAAATTTTGTACGCGCATCTTTTCGGTGGCGAGGCATCGGGAGCTTTTGTACGGGGCGAGTCGTATGTGGATTTCGCGCCGGACCGCGTGGCGATGCAGGATGCGACGGCGCAGATGGCGCTGTTGCAGTTTATACAGGCGGGCCAGGCGCGGGTGGCCGCGCCGACGACGGTCCATTGCGATCACCTAATCGTCGCGGATTCGGGCGCAGCACAGGATCTTGCGAAGGCGCTCGATATGAACCGTGAGGTCTACGCGTTTCTCGCGTCGGTCTCGAACAAGTACGGCATCGGGTTCTGGAAACCGGGCGCGGGGATCATCCATCAAGTCATTCTCGAGAACTACGCGTTCCCGGGCGGGCTGATGATCGGTACGGATTCGCACACGCCGAATGCGGGCGGCCTCGGCATGATCGGCGTGGGCGTGGGCGGCGCGGACGCCGTGGACGTGATGGCGGGCATGGCGTGGGAACTGAAGTTTCCGAAGGTCATCGGCGTGAAATTGACTGGCGCGCTGAGCGGCTGGACCGCGCCGAAGGACGTCATTTTGAAGCTCGCGGGCCTCTTGACGGTCAAAGGGGGGACGGGCGCAATCGTCGAATATTTCGGCGAGGGCGCGGACAGCCTCTCGTGTACGGGCAAGGCGACGATCTGCAACATGGGCGCGGAAATCGGCGCGACGGCGTCTGTGTTCCCGTACGACGCGCACATGGCCGACTTCTTGCGCGCGACAGGCCGCGCCGAGGTGGCCGCATTGGCGAACGGTGTCGCGGAGCATTTGCGCGCTGACGCGGAGGTCTACGCGAATCCGGGCGCATACTACGACCGGGTCATCGAGATTGACTTGTCCACGCTCGAACCGCATGTCAACGGCCCGTTCACGCCCGACGCGGCG
Source organism: Candidatus Hydrogenedentota bacterium (assembly GCA_903925285.1). GTDB lineage: Bacteria > Hydrogenedentota > Hydrogenedentia > Hydrogenedentales > SLHB01 > DSVR01. The sequence goes on along the minus strand of CAIYET010001098.1, from coordinate 11,599 downwards.
TGGCCGATCTCGCGCTTCGCGGAAGCCGTGCGCGAGAGTGGATACCCTGCGCCATTGAGCGCGGGGTTGATCGGCTCGTGCACGAATGCGTCGTACGAGGATCTCGACCGCGCGGCGTCGCTGGCGCGGCAGGCCGTTGCGAAGAAACTGAAACTGCGGACGGCGTTGATCGTCACGCCCGGCTCGGAGCAGGTGCGTTGCACGGTGGCGCGCGACGGCCAACTCGCGGCGTTCGAAGCGGTCGGCGGCCAAGTGCTCGCGAACGCGTGCGGTCCATGTCTTGGCCAATGGAAGCGTCCCGGCGCGGAGAAGCTCGAAGCGAATTCGATCGTCACGTCGTTCAACCGCAACTTTGCAAAACGCAACGACGGCAATCCGAAGACGCACGCGTTTGTCGCGTCGCCGGAAATCGTGATGGCGTTTACGCTTGCCGGACGCCTGACTTTCAACCCGTTGACGGACACGTTGGTCAACGAAGACGGCGTCGAAGTGCGGCTCGATCCGCCAGAAGGCGTTGCGTTGCCGCCGAAGGGATTCGCGGTCGCGGAGACCGGCTATCGGCCGCCCGCCGAGGACGGCAGCCACGTCGAAGTCGTGGTTGCCCCCCACTCCGAACGCTTGCAGTTGCTCGAACCGTTCCCCGCATGGGAAGGCCGTGATCTGACGGGCCTCAAGCTCCTCATCAAGATTCAGGGCAAATGTACGACGGACCATATTTCGATGGCGAGGCCATGGCTGCGGTATCGCGGTCATCTCGACCGCATCTCCGACAACTGTTTGATCGGCGCGGTAAACACGTTCAACGGTGAGACGAACAAGGTCAAGAACCAACTGACCGGCGAATACGGTCCGGTCCCGGCGACGCAACGCGCCTACAAGGCCGCAGCCGTCGGCTCGGTCGTCGTGGGCGACGAGAATTACGGCGAGGGCAGTTCGCGCGAACACGCGGCGATGGAACCGCGTTTCCTGGGCGTGCGCGCGATCCTGGTCAAGTCCTTCGCGCGCATCCACGAGACGAATCTCAAGAAGCAGGGCATGCTCGCGCTGACCTTCGTGGACAAGGCCGATTACGACCGCGTCCGGGAAGACGACGCGATCGATATCCTCGGCCTGACCGGGTTCACGCCCGATGTGCCGTTGACGATAGTCTTACATCACGCCGATGGAACCGTTGAGCGTCTCGATGCGAATCATTCATACAACGAAGGCCAGATCGAGTGGTTTAAGGCCGGCGCCGCGCTGAACTTGTTGAGGAAGGCTTGAAGGATGAAGGATGAAGGATGAAAAGGAAGGCTCTTCCAGATTTAGCGCACTTTACAAGAGAGCTTCCACTCTTTTGGAAAGTTGTCGCCTCAACTGAATTTCCCCGAAGGGGAGGAACATGAATAGCCGTGGGTGACAACCCACGGGCACAAATGCTTACCACCGCCCCTGGAAGGGGCGCACAAGGAACGCGATGTTGACCTTTATTAACGATGATATGGACACAGTACGACCCTTTCAGGGTCGATGGATGTCGATTTTGTATCCGTGGGTTGCACCCACGGCTATTCATATTCTTCCCCTTCGGGGAAACCGAATCGAAAACGATACTTTTCCGTGAAAGTGAAGATGAAGTACGCTAAATCCGGATAAGCCAAAAGTAATGGGCATGTCCAGATGATTCATCCTTCATCCTTCATCTTTTATCCTTACAGAAAGAGGTATTTGCGATGGCGAAGAACATATATGAGAAGATTTGGGAAGCGCATGTCGTCGATGAGGAACCCGGCAATGACGCCCTCCTCTACATCGACCGGCATTACATTCATGAAGTGACGTCGGCGCAGGCCTTCGAGGGCTTGCGGCTGGCGGGCCGGAAAGTCCGGCGTCCGGAGTTGTCGTTCGCGACGATGGACCACAATATTCCGACGACCGACCGCTCGAAACCGATCACCGCGCCGCTGTCGAAACAGCAGCTCGATACGCTTGCGGACAATTGCAGGGAATTCGGCATCCGCTGTTTCGACATGCACGATCCGTGCAACGGCATCATTCACGTGATCGGCCCCGAGCTGGGTCTGACGCAACCGGGCATGACGATCGTGTGCGGCGATTCGCATACGGCTACGCACGGGGCGTTGGGCGCGCTGGCGTTCGGCATCGGCACGAGCGAGGTCGAGCATGTGCTCGCGACGCAGACGCTCGTGCAAAAGAAATCGAAAACGCTCGAGGTCCGCGTATCGGGCGCGCTGCCGAACGGTGTTGCCGCGAAGGATCTCATCCTCGCGATCATCGGCATGATCGGCACGGCAGGCGGCACGGGCTATGTGATCGAATACACGGGCGAAACCATCCGCCGCCTGACGATGGAAGAACGATTGACCGTCTGCAACATGACCATCGAAGCCGGCGCGCGCGCGGGATTGGTCTCGCCGGACGGAGTCACAATTGATTACCTCAAAGGGCGGTCCTACCTGTCTCAGGACAAGCCGTTCGACACATTGGCCGCGGAATGGTTGGCGTGCGCGTCCGATCCGGGTTGCACGTATGACCGCGTTGTCGAGTTGGATGCGTCGAAGCTCGAACCGCAGGTAACGTGGGGCACGTCGCCAGGCATGGTTACCGGCGTTACCGGCAAGACGCCGGTGTTGTCCGAACGGACCGACGCCAACGACCGGCTCGCCGCGCGCAAGGCGCTCGAATACATCGGACTCGGCGAGGGCGTGCCGATGACCGATATCCGCCCGAACAAGGTCTTCATCGGGTCCTGCACAAACGGGCGCATCGAAGATCTGCGTGCGGCCGCAGCCGTCGCGCAGGGCTACAAGGTCCATGCGGACATCGTGCAGGCGCTCGTCGTACCCGGCTCGAACGCCGTGAAGAAACAGGCCGAGGTCGAGGGTCTCGACCGCATTTTCACCGACGCTGGATTCGAATGGCGCGAGCCGGGTTGCTCGATGTGCCTCGCAATGAATGCCGACGTGCTCGAACCCGGCGATCGATGTGCGTCGACGTCGAACCGCAATTTCGAGGGACGCCAAGGCAAGGGCAGCCGCACGCATTTGGTCAGCCCCGCAATGGCGGCCGTAGCGGCGATCGCCGGTCATTTCGTCGACGTGCGCGAGTGGAAATACAAGGCTTAAGGCCGGTAGAGGAGATTATTCATGAAACCGTTTACCATATTGACGGGCATCGTAGCGCCGCTCGAAGCGCTGAACGTGGATACCGATCAGATTATCCCAAAACAATTTCTCAAACGTATCGAGCGCACGGGATACGAGGACTTCTTGTTCTTCGATTGGCGCTACATGCCGGACGGTTCGCAGAATCCCGATTTCGAGCTGAACGCGGCGCGATACAAAGGCGCGTCCATCTTGCTGAGCAAGGACAATTTCGGCTGCGGCTCGTCGCGCGAGCATGCGCCGTGGGCGCTGGATAACTATGGTTTCCGTTGCGTTCTCGCGCCGTCGTTCGCGGACATCTTCTATAACAACTGTTTCAACAACGGTCTGTTGCCCATCGTGTTGCCCGGTGACGTCGTCGAACGGTTGTTCATGGAAGTCCGCGCGCGGGACGGCTACCAACTGACAATCAATCTGCCCGCGCAACGTGTCGTCAAGCCGGATGGCGAAGCCATCCCCTTCGACATTCATCCCTTCAAGAAAGAGTGCATGATCAACGGCTGGGACCCAATTGGTTTGACGCTACGTCGTGAAGATAGAATCGCCGAGTATGAGAAACGCTGCAACATCGCGTAGGAACGCGGTCCCGTGCGGCAACGAGGAGCTTCGCGCATGTGCGGCATCAATCGGCGTGACTTTATGAAGGTAACTGCGGGAACGGTCGCCGCATCGCTCGCGTCGCCCGGCTTACACGCGGCGGACGCGCCGAAGCTCCGCATGCTGGGCAAGAGCGGCATTCAAGTCACGTTGCTCGGCATGGGCACGGGCGTAAAGGCGGGGGACAGATCCTCGGAGCTTACACGCAAGGGCCACGACGCCTATCTCGCGTTGTTGCGCCACGCGTTCGACAAGGGCATTCGTTACTTCGACATGGCGGATATGTACGGCACGCATCCGTACATGAAGGAGGCGCTCAAGACCTTTATCCCGCGCGACAACGTCACACTGCTCACGAAAACCGTCGCACGCGAGCCGCAACTCGTGCGCGCCGACCTCGAACGTTTCCGCAAGGAACTCGATACGGACAGTATTGATATTGTGCTCATGCACTGCATCACCGATCCGGAGTGGACCGCGAAGATGAAGCCGTGCATGGACGTCCTCGAAGAAGCCAAGGCGAAGGGAATCGTCCGCGCGCACGGCCTGTCCTCGCACAATCTCGAAGTATCGCTCCAAGCAGCCGAACACCCGTGGGTGGATGTGTTGATGGAACGCATCAATCCGTTCGGCAAGAAAATGGACGCGACGCCCGATCAAGTCGTGCCCGTATTGCGCAAGGCCCACCAAAACGGCAAAGGCGTGCTCGGCATGAAAATCGCGGGCGAAGGCGAGTGCCGCGACAAGATTGCGGAATCGATTTCGTTCGTCCTCGGCCTGGGGTGCATCGATGCCATGCCGATCGGGTTCCTCGAACCGGACGAAATCGACCGCGCCTTCGCGTATATCGGTGCGCCTATAGGCTGATAGGAGGTGCGAGGTATGGTAGTTCATCCTTCATCCTTGACTTGGCCCGTTTTTCCTTTGACTCGATTCCATGAACCCTGTTATGATGGGGCTGTAGCGTGAGTTATGTTGTTTGGGGTGTTCGCATGACGAAGGAAAGGACTATACCATGAAACGTTGTATCGTTCTCGTTGCGGTGTTGGGGGTAGTATGTACGGCTTGCGAAACGTGGCCTTGGCAGAAGAACCAGAATCCGCCGGTGGCGCAGATGGATACGCAGACCGCCCCGTCGGCGGACGTGAACACCAAAGATCCCTATGTGGCGCCGGTCGTGCCGGTACCGGGATTGGCGTTGTCGTCGGATCAGCGATTCAAGGATATCCCATTGCCGATTGGGGTCAAAGAAGACAGCGATCGGACCTTCGTCTATGAATCGGCGGCATTTGCCGTGGGCCGGATGGTCTACACTTCACGGGCGTCGCTCTACGATCTGGTCCAGTTCTTTGCCAAGGAATGCCCTACCGCCGGTTGGAAGCTCGACAACGTGCTGCAAGCGGGCGGCGAGACGCACTTCTTTAGGAAGCCCGGCAAGAAGTTGGAAGTAAATGTACAAGACAAGGGTGTTTCGGGTGGACGTCGTCTGGTGATTACGCTGACGCCGGACAGTGGACCGGGGGGCGATACATGAGGTTTTCCCTCGCGATTGTGCTGGCGGGCACGATAGCGCTTTGTGCGAGTTGCAAGAGCGGCGAGTTGACCGTCAGAATCCCGGGGCTTCAGAAACTGGGAGAGGCCAGCGGCATCACGCGCACGGACGACGAGCAAATCGCGGTCGTGATGGACGATGTGGCGCTGGGCATGCAATCGCGGCGGATTTATAAAGTTCTGGCGCACGTGTCGCGCACATATCACGACGCGGAAGGCCGGGACTATACAAAACTGGAGGAGTATTTGAACGAGATCTTCCGGCTGTACCGGACGATTCGGATTACGCGCGTCGTACCGCGGATTATGATCGAAGAAGGTGTGCGCGCGCGAGCCATCGAGACGTTTGGAATGGTGGCGGAACCCCTGGATCCCAAGATCGAGCCGCCCATCAACCTGCAGGGCCAAGTTGTGGTAAATCTGGTCAAGGTCGGTGGCGAGTGGCAGATTGTGGAATGGGGAAGTATTCTATAGCCGCCGCAGCATGGGTATTAACGAATTTCGCGAAGTAGAAACGGAGGCAGCGTGGCAACGAGAGTCAAGAAAAAAGCGCCGGATATCCTCGAAGAAGCCAAGAAGACCGACTGGATGAAGCTCATCGAACAGGTCCGGAAGAACCCCGTTCTGTATGGAGCGGGCGCGGCATTCGTCTTGTTATGTGTAATCGCTGGGTCACTGTACCATTCAAACGTGCGTGCCACGCACGATTCGGCGATGGCACAGTTTGCCCGTGCGATGGAGAATGAGGATTCCAGCGTGCGCGCGGCCGAGTTGGAGAACGCGGCAAAAGGCAAAGGCGCGGTGGCGTCGCTCGCGCTCTACATGCAGGGCGAGGCGGCCTTCGAAGCGAAGCAGTACATCAAGGCGCGTGAAGCGTATGAACGGCTGCGCAAGGAATATCCTGATTCGGCAAACGTGCCGGACGCGGTTGAAGGACTCGGCAATCTGGCGGAAAACGACGACCAATATGACAAGGCCCTTGGCTCGTATCAAGAGATCGTCGAAAAATGGTCGAACACCTTTGCGGCCCGCCGCCAGCAGTTGAATATCGGGCGTTGCCAGGAGCATCTCGGCAAGTTGAAGGAAGCCGTGGGCGCATACCAAGCGCAAGTCGAGCGTTTCCCCGGCTCGGAGGTCGAGAAACAATCCAAGGAAGCGCTGGACCGCTTGCGTAAGAGCAACCCGGACCTGTTCCCGAAGGAAGAGGAAAAACCGGCAGAAGCAGCGCCACAAGCACAGTCGGCCGAACAAGCGCCCGCCGAGAAATCGCCGGAAACGCCTGCTCAACCGGCCCCGACGCAACAATAAGCGAGGCCGAGAAGTCGGTGCCTCGCGGAAAATGATGACATAGGGAGGTAGCTATGAGAAAGAGCGCGGTGTTGCTCATTGGTATCACGCTCATCGGGGGATCCGTGTTTGCGGCCGGCACGATTGTGCCTGCAAAGGATTCCTGCAGCGTCCATGCCATAACGGCGGTGAATTTGACCGAGGGCGCCGTGCTGCACATCGGCGCGGTTTCCCACGACTCGCCGCTCACGCTGGCGGCTTTCACCGATTGCCCCGTCGACACCGCAGGCGTGGGCTTTTCGCTGGACGGTTCGCCGAACGCCAGTGCGCTGTTTAGCAATGCCGGCGGCCTGTACACCGTGTCTGCATCCGTTTTGGACCTCCTCGGTCCGGGCGCGCACACGCTCACGGTTATCACCGGGAGCCGGGCGAATCCCGACGCGGTGCTCCCCCCGGACATCATTCATTTCTCCGTAGTACGCGACGCCGCCGCGGATGCGAACGCCGACGGCATACCCGACGATTCGTTCGCGACGCTCAAGGCCGACGGCGATACTTGGCTGGCATCCACACCCGTGGAGGACACCGGTGCGACCCGGCAGACCGCGATGGTCCGCTGGGACGGCCAAGCGTCCCCGGCGCCGGGATATGTCTTTGCCGCCGTGAGCGATTCCGTCAACCTGGCGCTTCACGCATCGGCCATAGCGCCGCGCGCATTGCTGAACGCCAGTGAAATCGGCATTTTGCTCGTGCAGGCGGCCCCCGATATGGTCACCTTGCTGGGAGTGCTCGAATCGGAGGTCGTTGGCCCCGATCCCGCCGTACTCTTGGCCAACGGTTTATGTGTCGAGGCCAGCATTCTGGTAAGCAGTGACGGCGGTGCGCACTTCTCCGAAATCGATCCGGCACGCTTGGCCGCCAACCCCGTACCCGTGCACCTCGCCATCGAGGGCGCAAACGTGGCTGCGGCCGTCCATCCCGCGATATACGCCTACCCCACTTCCGTCGTCATGGATCCGACGCACGGTGACTGCGTGATCGCCTGGAGCGGCCACTGGAACCAGGAAGATATCTTGCGGACAATAACGATGCCCTCGAGTATCGAGGCGGACGTCACGGCATTGTCCGTTTTCGCGCCGATCGACGAGGCCGAAGCTGCGCCGCTCGTCAATGTGACGCTTCCTGCGGGAGGCGAATCCTACTCGTTCGGCATGCTGGGCACCGGGCAGCACACCGACGCCATGTTTACCGTGCGCAACTTGGGCGGTGGTACGCTGGCCGGAAAAGTTACCGCACGCGCACCGTTCGAAATCATCAACGACGGCACATACCGCTTGGCCACGGGCCAAAGCAAGGCCATATTCGTACGCTTCGCGCCAGTCACCGACGGCTCATACAAATCGCGGGTTGGTTTCACTGGCGGCGGCGGTTTTGGCGTTTCGGTCAACGGAACTGGCTACTCGACGCCCGATCCCCCCTCGTCCTGCAATGCGACGACCGGCGCCCTGGCCGCGTCTCCCCCCCCACCCGGAGGCGACGGACTCCTGTTGGCCATTTGCGCAGCAGCATTGATGGCGTGCGGCCACCGGTTCACGCTTCGATGCCGACGCCATTGACCAGGAAGGACAAGACTTGAGAGAGCGTCGGCGCATCGATAGAGGTGGTGCGTAGCATGAGCGATCTATTCGATGGGCGGCAAGTACTGGTCCTTGGCGGACTGGGTTTCATTGGCAGCAACTTGGCGATTCGGTGCCACCAACTCGGTGCGAAAGTCGCCGTGTACGATTCGCTAATGGATCACGGCGGCGGCAATCTCGCCAATCTGAAAGACTACAAGGGCGCGATTCACGTCTCGATCAACGACATTCGCGACATCAAACTCGTGAGCCGTTGCGTCGCCGAAGCGGACCTAATCTTCCATTGCGCCGGGCACACATCGCACACCTATTCGATGGAAGACCCGTTCCTCGACATCGCCATCAACTGCGTTGGTACGATGAACGTCCTCGAAGCCGCCCGCCATGACAACCCCAATACCCACATCGTCTACATCGGCACCAGCACGCAGTGCGGACAAATGCTCCGCGACCCGGTCGACGAACTCCACCCAGAATTTCCCAACGACATCTACAGCGCCAACAAGAGCGTCGCCGAGAAATACCACCTCATCTACCACCGCTCGCACGGACTCAAGACGCATGTCGTGCGGTTGGCGAACGTTTACGGACCGCGCGCGAATATCAAGAGCCGCGAGGCAGGCGTCTTGAACTTCTTCATCGGCCAGGCTTTTCAAAACCGTGAACTGACCATCTTCGGCGAGGGACATCAACGGCGAAACATGCTGTATGTCGACGATTGCGTGGACGCGCTGATTGCAGTGGCACGGAGTCAAAAACATTACGGCGAGGTGTTCTTTGCATGCAACGACCAAGAACACACCATCGCACACTTCGCGGAAATGGTCGTCGAGGCCGTCGGCCACGGACGCGTGGCGCACATACCATGGCCGAAAGACTGGGTCTCGCTCGATGTCGGCGACATACGGATCTCGAATACGCGCATCAAAGACCGCATCGGCTGGGCGCCCAAGACGAACCTGGCCGAAGGACTGCAAAAAACCAAGGCATTCTTCGAAACCCGCCGCGATGACTACCTCTGACGCCAAGATGACGCCCATCGAAGCCGGTATTTCCTCATGTCCGTCCGTGTCCGTCCGAGCGCGTCCATCTTGTCCATTTCACTCACCCAAGCCTACACACCCAACCATCTGCCACGGAGGAAAACAAACATGCAATTCCGTTCTTTGGGTTCTAGTTCCCTGAACGTATCCACATTGGCGTTCGGAGCCTGGCAGATCGGCGACGAAACCTACTGGGGCGCGCCGAAACAGTCGAATTACGACGCCGTCGTACACGCCGCGCTCGATGTGGGCATCACCTTGTTCGATACCGCCGAAATGTACGGAAACGGCGAGTCCGAGCGCGCATTGGGCCGCGCCCTCGGCACACGCCGCGACCAGGCGGTCATCGCATCCAAGGTCCTGTCCAATCATTGTGCGCCGACGGATGTGCGCAAAGCGTGCGAAAAAAGCCTTCAACGCCTCGGCACGGACCGGATCGATCTGTACCAGGTCCACTGGCCCTGTAATAACGTGCCCTTCGCCGACACATACGAAGCGCTCGAACATTTGCGCACCGAAGGCAAGATCCGCGCGATCGGCGTGTCCAACTTCGGTCCGCAAGATCTCGACGCATGGATGGCACACGGCGCCGCCATCTCCAATCAACTCGGTTACAACCTGCTATTCCGCGCCATCGAACACGAAATCGTTCCCGCCTGCCAACGCCATGGCCTCGGCATCCTCGTCTACATGCCCCTGCTCCAAGGCATCCTATGCGGACGCTGGAAGGACGTCGACGACATCCCACAGCCCCGCCGCCGTACCCGACACTTCACCAGCGAACGCCCCGGCACGCGCCACAACGAACCCGGATGCGAGCCCCTGCTCCTCGATACCCTCGCCGCACTCGACAACTTCGCGAACGAACTCGGCCACCCGCTAGCACACATCGCCATAGCATGGCTTCAAGCGCAACCCGGCGTAACCTCCGCCATAGTCGGCGCACGCGATATCGAGCAACTGCGATTCAACGCGGCCGCCGCCGACTTGAAGCTATCACAGGAAGCCCTCCAACGACTCGACGCCATCACCAACCCCCTCAAAGATCATTTCGGCCACAACGCCGACATGTGGCTCGACAACGCCAACAGCCGAATTCAGTAGACGACGCGAAGGAGGCTATAGGCTATAGGCTGAGGAATCCCAAATCTCAAATCGCGCCTCGTCGCACTTCCTCCAGCCTCCAGCCTACAGCCTAATTTTGCGGTTTACCCGCCCATGTGTGATAATCACACTCCACCACGCGCCTGTAGCTCAGGTGGATAGAGCAACGGCCTTCTAAGCCGTGGGTCCCGCGTTCGAGTCGCGGCAGGCGCGCCAGTTTTTCCAGGACCGTTGCGGGCCTTTACTCCCATGCCCCAGGCGAATAGACGGGTGGCTCCATCGCCTGTTCGATATATCCTGCGGGATTTGTCAGAAGTATAGCCGCAAGACCTTTCTGAGAAGGGAGGCGTTTCATGGTGCACCGGAAGTCGATTATCGGTCTTGGAACACTTTTCCTGCTGGGTATTGTCCTGCTTGCCGCCGGGCTGTTGCACGAGCGCCCTATCGTTTCGAAGCGGGCCGGTGATGACCAGGGAACAAGCGGTCCCGTTGCAGGCAAGAATCGTCCGAACGTGATCTGGATATTGCTGGATGCCTGCCGCACCAAAAATCTATCGTGCTACGGGAACTCGCGCCCCACCTCGCCCGTCATGGACAGCCTCGCTCAACGCGGCGCAATGTTTGAACAGACGTTCGCGCAAAGCACCGCCACGAACTTCTCCGTGCCCTCGTATATGACGGGGCGTTACTTTCCCGTGGCGTCTCTCAGCGACCGTTTTTCCCGTGCCACGTTCCAGCGGGTGGTGCCGCAACATGAGGCTTTGATTGGAGCCACGATGAAGGCCAACGGCTACCGCACCGTATTCTTTGATGCGCATCCGCTGTTCGAGGCGTCGGATCGGCTGTCGAAATCGTTTGACGAGTTCATCAAGTTGCCCTGGGTGCTTGGCAAGGGTGAAGTGCCCAACTTCGAGAGTCTCAACGCACAGGTATTGCCTTGGATCGCGAGTCACCGGGACGCCCCTTTTTTCGCCTATATTCACGCGATGGACATCCATTTCCCACTATCGCCGACGCCTCCTTATGATCAATGGATGGATCGCAACTACGCAATCGACAACCTTGAACCCAAGGATTTCGGACAGTCTTATGTCAGACGCGACGGACAGCCGTTCACCGCAGCGGATCGCGCGCACTTCAATGCCCTATATGATGGCGCAATCTTGTATGCCGATACGCAGATTGGAAAACTGATTCAACACCTCAAGGACCTTCG